>DAHUXR010000144.1 GCA_027307045.1 Acidobacteriaceae bacterium
GACGGCGGGCGGGTGCGAAGTCGAGAACAGGAACGGGCGGGCACGGTGGTAGAGGAACTCGATCAGATCGCGGCTGCCGCAAACGTAGCCGCCTAAGACGCCGATGGCCTTCGAGAGCGTGCCAACCTGGATGTGAACGCGGCCGTGCAGTCCGAAATGATCGATGGTGCCGCGGCCCTCGCGGCCTAGAACGCCTGAGGAATGTGCATCGTCCACCATCATGATCGCCCCGTGGCGTTCGGCGGCTTCGACTAATCCGGGCAGCGGACCGATGTCGCCATCCATCGAGAAGACGCCGTCGGAGATGAGCAGCTTGCGGCCCGGAGTGCCGGCGAGATCGGCGAGATGCTTCTCGGCGGCGGCGACATCTTTGTGCCGGAAGACGTGGATCTTGGCGCGAGAGAGACGGCAGCCATCGATGATGCTGGCATGGTTCAACTCGTCGGAAATGAAATCATCTTTGCCCAGGATCGCCGAAACCGTCCCCGCATTCGCCGCAAAGCCTGATTGAAAGACCACGCAGGCCTCAGGGTTCTTGAAGCGCGCAAGTTTCGCGTCCAGTTCCATATGGATGGACATGGTGCCGCTGACTGTCCGCACCGCGCCCGATCCCACGCCATATTTCTTGATTGCCGCGATGGCCGCTTCGCGCAGCCTGGGATGCGTCGTCAGCCCCAGGTAATTGTTCGACGCCAGATTGATGACATGTTTGCCGTCAACCGTACACTCCGGCGCTTGCGCGTCTTCCAGCACACGCAGCTTAAAGTGCGTGCCCTTCTGCTTGAGCTCGTTCATCTGGTCGGCAAGGTATGAAAGCTGGGGACGGGTAGCTGTAGTTGGCATGTCAAAATCCTTATTTGATAACTTTGCTCTTTTTCTGAAATCCCGAATCCGCGTTCTTTGCGGGCGAGGGATCGCTACTCTCATATGGATGCATCAGATTTATGGACTTCTCTGGCTCAAATCGAAAACTTTCCAAGCTTTGAAATCATACCGGCTATAGGGATCTCTCGCTTCGCTCGAGACTTCGGAAACAGCCCGCTATTTGCTAATTGTTCCATTCGGATACAACAAAATTTTACTCGACTCGCCTGTCCTCAGCCGGTCCATGCCTTTGCTGAAGTCTGCCATCGGCATGCGGTCTGTGATCACGGGATCAAGATCAAGCTTGCCAGCCTTAAGCAGCGCATTCATCTGGAACCACGTCTTGTACATCAGCCGGCCGTTGATGCCCTGCACCAGCGCGCCTTTAAAAATAATGTCGTTGGCCAGGTTCAGCTCCATCGGCTTGGATGGAATTCCCAGCAGAGAAGCGCGTCCGCCTAGGCGCAGAATCTTGAATCCCAACCGGATCGCATCAGGGTGCCCGGACATTTCCAGAATCACGTCCACGCCGGTGCCGCCCGTCGCATCCATTACCTGTTCATAAACGTTATCTTTCGCGGGATTGAGGACGTGGTCGGCTTTCATCTTTGTCGCCAGCTTGCGCCGATGGTCGTTGATTTCCAGCGCATACACCTCACTGGCGCCGCAGGCCCGCGCCACCGCGATGCAGAACAGGCCAATGGGTCCGCAGCCGATGATTGCCACGGTCTTGGCGGCGATCTCTCCCGCAAGCACCGTGTGCACGGCGTTACCCAGCGGATCGAGCACGCTGGCATAATCGGCTGGAATGCCGGGATCTATCTTCCAGATATTCGATTCGGGGATTTTCACGAACTCCGCAAACGCGCCGTTGGCGTCCACGCCGATGATCTTTACGTGCTGGCAGATGTGGGCTTCGCCGGTGCGGCACTGGTAGCACTTGCCGCATGCCACGTGCATCTCCGCGGAAACAAAATCGCCTTCCTTCACCGCCGTTACGTTCTTGCCCACGGCGACCACGTTTCCACAAAACTCATGGCCGGGAATCAGCGGCGGCTTGATGCGGTTCTGCGCCCACTGGTCCCAGTTGTATATGTGCAGATCGGTGCCGCAGACTGACGCCACCTTTACTTTCACCAGAACATCATCCGGGCCAATTTGCGGAACGGGCATCTGCCGGACGTCCGCTCCCGGCGCGGCCTCCGGTTTCACTATGGCAAGCATGGTTTCAGGCATTCAATTCCTAAGTATGGCGAGATAAGAAAGGCAAACTCTTTATTTTAACAAAGAGTCTGCCCACCACCCACCCATGCTCGTTCATCATCTTTCCAAATTAGGTGACGGTCTAAATCGTAATGTTCGCCGTTGCGCTTGCTCCTGAGGAAACAATCACCAGCGGAGTACCGCCAACCGGTGCATTGTTCAGGGTAAGTCTCAACTGATAGGTCCCTGGAGCAATAAACCGGCTCGCCCAATTAGGTGGTATTACCGGTTCCTGAAGAATAGTTTTATTGGTGCTGTCAATTAAGATGATTTGCAAACCTCCATTGCCGGCCTTGTTGTTTGGATCAGCGACGATGAGTTGAATTGTTCCGGGCTGGCTCGCCGCCGTTCTCGCTGCAATGGTTTTATCCACCTGGGTCTTCAGATTTGCAATCTGGGTGGCAATGTCTTTTTCCATCTGTGCCGTATTGGTCTGGAATTCCGTAATCCAGTCTTTGGTTTCCTGCAACACCTGGTTTTCCACCTCAATGCGGAATTGCTTCGCGCACTCAATCAATGGAGCCACCTGGGTTGCCGCAATAGGATTGCTTCCTTGTCCGGAAATGCCCGACTGCGCCATTAGTTCGGCCCAATCCAGACGAAATTGCTCCAGGATTTTACGAATATTCGTGCCAGTCAATACATAACGGGCCCAGCCTGTGGAATATCCAAAAGCCTTGTCGAGCCCTAACAATGCTGCGGCAAGACCCAGTAGTAATGAGGGCACCAGAGGGCTTTGAAACGGGTTGCTCGAATCAGCTTTATAAAGAAGATTTGCGAGGATCGGTAATATGCCGCTTACGGCTGCAAGAACCCAGGCAAAAAATCTTACAGTCTGCGAAAAGAGGGCCTTTGCGCCTTTGTGCTTCCAATACCAGTCGATCGATCTGATCGCCTGATCAATAGCGTAGTCGTGAATTTCCTTAAGAGACTCCATTGGCCGGGCAGGGTCCCAGTTTGGAATGTATGTTCGGTCCGCGTCGATATTCAAAGAGCCGCGTAATCCACGATGAACGCCAAATGCGAATGCCAAGAATGCCAGCGGCAATACCAGATGTATCCATCCGCCCAGACTGTAGGCTTTGACACATATCACCCACAGAAGAAACAGCGCCAGGGAAATAATCCAGAATATGACGCCGTCTCTAGCGTTAAAGGCTTTGATTGGATTGGCCATTCGTCTCACCTTGCATGATTTATTTGCCGCATCATCATAAACGCACACAGCCCCAAAGGCCCCTTTTACTCTTCTGCCAAATTCCTCCAGCTTGCCATTCACGCAGAAAATGATATTATTAACTAACCAGTTAATTAATGGTTGCTGCCATCAAATCCGGCAAATCCGGCTCGCGCGGCGAACCTGAAAAGACCCGTGCCGCAATCCTTAAAGCCGCGTTGGAAGAGTTCGCCCATGAAGGCGTCACCGGCGCTCGTACGGACGAGATTGCGCGCCGCGCCGGCGTCAACAAGGCGCTGCTCTATTACTACTTCAAAGATAAGGAAGGCCTGTACGCCGCCGCGCTCGACCAGGTTTTTTCCGGCCTGCATGAGCGAGTTGCGAGCGTGCTGGAGCGTCCAGACCTTCCTCCGCGCGAAAGATTGCTTCTGTATGCGCAGACCCACTTTGACTACATTGCCAGCGCGCCCGTTTATCCGCGACTGGTGCAGCGCGAATTCATGCGTAGCGCGGGCCGCGCGCTCTCACCCGCTGCCAGCCGCATCATGGAGCGCCATGGTAAGCCCTTATATAGTCGGCTGGAAAAACTTATTGAAGAAGGCATTAGCGCCGGCGATTTCCGCAAAGTCGACCCCATCCAGACCGTGACTTCCATCATCGGCACCATCGTTTTCTATTTCATCAGCATGCCCGCGCAGCACTTCATGCACGCCGGCGATCCTGCTTCACCGGAGCGTATCGCCGCTCGCCGGGCCGCCGTGCTCGACTTCATTTGCGCCGCCATCTTTACTCCGGCGGCGGCGCAGAAGGTCTGCAAACCATGAGCACGCGCAACCGCTTCTTCGCCTTTCTCGGACTGCTTCTGGTCATTGCCGCCATCTATTATTTTCTGTCCGTCGACCACTCTTCTGATCTGGTGCTGATCGGCACCGTTGACGCCAATCAGGTGGTCGTCAGCCCAAAAATCAGCGGCCGCATTGAGCGACTGGCCATTGACGAAGGCACTGAAGTCAAAGCCGGAGACACCGTCGCTGTCCTTGATGCGCAGGAACTCACCGCGGATCGTCAGGCTGCGGAAGCCGTGCTGGCCAGCCTTCGCCATCAGGTTTCACAGACACGCGCCACGGAAGAGCAGACTGCCGGAGAGACTTCCAGCGGAGTGATCAACGCTGAAGCTCGTTTGCGCGCTGCCCAGGCAACGTTGCTGCAAGCGCAGGCTGATTTACAGCGCATCCAGGGAGACACGCGGCGCTCCATTGCATTAGCGCAGCAAGGTATCGCGTCACAGCAGCAGGCAGACCAGGCTGAGGCGCAACTTAAGGCACAGCAGGCTTTGGTCCGTGCCGCGGAAGACCAGTCTCGCGCCGCGCAAGCAGACCTGGTAACCGCCCAGGCGCATACACGCCAGACTCAGGCCGCGCAGAGCAATGTCGCCTCCACGCGGGCACAGCAGTTGAATGCCAAAGCCCAATTGGAAGCCGCTGAAGCCCGCCTTGGCTATACCAAGGTCACCGCGCCCGTGAGTGGAATCGTCACGGTGCGAGCGGCCCGCGAAGGCGAAGTGGTGAATCTGGGCCAGCCCATCGCCATTATCACTGATCTCAGTGACACCTGGGTTCGCGCAGCCATTCCGGAAACAGAAGCGGTGCATATCGCGCTTGGCGACACTTTGAATGTCCGCCTCCCATCAGGGGATATGGTCTCCGGCAAAGTTATTTTCAAAGCGCCGGAAGCGGACTTCGCCACGCAGCGTGACGTTAACCGACGCAAGCGCGACATCAAAGCTATCGCGCTCAAGCTGCAAGTGGATAACAGCAAGAAAAATCTTGTTCCCGGAATGACGGCGGAAATCCTTGTTCCTAAAGCCAAAGTGGAAGGCCGCTGATGCCAACGCACGCGATTCAGGTCATCGACATCGTGAAGCGCTTCGGGAACTTCACAGCGGTTGACGGTGTCTCTTTCGCGGTGGAAGAGGGTGAAATTTTTGGCCTGCTTGGCCCCAACGGCGCAGGAAAATCGACGCTGATCCGGATGATGACCACCTTGCTCGACATCACTTCCGGAACCGCCATCATTGAAGGCGCTGACGTGCGCAAAAATCCCAACACCGCGCGTCGCTCCATGGGCGTGATTCCCCAGGCCATGACCAGTGACGGCGATCTCACCGTCTGGGAAAACCTGAGCATCTATTCCAAGCTCTATGGTATTTCCGCCGCGGACCGCGAAAAGTCTATCGACGAACTGCTCACCCTGGTAGATCTCAACCAGTGGCGTGACGCTCCGGCGCGAAATCTCTCCGGTGGCATGCGGCGACGATTGGAGATTGCGCGTGGCCTGGTACATCGTCCGCGAATTTTTTTTCTCGATGAACCCACCACCGGCCTTGATCCTGTTTCCCGCGTAGCCGTTTGGGAAATGATTACCAGCATCAAGCAGCAGCGGAACCTCACGGTCCTGATTACTACTCATTACATGGATGAAGCCGACCGTCTTTGCGACCGCATTGCCATTGTCGATCACGGCAAGCTGGTGGCGCTGGATACGCCGCGTAATCTCAAGAACAGTATCCCCGGGTCAAGCGTGATTGAAGCTCAATTTCTTCAGCCTCCCGCCAACTGGCATAGGACACTGGAAGGCCTTGTAGGCGTGAAATCCGTGCAGCCGGAAGGCGCGGACATGTATCGCATCCTCACTGAAGACGGTTCACGCACAACCACTGCTCTTGTGGAAACAGCCGTGCACTCCAATGTTGTGGTCAAGACTCTCACCGTGCAGAGCACCACGCTGGACGACGTTTTTGTTCATTTCACCGGAAGACAGCTGCGCGACCAGATTGTGGATTCGCCGCTTTATCAGTCTCCGGTGGCTTGGGGCAAGTAAGCATGCGCACCTTCTTCAAGAGCGGGCGCATGATGGCGATCGTGGAGCGCGATCTGCGCAAGTTCTTTCGCTCGCCCGCCTTGATGGTGGCCGCCATGGTCTTTCCTCTTGTCCAGCTCATTGTGCTGGGCAACGCCTTTGGCGGCAAGATTAAGGACGCCAAGATTGGAATCGTTTCACACGATACCGGCCCGCAAGCCATCCGCGTGATGGAAGCTCTGCGCGCCGTCCAAAGCAACGCACGTACCTTCCAGCCAATCGTTTATCCCGACGAACAAGTCATGATTGCTGCCGTCCGCCGCGGCGACCTGAATGCCGGGCTGGTGATTCCGCCGCAGTTCTCGCGCAATGTGTATGAGCAAACCCGGCCCCACATTGGTCTGGTGCTCGATAACACTGACAACTTCATGACCGCCACCTTTGAAGACGAGATGACCCAACTGGTGGCAGCGCTCAATCAGCCGGAAGTCGAGCCTCGCGTAGTGCAGCAGATCGAGCTTCAGGTGGTGGAGCTCTATCCCTATATCGAATATATGAAATATCTGCTGCCCGGCTCCATCACGCTGGCGATGTTCGTCAGCGTAATGATTGGCGGCGGCATTGTTTATATTGACGACAAAGCCCGCGGCGTTCATGAAGGCTATCTGGTAACGCCCATCACCAAGCTGGAACTGGTTGCCGGATTGAATGTGGCCGGCGCGTTCAAGGCCATGGGGGCGGGCATAGTGCTTACAATTCTTGGATCGTTGATTGCCGGTGTGAGCTCCACGTTCCAGCCGGCAAATTTTCTCTGGCTGCTTCTGCTGATCGGCGCAACTTCATTCGCATTTATCTCCATGATGTTTGTAATGATGGTGCGCGTTAACGATCCGTTGATCCCGCGCGCGGTCTTTGGAATTCTGAACACGCTGCTGTATTTTCCCAGCGGTGCCATTTATCCGGTGCAGGCTTTTCCCCGCTGGCTGCAATGGATCGCCTGGGTCGATCCATTTACTTATTCTGTCCGCGGATTCAAGGCCATCCTGCTCAAAGGCGTGGGACTGGCTGCAATCTGGCCTGACCTGCTGTATCTTGGTGGGTTCGCTTTAGTGGCTTTTGCGCTTTCTACATTGCTCTTTAAACGCACTCTGTAAAGGAAACATCGCATGGCATTGATGGATGCAAAAGAATACGATCCGCGACCGGCAGAGCGCCGCCGGAAAATCATTGCGACCGTTGTTGTGGCGGTAGTCGCCATCTCCGTCTATCTCTACATCACGCGCTACGATTCCGAGAAAAAGGTCATCAATAATTTCTTTCAGGCAATCGAGCAGAAAGATTTTGACAAGGCCTACGGAATTTATGAAGGCGATCCTGACTGGAAGCAGCATCCTGAAAAGTTCGCCAACTACTCAGAGAACCAGTTCAAGATGGATTGGGGGCCGCAGGGCGAGTACGGGGCCATCACCAGCCATCGGATCGACTGCGCCCTCGAGCCGCCCAAAAAAGAGTTTGTTTCCCCCAGCGGCGTTGTCATTGTAGTGATCATCAACAACCGCGCGGAACCCAGGTCCATGTGGGTGGAAAAGAAGAGCAAGACCATCAGCGACTCGCCGGTTGCCGTGGCGTGCCACGGCCCACAGTAGAAGTATCTGACAAACATTTTAAAAAGCGGCGTCTCTTTGCCGCGCTACTCTTTCGCCGCCGCCGCGAATAGATTGCTTACCTTCTGTACTGACGCTTCATCTTCCGCGTTCAGGCAAGTCTGTGACCGATCAATCTGGCGCATCAATCCCGTAAGCACCTTCCCCGGCCCGACTTCGATGAAGGTCTGCACTCCCAGGCCGATCAGCGTCTGCATGCATTTGGCCCACTGAACAGCGCCCGTAACCTGGCGCACTAGGGCCTGCCGTGAACCTTCGGCCGTGGCATTAGGCGTGGCGTCAATGTTTGCGATCACCGGCAATTCGGGATTGTTGAAATGGAGTTTTTGTAAATCCGCTTCCAGCCGGTCTTGCGCAGGCCTCATCAATTCGCAATGAAAAGGCGCGCTCACTTCCAGCATCTTGGCGCGCTTGGCCCCGCGTTGCTTGGCCAGCTCGGCGGCGCGTTCAACGGCTTTCTGATGGCCAGAAATCACAATCTGGTCGGGAGAATTGATGTTTGCCGGAGAAACAACTTCGCCCTGGGCGGCGTCCGCACAAGCTTGCTGGAGTTGGTCTAGCGCCATGCCCAGGATCGCCGCCATCCCACCTTCACCGGCCGGCACGGCTTCCTGCATGTAGCGCCCTCGATTGCGCACAGTGCGGACGGCCTCGGCAAAGGGGATTGTGCCGGCAGCCACGTGTGCGGAGTATTCACCCAGGCTATGACCGGCGGCAAACTGGGGGACAATCCCCTTCTCCTGCAGCACTCGTGCGACAGCGGTGCTCATGGTCAGGATGGCAGGCTGGGTATTTTCAGTGAGCTTCAGCTGATCGTCAGGCCCTTCAAAGCAGAGTTGCGAGATGGAGAAACCCAAAGCGTCGTCGGCTTCCTGAAATGTGTGTCTCGCGACAGGGTAGAGCGATGCCAGCTCTTTTCCCATTCCTGCTGCCTGTGATCCCTGTCCGGGGAAAAGGAAAGCAATCGGACCATGGCTCATGCGGATTCTTCCGCCTTGTCAGGACCAAGGTATGAGTCCGGCCGCATTGATTGTGATTCTGACCGCGCCGCGCCAAGTTCTTTTTCGATATTGGTGTTGATGCCTGACTCGTAAAATTCTTTGGCCACGCGGACAGCATTCTTCATGGCATTGGCATTGGATCGTCCATGGCCTACAATGGCGACGCCTTTCAGGCCAAGCAGCGGCGCTCCGCCGTATTCGGCATAGTCGAGCTTGCGGCCGAAGTTGGCGAACGCCTTGCGCGCCAGCAACGCTCCCACCTGGGAAGTAATTGTCGAGGTGAGCGATTCTTTCAGCAGGTAGCGTACCGCTTCCACCAACCCTTCAGAAATCTTGAGCGCCACGTTGCCCACAAAGCCATCGCAGACAATGACATCCACTTTGCCGTTGTACAAATCGCGGCCTTCAACATTGCCCAAAAAATTGATCGGCAGGTCCTTGATCAGCGAGTGCGCTTTGCGCGTGAGTTCGTTGCCTTTGCCTTCTTCTTCGCCAATGGAAAGGATCCCCACCGTGGGCTTGGAATTCTTGAAGATCGCGCGATAGTACATTGCGCCCATCAGCGCAAACTGCGCCAGGTTGTGCGGCTTGGAATCCACATTAGCGCCAACGTCAATCAGGATGGAAGGTTTGTCCTTGCCCGCTTGCGTGGGAAATACGCTGGCCAGAGCGGGACGATCGACTCCAGGCAGAGCGCCCAGAACCATCTTGGCCGCGGCCATTGCAGCGCCGGTATTGCCGGCAGTCACAAACCCCACGGCTTTCTTTTCTTTTACCAGCCGCAGGCCCACGTGCATGCTGGAATCTTTCTTGGTCCTCACCGCCTGCACGGCCTTTTCTTCCATTTCGATGACTTGCGTGGCGTTTACCACGTCAATTGGCAGGTTGCGCGCGGTGGGATGGGCCGCAAGCTCGCGCCGCAGCAGCTCTTCCGGCCCCACCAGCATCACTCGTACGCCATAATGGCGCGCGGCCAGCAGCGCGCCCTCGATCTCGGGCCTGGGATGCCGGTCTGAACCCATTGCATCGACGGCTATGACAGTTTCCACTGGCGTTTGCACTTAGGCGTTTTCTTTTACCTGCGCTACTTCACGGCCTTTGTAGTAGCCGCATTTTGCGCATACGCGATGCGGCATCTTCTTCTCGTGGCAGTTGGGACATTCCGAGGCGGAATGCGCGGTAAGGAAGTCATGTGCGCGGCGACTCGAGGTGCGTGCTTTTGAGTGCCGCCGTTTTGGATTTGGCATTGTTTCCCTTTCTCCTGGCGCCGGCACAAGCCTGAGCGCAACTATTTCTTTATCGTTCCAGCTTCTTGCGAATATCTTCCAGCGCTGACCATCGCGGATCGGGCATCGCCGTCACGCAATCGCAGCTTTCCACATTCAGGTTCTTGCCGCATTGCGGGCAAAGCCCTTTGCAGTTGGCGCGGCAAAGCTGCTTCACCGGCAAAGCCAGCAGGATCTGCTCTTTCAAAACATCTTCCAGCAGCAGTCCCTCACCCTGATAATACCCAATCTCGGTGTCGGCTTCGGTGATCGCGACCTCATCCCGTCCCGCATCGACACCCAAAGGCCGGTATAGCAAATCAAATTTTTCCGCCAGCGCATTATGCACCGGATCAAGGCAGCGGGCGCATTTGACCTCAACTTCCGTTGAAAAGCTGCCTACCAGCCTGATGTCCTCAACCACATTTCGGCCACCGCGGTTTTCGCGAATCAGTTCCGCCCGCCCTGCCGACTTTAACGGCGCTGTCTGGTTCTGGTCTTCCAGCAAGTCGATTGCGCCGGGCGCAAAAGTCTCGTCAAATTCCAGATTTCGGAGCTCAAGATCCTTTACTTTTATAAACATAAGGGGCGCTCCGGAAAATTCAGTGGCACTAGTTTTGTCGGGGGAACGCTGGGACGATCGGCGACCTATGCCTCACGATCGTTGACAATACCTTAAGGATAAAGGGCGTCGTCAAAGAGTGTCAAGGAAGCTCATGTGGCACCGCCGCCCTCGGCGGTGTTCCTGATGCCCAGATCACCCGATCCAGCCCAGCCCTCCCCCTATACCTCAATTAGGATTCTAAAGCGCTTACATGAATGCATCCCAGAGGTGTACCGCCAGTACATCTGATCAGCGTTTGATCAGCGGTAAGGTCTTTGGGGTTTGCCTTTCCCGATCTTGCACTACCCCTCCCCTACCCCTATGTTCATCCCACTACGTCCCATGCCGTCCCAAGGGGTCC
>DAHUXR010000145.1 GCA_027307045.1 Acidobacteriaceae bacterium
AAGTTGCCATGATTGATCTGGCTATCGAAAGCTGGGACAAAAACGGGAAGGCTTCGGGACGGTTTGGTCAAAGCATCAAGATACCGGAGGGTGATGCAACACACCCAAAAGTAGCCTTTCGCCAGGAATTGTCTCTCCGGCCCGACACCACCACGCTGCGCATCGGCATTCTGGACCGCTCTTCAGGACATATTGGCACTGTACAAATAGCCTCAGTACCGCTTGGAACTCAAGCCGAAAGCAAGGCCGAGACAAAACCTGAAGCCAAGCCTTAAAAGATACATTGCATATGAGGAATGAATGGTTTTTGATTTCCATGCCGGCATCGCACGGAAATTTTGCTTTCATCAGGCTGCTGCCTGTTTTAATTTAATAAAATTATTTTCAAGATGAGCAGCCACGGACCTTCTTCCGCCGACAGTCAAGCTTCCGATCTATCTGGACAATCACGCCTCCACGCAGCTTGACCCGCGTGTTCTGGAAGCTATGCTGCCGAGACGCTGTCTCATTATTTCAGAGCACTTCCGGACGCGCTTTCGCATGTCTGACCGGCCGGTAGGCCTCCCTGGTTTCCCCCCGAGCCACGATAAAAACTCAGTTTCTTCCAAATTTCGAATATTTATTTCCTCAAAAATCCGCTATTGTGAATTCATCTGCGCCTTTTCTCCCGTAAGTCATTGATAACAAATATAAATATTTCAGGAACGCCAGTTGCAATACATTCCAGCGATAACATGTGTTTCCCGTGCGTGAGGGGGCATGTGTTTTATGTGCTTCTCAAACTTAAAGATATGGAGATGCAAGGATGAATCGTAAATTGCGCGACAAATTAATTCTGGTCGCCACATGCTTGACGCTACTTTATTGCATTCCGGCTTTTGGTCAGGTAATTAAGGGATCGATTTCCGGAACGGCAGTTGACCCACAAGGCGCAGTAGTAGCGGGCGCTCAAGTGAAAGCGACGAACACAGAAACCGGTGTGGTGCAGACCACAACAACCGACAATTCTGGCTCATTCCACTTCAATTTAATTCCAGTCGGAAATTATAAGATCGAAGTTTCTGCGCAGGGCTTTAAGACCGCAGTGCAAAGCGGCATTCTGGTGGCAGCCGGACGTGATAGCGGCGTAGGAACCATCAAGATGACTGTCGGCGAAGCTTCAACCACGGTTGAGGTTACGGCCGAAGCCCCGCTTATCGAAAGCACACAGGCGCAGGTAACCAATACCTTTTCCGGAACCGTGCTACAGAACTTTGCCGGCATTCAGGAAAACCAGGGCTTGGATAATTTAGCGCTATTCGTGCCGGGTGTGGTTTCCGCGCGCGACCAGGGTTTTTCCAACACTAACGGCGGCAGCGGTTTTTCAGTGAACGGCTTGCGCGGCCGCAACAATGACCAGGAAATTGACGGTCAGAACAACAATGACAACAGCATTGGCGGACCTTCCCTGTTCTTCTCTGATCCGGAGTTTGTGGGCCAATACGTTATTATCACCAACAACTTTGGCCCAGAATACGGGCGCAATGCCGGCTCTGTGGTGAACGTAATCACCAAGAGCGGCACCAATGCGTGGCATGGCAGCATCTACGAGAACGAGAACAACTCTATTCTGAATAGCATGACTGCCTTGCAAAACAACAATGGATTGAAACAGCCGCCCCGGTCTAATGATGAGTTCGGCGGCTTCACCATCGGTGGCCCACTGGTCAAGAATAGGGCTTTCTTCTTCGGCGGTTTTGATCAGGAGATTCTGTCAGCCAGCACTCTATACAGCACCGGGTCATTAACTCCGACTCCTAGTGGTTTGGCTACGCTGGCTGGCTGCTTCCCCACCGGAGCCCCCGCGAATGCTGTATCCGCACTGTCCAGATTCGGACCATACGGAATTACCGCCGGTAATCCAACACCCGGCAATATCGTCGATAGCGGTCTTGCTTCGGATCCCAACAACTCTTTGGGGATTGTGGGTTGCGACCATGTACAACTCGGCACTGTATCCCGTGTTCTTCCAACTCCATTCCACGGCTTCAATTTTGTTACCAAGGAAGACATAACCCTGGGCAGCAATGATAATTTCAGCGCACGGTATATTTTCAATCGTGGAAATTTCTTCAATGTCCAGGATAATGGCGCCGCAGGATATGTAGTCAACGTGCCGGGGCTCAGCCAGGCAGTACTGCTGAGTGAAACTCATAACTTTACCTCCCGCATGGTCAATGAAGTCCGTGTGGGTTTTGACCGCCTCAATGTCCAGTTTGGCGGCAATACGATTGGCACTGAACCAACAACGAACAACATTCTTACTGCCGTATCCGATGTGATCTTTCAGGACCCAAATGCCCTTGGATATGGCGTGAATGCGGGGTTACCCCAGGGCCGTGTAGTGAACACCTGGCAGGCGCAGGACAACTGGAACTACGTTCTGGGCAAGCACTCGTTGAAGGCAGGCGTAAACTGGACCCGCCAGCAGTCCCCCAACATCTTTCTCCCCTTCATTAATGGCGGGTATGTTTTTAACTCTCTCAGCGACTATGTGAATAATAATCCGCTGGTCGATATCATTACAAAGGGCAATCCAGAACTGGGTCTCAAGGAGAATGACACTTTCTTCTATGTCGGAGATGACTGGAAGATCGGTCGCAATCTGACCCTCAACCTCGGAGTTACATACTCTTACTTTGGGGCCCCATATAATCAGCTGCACGATCTGGGCGTAGCTCAGCAGCAGGGATCAAACCCATTATGGGATACAACCCTGCCGTTGTCCGTAACTACGCCGATCTCTGTTGCTCCTTTCAAGAAAGCCATTGGTCCGAGTTTCGGCTTTGCCTACTCGCCGCAGTGGGGCGGGTTCCTCACCGGCAACGGCAAAACCACGATTCGCGGTGGCTATCGCCTCTCTTACGATCCTTCTTTCTACAATATCCTGCTTAATAATTACGGTAGCGCGCCGTCAACTTTACAGGCCGTTATCCCCGGAACTGCGCTGGGAGGAGATCCGGCCACCCAGATACCCGCAGTGCCAACCAGCCCTAACGTGCGCGCGTTGCTTAACCCTCTAATCAGCAGCCTGGGACCACTGGATCCTCGAACTTTGGGCGAGGTGACTGTGTCGCCAAATTTCAGGCCTGATCAGGTGCAGCTCTGGAGCCTAGGAATACAGCGCGAGCTTTCCAAAAATTCTGCGGTTGAAATCCGCTATGTCGGCAATCACGCCAGCCAGCTCTTCCAGACCGTGAACGCCAATCCGTTTATTGGCGATCTTGCTACCCAGTTTCCAAACCTGGTTCCGGCAGGCCTTACACCTTGCCCAGCTTCTCAGGCATTTGACGGCGCAACAACTCAAACTGCAGTTGGCCGTGTGAATTGCAATCAGGGGGTCCTCCTGTCTCGCAACAACTCAGGTTATTCCAACTACAACGCTCTTCAGACAGAGTTCCGCGCCAATAATCTATTTCACCAACTGACGGTGCGTGCCGGATACACCTTTAGCAAGACACTGGACAATGTAAGTGAGATTTTTGGTACCTTTGGCGCTGGTACGACCTTCTCAATTGCTCAGAACCCCCTGGATACTGGTAAGGGTGAGTACTCATTCTCAGGTCTGGATATACCCCATACCATTTCTTTGAGTGTGGTGGAAGACCTGCCTATCTTTAAGGAACAGCATGGGTTCTTTGGTCATATCCTGGGCGGCTGGTCCATGTCCGGATCTTACGTTTGGGAATCAGGCCAACCCTTCACCCCCCAAATGATTAGTGCTGGAGCAACGCAGTCGGGGGATTTCTTTGATTCCGGGTTCCTCAATCAATTCAACAGCGGCCTGGATCCTGCTCGGCCGTTCCTGGGTAATCTTTCCGCTCCGGTTGACAGCGTGGGTATCTTCTGCGGTGACGCTATAGGTACCACTGCGTGCGCCAATGCGGGCATTCTACCAACTCAACTCATCAGCTTGAATGACTTGAACAATCCTAAAAATTCACAGGTGGTTTCGGTCACTAATAGCCAGGTGCGCTACATTGCTAATACCGGCATTGCCGAGACCGTTTTCGGCACGCCGTTTGGCAATGCGCCCCGCAACATTGGCCGTGACGCGCCGCTTAACTTCCTCAACGCCAGTGTCACTAAAACCGTGAAGTTTAATGAACGGGCATCGTTCGAGTTCCGTTTCACCGCGCTGAATGCCCTCAATCATGCCAATTTCACAACCGTTACCCCCTTCGTTGAGACCGCTGGAAACAATGTTTTTGGAAACACATTCGCGCTTCCTCAGTTCACCAGCGACTCGATTCCGGGATCAAACCTGGCTGCCAGCCGGCGTTTTTGGATCGGTGGCACCTTCCGGTTCTAACCTGTTCATGTTTCATTGGCCCGCCAGTTCGCTGGCGGGCTTTTTTATTGTTTTCCCTGCCAATCAAACCCTGCCGCTTTTAGTAAAATCA
Organism: Acidobacteriaceae bacterium; assembly: GCA_027307045.1. Taxonomy (GTDB): domain Bacteria; phylum Acidobacteriota; class Terriglobia; order Terriglobales; family Acidobacteriaceae; genus Angelobacter. The sequence goes on from DAHUXR010000145.1 coordinate 4,443, forward strand.
TGTTTAATGAGCAGCAACGGCCTTTCTTCCGCCGCAGTCACGCTTCCGATCTATCTGGATAATCACGCCACCACTCCGCTCGATTCGCGCGTGCTGGAAGCTATGCTGCCGTTTTTCACCAGCCGGTTCGGTAATGCGGCCAGCAACAGTCACTCGTTTGGCTGGGAAGCCGCAGCAGCCGTGGAAAAGGCCCGGCGTCAGATTGCTGCCTCAATAGGCGCATTGCCCCAGGAAATCGTCTTCACTTCAGGCGCTACTGAAAGCGATAACCTGGCACTGAAAGGCGTAGCGGAAGGCTGCCGCGAAAAAGGTGACCACATTATTACCGCCGTCACCGAGCACAAGGCGGTTCTTGATAGCTGCAAGCATCTGGAAAAAATCGGCTGCAGGGTTACCTATCTACCCGTAGGCAGTGACGGCCTCATTGACCTCGATCAACTCAAAGACGCGTTCACGGATCGGACGATTCTGGTCAGCATTATGGCGGCCAACAATGAGACCGGCGTGCTTCAACCGATTGAAGAAATTGGCCGCCTCTGCCGCGAGCGCGGTGTGCTCTTCCACTCGGACGCCGTGCAGGCGCTGGGCAAGGTCCCGCTTGACGTCAACCGCGCCAACCTTGATCTGGCTTCCCTGACTGCGCACAAGCTTTATGGCCCCAAAGGTTGTGGCGCGCTTTACGTGCGCCAGAACGCTGCCGCGCGGCTTGTCCCTTTAATCGATGGCGGCGGCCATGAGAACGGGTTGCGGTCCGGCACCCTCAATGTTCCCGGCATCGTCGGCTTTGGCAGGACTTGTGAAATCGCGCATGCGGAAATGCCGGAAGAGAGTTGCCGCATCGCCGGCCTGCGTAACCGTCTCCGCGATCGCCTTGTCTCAGGACTGGATCAAGTAACCATCAATGGCTCCATGGAGCATCGCTTGCCCGGTAATCTGAATATGAGTTTTTTGGACGTCGACGGTGAAACACTGCTGACCGGCTTGAACGACGTTGCGCTTTCGAGCGGATCGGCGTGCTCGTCCGGCAAGACCCACGCTTCCTATGTTCTCAAGGAGCTCGGCCTGAGCGACGAAGCTGCCGGAAGCGCCATACGCTTCGGCATCGGACGCTTTAACACTGAAGCTGAGATTGATTATGTCTCTGGGCGGATCATCGAGCTGGTAAAGAGCCTGCGGGAAGTATCTTCCCTGAAATAGCCGTTTCTGAAATGTCGAGCGCAGCTTTTTCCGCAGTCCCGAGCGGAGCGAGGGATCACTATAGCCTTCCATGATCTCCCTGTCCTCCACGATGCCCAACAGTCCTTTGCAGTTGCGGCTGTCCAATGATTTTCCGTGACGTTCGCTCCCCGCGCTCTTAACTTGCTACGAGGCATGAAAATATTTTCGCGCGTCCAAGGGGTCCCTCGCGTCGCTCGATTACTGAAAGACCGGCTGCGGCTCCGTGACTTTTGCCTCTCGCAGAAACTTGGCTGCTTCCTCCGGAGGTGTCGGGTTGATATAGAAACCGGTTCCCCACTCAAATCCTGCCGTCTTCGTTAGTTTGGGGATAATTTCCAGGTGCCAATGATAGAAGTCGTTGGTGTTTTCCTGCATCGGTGAGCTGTGCACCACCAGGTTGTAGGCTGGATTATCCAGCACGCGCACCGCTTTGCTCAGTATGGTGCGCAGCATGCGGGCCAGGTTCTCATACATCGTGGAAGGCGAGTTCTCAAACGCAGACTCATGCCTCCTGGGCAAAATCCACGTTTCAAACGGAAATCGCGGAGCGTACGGGCACAGCGTCACAAAGTCCTGGTTTTCCGCCGCAATCCGTACCTGCGCTTCTGTTTCCTGCCGGATGATGTCGCAGAAGATACATCGCTCTTTATTGGCAAAATAACGCCGTGCGCCCTCAAGTTCTTCCACTACCTGCTTGGGCAGGATTGGCAGCGCGATAATCTGCGAATGAGGGTGCTCCAGGGACGCGCCGGCGGCTTCCCCATGGTTTTTAAAAACCAGGATGTATTTGAATCTGCGGTCTTGCTTCAGATCCAGAATGCGGTCACGGAATGCCCACAGTATGTCTTCCACGCGTTTTAGCGGCATGGTGGCCAGGGTTTCGCCATGATCGGGCGTTTCGATCACAACTTCATGCGCGCCCACGCCATTCATCTTGTCAAACATTCCGTCCGCCTGCCGGTCAAGGTCGCCTTCGATCCCCAATGCGGGAAACTTGTTGGGCACTACGCGCAGGTTCCACCCAGCAGTATCTGGTCGCGCGTTCTCGCCCGGACGGTACGCCAATATTTCTGGTGGCGTTGTGCTTTCATTTCCAGGGCAGAATGGGCAAAATCCGCCCTTTAGGACAACACGCTCGCGGGAAAAATCTCCGGGACGCTTGGAACGGTCAGTGGAAATAATCACCCAGCGTCCGGTAACAGGGTCTTTTCTCAGTTCAGGCACGACTACTATCTTACAACCCTCACCGTTTATGGCGAAGGCATGGCTCTGCCGGGGTAGCGTTGCGCCGTCTTTGCTACAATTTCCGTTTGCCTCTCCGTCTCTACAATACGCTCTCCGGCAAGGTGGAAGAATTTGCTCCAGCCGCGGACAATACCGTGCGAATGTATGCCTGCGGCCCCACCGTGTATGACTACGGCCACATCGGCAACTTCCGCACCTTTGTCGCCGTCGACATCCTGCGCCGGTTCCTCCGCCAGAGCGGATTCAAGCTTCAGCACGTCATGAATATTACTGACGTGGACGACAAGATCATCCGCAATGCGGCGCGCGACAAAAAAACTGTGCAGGAATACACGCGCAAATACGAAGAAGCGTTTCTGGAAGATATGGGGTCCTTGAATATTGAGCGCCCAGAAAAATTGGTGCGCGCAACCGAACATATTCAGGAGATGGCCGAATTTATCGCCGAACTTGAGAAAAAAAGAATCGCTTACCGAACTGAAGATGGCTCCTATTATTTTCGTATCGCCAAATTCCCCGAATACGGCAAGCTCTCAAAGAAAGATTTCGCCGGCATGGAAGATGGCGCGCGAGTAGACGTGGATGAGTACGAGAAAGATAGTGCACGTGATTTTGCCCTGTGGAAAGCTCCTAAAGAAGGTGAGGCATTTTGGGAGAGTCCGATCGGGCCGGGGCGTCCGGGCTGGCATATTGAATGCTCCGTGATGTCCATGAAGTACCTGGGCGATAGCTTTGATTTGCATGCCGGGGGCGAAGACCTGACCTTCCCGCATCATGAAAATGAAATCGCGCAATCAGAGTCGCTCACCGGCAAAATTTTTTCTCGCCACTGGATGCACGTGCGCTTCCTGCTGGTGGAAGGCGAGAAGATGTCAAAGAGCCTTGGCAATTTCTATACTTTGCGCGACCTGCTGATAAAAGGCCATAAACCATCCGCTATCCGTTTCCTGCTCACTTCAGTTCCCTACCGCAAGCAGTTGAACTTTACTTTTGCCGGACTGGAGCAGGGCGCGAAATCCGTGGAGCGGTTGCGCACTTTTGATGCGCGCATTCGAATGTCTCAGCTTCCTGCGGGGACCAACCCATCTGCGCAGGAAGCGGCAGCCAAGGCTAAAAGCGAAATGCGCGCCGGCATGGAAGACGACTTGAACACCGCGTATGCCTCGGCGGCGATCTTTGACATGGTGCGCGAAGCCAACATCCTGGCTGATCGCGGCGAGCTTCGCGAAGGCGACAAAACGCCGCTGCTGGAGGCCTTGCACCAGTTCGACGAAATTTTTGCCGTCCTGAAAGATGATGACGCGGAGAAGATGAAAGCCGCCATGGAATGGGCCCGGTCCCACGGCATTCTTAAAGAATCCGATATCCCGGCAGATGCCATTTCAGACGCTGATGTGAACCGCCTGATCGAGGAACGCAATGCTGCCAAAAAAGCCCGCGACTTCGCGCGGTCTGACGCCATCCGCAAGCAGCTTGCCGACGCGGGGATCCTGGTTGAGGACACCAAGGATGGGATCAGGTGGAAGAGAAAGTAAACAGGAGGTAATTTAGTAATTGAAGATCAAAAGGAGCATAGACAATCCAGGTTTTCAATTATCCAATTACCCAATCACTCAATTACCCAATTCCCCTCAGTCCCCCGCCACATTCACGGTCTTGGGGCAAGTCTCTTCGCTCACTGGGATATCAACGGGTTCATGCTTTAGCCTTGACGTATTCACCAGCGCCACGGACGCGATAATAATCGCCGTCCCCAACAGCATGTACATGTCAACATGCTCGCGCAGGATGATCCAGCCCAGAAAAACCGCGACGATCGGATTGACGTAAGCATACGTCGCCACCTTGGGCGTGGGCACGTGCTCCAGCAGATAAATATAAGCCGAGTAGCCAATCCACGATCCAAAGACAACAAGGTAGCCGATGCCGTTCAGCGCGGATGTTGTCCAATGAGTTTTCTGGAACTGGCCGGTCACCAGCGCGATAACGCCATTTATGGCGCCTGCCAGCGTCATCTGCCAGGCGGCAGATGCGAATACATCAACCGTCAGGTTGAAGCGATGCGAGAAAATAGATCCTAGCGCCCAGAAAAACGAAGCTCCAGCCAGAATCCCCGATCCCACCAACTCCAGATGCCCTAAATGCGTGCCAGCGGTGATCCGTGGCCATAGCAGCACCAGCAAGCCTACAATCCCGATTGCCAGACCGATCAGCCCTTTGGCGGTCATGCGGCCCGCACGGAAGACCCACGCCTCAATCATCACTACCCAGATCGGCACCAGGGCAACGATTAGCGACGCCAGCCCGCTGGAAACATAGACTTCCCCCCACAGCACCCCGATGTTGCCTATGGAGAGCAGCAAAATAGAGATCACCAGCAACTGCTTCAGGTCGCGGCGAGTCAGGCTGATTTTTCTTCCCATCAGTGCGCAGGCCACCAGCATGATGGGCCCTGCAATCAGGTAGCGGACCGTTCCCGCCACGTAGGGAGGCAAGTCCCGCACGATGACCCGCATTGCCAGATACGTGGAGCCCCACAGCACATAGAGAAGGGCAAAGGCCACGATAATTCGTGACCGATTTTGTGGGGCTGCATTCATGAGTTATCTATTCATCATCTGACGTTTCTGCCAGTCCTGTCGATGCGAAATAACTGGAAGGTGCGAATCAAGCATGGAAATGCACTCTGGTAACCGTCAACCGCACGTCATTTTCCGGACGTTTTCAGGCTATAATAGAGATGCACATGGCTTCACGCAGCACATCCTGGTTTGCAACGCGCACGCCCAAGCGATCTCTCGCTTGCTGGGTGGATTTTCTCGTTTGCCCGCGCCGCTACCTGGCTGTGCTGCCATCGCACGCCCGCGCCAACCTTTTCGCCGGCGACTAATTTTCCCCTGCATCCTCACTCTTTCATCGGCCTGAATGCTGTTCAATCGCTCAGGGCCGAAGGCATCCACACGCAACAATTTTTGAAAAGAGGATGAACATGGCAACTCAGACTATTTCCGCCGCCGGCCCCAAGATTCGCACCAAGCTGCCCGGCCCCAAGGCCCAGGCCGTTCTGCAGGGCGACGCGCAGTATATTTCCCCTTCGTACACACGCTCCTATCCGCTGGTGGCCAAGCGCGGCCGCGGCGTAATTGTGGAAGACGTTGACGGCAATGAATTCCTTGATTTCTCCGCCGGAATCGCCGTGGTATCCACCGGACACTGCCACCCAAAGGTTGTAGGGGCAATCCAAAAACAGGCTGCCGAATTGATTCACATGTCCGGCACCGACTTTTATTACGAAAACATGATCACGCTGGCCCAGCGCCTTAGCAAAGTAGCGCCCATGTCCGGCCCGATCCGCGCTTACTACGGCAACTCCGGCACAGAAGCCGTTGAAGCCGCAATGAAACTGGCCCGCTACCACACCAAGCGCCAGGGCATCATCGCCTTTTACGGCGCGTTCCACGGACGCACCATGGGCGCGCTCTCACTCACCGCTTCCAAAGCTCAGCAGCGCCGCCGCTTCTTCCCGGTTGTTCCGGGCGTGGCGCACGTGCCGTATCCAAACGTCTATAGAAAACCGGAAGGTATGAGGGCGGAAGAGCATATTGCCGAGTGCGTGAGCTTCATTGAAGACCGCGTCTTCAAGACCATCATGCCGCCGGAAGAGTGCGCAGCCATCTTTATCGAACCCATCCAGGGTGAAGGCGGCTACCTGCCGGCTCCCACTGAGTTCATGCGCGAACTGCGGCGCATTTGCGATCAGCATGGCATCCTGCTCGTCGCCGATGAGATCCAGAGCGGCGCGGGACGCAGCGGCAAATGGTGGGCCATCCAGCACACCGGCGTTGAGCCGGACATCATCACGATTGCTAAGGGCATTGCCTCCGGCATGCCGCTGGGCGTGATGCTGGCCCGCGCGGAGCTTATGGACTGGGTCCCCGGATCTCATGCCTCTACTTTTGGGGGCAATCCTGTATGCATAGAAGCTGCCATGGCGACCATGGACGTCCTAGAGTCCGAAGCCATCAAGAACGCCGAAGTTGTCGGCGCGCACATGATGAAGCGCCTCAGCGGCTGGGTGAAAAATCATCCGATGGTCGGAGACGTGCGCGGCCGC
>DAHUXR010000146.1 GCA_027307045.1 Acidobacteriaceae bacterium
AGGAAGAAGGGCAGCAGATTCGATTTCATCGAGCGCCCGATGGGCGGCGATGTAGCGTCGCGCCTTGCCGGTCCAGTCGCCGACCCGCGCGGCGCCAGGCAACCGCATTGTCTCGGCCAGTGCTTCGTCGACGTTTCCAGAAACCAGCCGCTCGCGGATGGGCCTTGTAGAACTCCTCCCAGCCATCGTGGCCCTTTCTGGGCTTCTTGTCGAAGTAGCTATCTAATTCAGTGTGTTTGAATGGCTGGTAAAGCTTGCTATTCCCCCAACCTTCCGTGAGAGGGCACGCAAACCTGGATTTGTCTTTGTAATCAGCGCGGGTCTCGGCGGAAGGGGCGGCTGTTGAGTTTGAGCGAAACCCCCACCCGCCCCATTGACGGTCGTCCACATCTCCGGCCCGGGTGAGATCAGTTACAAGTATCTCCTTGTCACGCCATGCTTCCTCTGGATCTTCCGGTTTTCCCAGACCTTCCAGAACAGCCGTGAAGACGGCATAATCTTCGTCGTTGAGGGCACAGGTGGGCGCAGCATCCGCATTCTTCTCTTTCGATCGCGCGGTGGACGCCTGTTGCCCAGCTTGTTTGTTGCCGGCCTGCGCCAGAGCTATTCCGACATTTCCCAAAAGCAGCAAACAGAAAACTAATACAGCGTGGCACCGGGTCATCTTTGCCCTCCTCATCCAACAACTCTCATTTGTAGAACGCAGTGATAAACAAGACGTTGCAGGTTTTTTGGGGCTGGGACATTCCGGGAGATTGGCGTGCTTTCCACTCCTCGTTTCCTCCGCCTTTGAAGCATACTTTCCTGCCGTTCGCACGATTTTAGCTGAATATAAAGGCGGGCCCGAAAACGCTTGCTCGTTTACGAACCTCAGGATGACGAATTTAGTAAGTGGATAAGATCATTTCCAGGCCATAAGCTCTTGACAATGGCGAATAAAATACGATAAGCTTAAATTTTGTTTTCAAGCCGCCCAGGCGGATTTGTGTCCGAAGATCTTTGACAAAATAGTTTGTCGCCATCCAGCAAAATCGGTTGGCCGCAAGCTCCCCGCTGGGGCTGTTAATCAAAGAGTAAAATCGGCAATCGGGACGGTAAAAAAAATTGAACCGGATTCGAGGGCGATTGAAAGCGAAAAAGCGATTTCGACCGTCCGGTCGACCGCTCGGTTGAATTGCACTTTAACCTTTATTTGCAACAAAAGTGCTTATGGGGGGTGGGGTGCACGAAAAAGTTTACTCAAGAGTAAAATCTGTAGCACTTGATTTGACCGTACGTTGGATACGGCTGCAACGAAAAGAAAAAGGTGTATGTGATGGGCATGGGACGAACTTTGGCAGTGGCGATCCTGGTGACAGCCGCAATCTGTGTATCGATTGTTGTCGCCAAGACAACGGAGCCCGGCGTACCGCGCAGAACTGTTGTGGTGGAGCTGTTTACTTCAGAAGGGTGCTCGAGTTGTCCGCCGGCGGATGAGTTGCTGGGGCATTTGCGCCAGGAGCTTTCCGCCAAAAACGTTCAGGTGATCCCGCTGGGGTTCCATGTGGATTACTGGAATTCACTGGGCTGGAAAGACCGGTTCTCCTCCGCGGAGTTCACCCAAAGGCAAGAGCAATATACCCGCTCCCTGAAAGTAGATGGCCCGTACACGCCAGAGATGGTGGTGGATGGCGAAGTGGAATTTGTGGGCAATGATGCGGGACAAGCGCAACGCACCATACGCCAGCAAGCCAGCCAAATGGAAACAGCGCAGGTAAAAATCGCGCCGGCGGGAGCGGACCAACTGACCATTCAGGTCAAAGGTGCTCTATCATCGGGCAACGCTTTGGTGATGCTGGCGATCACCGAGGACAATCTGACAACCCAGGTTTTTTCAGGCGAGAATGGTGGAAGGACGCTGCACCACGCAGCCGTAGTCCGCGAGTTGCAAGAGATAGGCATGCTGCACAACGGCACGATGGCAACCACTGTGCCGCTCAAGCTGGAAAAAGACTGGAAGCGGAATGACCTGCGCGCGGTGGTGTTTGTGCAGGAAGGGCCGAGCGGAAAAATTGAAGGCGCGGCTTCAGTTGCCCTGGCGGACCAGTTGCGCTGATGTGCGTCCCAGCTTTTCAAGCTCTTCCCGGAAAAGATGATTGTTGGGAAACTGCTGGTGCAGAGCTTCCAGCCTGCGGCGCGCGTCATCAGTGTTCTTGAAGCGCACGTCCTCAAACACCACCAGCAGGCGGGCAAACGGCGCAAGATAGTGGGCGTGATCGGCGGCCAGCGTTAGTTCCTTTACGCCTTCGCCTTCATCGCCTTTGAGTCCTCCCAGACGAAGCACCCAGCGCACCGGAGCGGACTTGCGCGCCACAATCACCTTGCCCATTCCGGTGGCGACGTAAGCGTCATAGGAATCCGGGGACTGGGCCAGCAACTTCTCAGCGTAGGTTGTGGCGGTTTTTATATAGGAGATGGCTTTGAGGTCTTTCTTGGTGAAGATGCCAAAATCGTCGCCATGCAGGCCGTTGATGAGCGAGAGCGCCAGCAGCGCGCGGGAATCATTCTGGTTGCGGTTCAGGCGGTCTTGCGCCAGCTTTTCCGCCTGGTCAAGGCTGCTATCAAAAATTTTCTTGTTGCCGGCGTCCCATGAGTAGGCATCGCGGGAGTTGTAACTATCGTCGGTGGCAAAGAGCTCACTGCGGAGAATGTGCAGCCGGTCAAGCTCGCGGAAGAACGCGACCCAGGCCTGCGCTACGTAAGGCAATGGATCGTCCTGCGCAACGGCTTTGGCTTCATCCGCGGCCTTGAAGGCGTCCTGAAATTTCAGGTCATACATGGCGTGGTAAGACTGGGCCAGCTTGTCTTCAACGGTCGGCGATTTGGAGGCCACTTGCTGAAGTTGGGCCGATGCGCCGGCCACAAGGGCCAGCATGGCAAGGACCAGGAAAGCAGCAGTTTTCAAGGGTTTTCCGGGTTCCAAAAGGTACTCTCCAAAGTCCTTCAGCGTATCGGCATGCTAACAGGTCGCGTGGGCTTTGCCGATGTACGAAAGGGTATGTCCCCGCAGATGCACCAACAAATGCACCTCTCAGGGGGCAATGTTCAGGGCAGGTTGTTCAATCTGGGATGTTTCTATTGTAAATGAGAATTGCCGGTTAGTTCTGGCCGGGGCCGGCGCCAGGATGGTCCAATTTGGCAATTTCCTGCAAAAAGAGCGGGTTGTTGGGATAGTGTTCGCGGAGCCACTCCAGTTTTTTGCGGGCCGCCGCGGTGTTGTTGTGGCGCAGATCGTCAAAAGCCAGCAGGATTCGGGCAAAAGGCATGAGAAAACGGCCATGATCGGCAACCAGCGTCAACTCTTTTACGCCCTGTTCCTGGTCGCCTTTGAGGCCGCCAAGGCGCAGCATCCAGCGGACCGGCGCGGCCTTGCCGCCGATAATGTATTTGCCCATTCCAGTGGCGATATAAGCGTCGTAATAGTCAGGCGAGATGGCCAGCAGTCGCTCAGCATAGCCATTTGCGGATTTGGTGTAAGAAAGCGCGCTGAATTTTTTCTTGGCGATGAGAGCAGCATCGTCAGCGCGCAATCCTGTGGCGAGCGTTAAAGCAAACAAAGCTCTGGGATCGTCCTTGCTCTGCTTCAGGCGCTCCTGGGCCAGCTTTTCCGCGCCTGCAAGAGCGATATCGAAGTCCTTGCGCCTTTGTGGGTCCCAGGTAAATGCCGGCCCGTCGGCGAATTTGTCATCGGCGGCAAAGAGTTCGCTGCGCAGGATGTGCATGTGATCGAACTCGCGGAAGAGCGCGGCGCAAGCCTGCGCCACCCATGGAACAGGATCGTCATTGGCCATGCGTTTTGCCGATTCAGCGAGACGCATAGCTTCATCGAAACGGAGGTTGTACATGGCGTTGTAACTTTGATCGAGTAGCGCATCCAGATTTTGAGTTTGCGCGCTGATGGTCGGCTTAACGACGTTTTGGGCGCTGGCTTGCCAGGACAATGCGACGATCGCAATTGCCATCAACGTATTTCTAGTCTGGTTGCCGACTGACAATTAGGTCCCTCCCTGCGGCTATTCCGCAGCATAACAGGTTGGATGCATTTCCACGCAGAGATCACTGGTTAGAAGCGATTTACCTTTAATTAGATAAAACACAGAAATGGAGGCGCAAAGGTTAAGAATTGTTTTCTAGTTTGCCGGGAATATTTCCTTCTCTGCTCAGTTTTGAATGAGTGAGATGAGCGCGACGGCCCAAAAGCGGCGCTAAGTCCCAACAGGAGGAAGCAATGGCGGACAAAACAAAAGACGAGATCCTGCATGACCACAACCACGACGGCATTGATCGCCGCGGCTTTTTAAAGTGCATGGCCTGGGCCGGCACCGGGGCCTTTTGCGTGATGCAAGGCGGCGTGCTCAAGTCTTACAGCCTGAGCGGGCTCGCCGGGAGCAGCGCGAAGGAGATGAAAGGCGAGCTTAGCTTTGTCCAGATCAGTGACAGCCACATGGGATTCAACAAGCCTGCCAACACTGACGTTGCAGGAACTTTGAAAGCCGCCATCGACAAGATCAACGCCTTGCCGACGCAACCGAGCTTCATTCTTCACACCGGCGATATCACGCATCTTTCCAAGCCGGAAGAATTTGATGGCGTTGACCAGCTGCTGAAAGGCGCCAGCGCCAAAGATGTCTTTTATGTGCCCGGCGAGCACGATGTGATCGGCGACGACGGCAAACAATATCTGGAGCGCTACGGCAAGAACGCCAAGGGAGCGGGCTGGTACAGCTTTGATCAGAAGGGCGTTCACTTCATCGGGCTGGTAAACGTGATGAACCTGAAAGCCGGCGGACTGGGCAGCCTGGGAACCGAGCAACTGGAATGGATGGAAAGCGATGTAAAGCATCTTTCCAAGAGCACTCCTATCGTGGTGTTCGCGCACATTCCGCTATGGAGCGTTTATCCGGAATGGGGCTGGGGAACCGATGACAGCGCGCAGGCGCTGGGCCGTCTCAAGAAATTTGGATCGGTCACGGTACTCAACGGACACATCCATCAGACCATGCAAAAGATTGAAGGCAACGTTACGTTCCACACGGCGGCGTCGACGGCGTTTCCGCAGCCGAAGCCGGGAGCTGCTCCTTCACCGGGACCAATGAAAGTTCCGGCGGAACAATTGAAGAGCGTGCTCGGGATTCGCGACGTGAACTATGTACAGGGCAAGCATGCGCTGGGCGTAACCGATTCCAGCCTGGAATAAATCTTCAACAGAGAAAAGGGAGAGTAGCAAGTCATGAAAAGAACAGTTTTAACGTTGGGTGTTGCGACGCTCGCCATCTTGATCATCATGATGGCGGGCCGGTCCACGACCTTTGGCTCGACGATGGAAGACAAGCCCGCGACGCAGGTCAAAATCGACAACTTTGTTTTTTCACCAAATCCTGTAACGGTGCCTGTGGGCAGCACGATCCGCTGGACCAATCAGGACGACATTCCACACAACGTTGTGAGCGATGACAAGAGTTTCAAATCCAAGGCGCTCGATACGGATGAAACTTTTACTTATACGTTCACCAAGCCGGGCACGTATACATATTTCTGCTCCATCCATCCCAAGATGACCGGCAAGATTGTGGTGCAGTAAATGAATCCTTTCGATCTGAAATCGGTCTTGTTGGCCCGCCATGCTCAGCACGTAGTGCTGATTCATTTCCCCATCGCGCTGTTTCTGGTGAGCGTTGCGTTTGATTGCGCGTCGCAGTGGTGGCGCAGGGCTGCATTCGCGGCAGCGGCTTATTACAACCTGACAGTGGCCGCCTTCGCGTCACTACCAGTGGTGGCTACGGGCTTGATGGCTTGGCACTGGCAGCTTGAGGGCCAGAAACTTAAAGGCACTCTGCTGCTGCACTTGCTGCTGGGACTGGCATCGACAGCATTAATCTGGCTTGTATGGTGGGTGCATTTTCGCGGTCGCAAGCCGGAACGCACGCTGCCCACGTACCGCTTGCCTTTGGAGATTGTGGCGGCTGGCGTAGTGGCCCTCACCGCTCATCTCGGTGGATTCCTGAGCGGCGTTAATGCTGGAGTGTGAAGGAACTCGAATGACGCAGCAAGGGGCTTGCGGTCTGGATGAGCACGCGAGCATTTCAGGCAGGAAACCTGCACGAAGGAGAGTAAAATCATGGCCGCCACTGTTGTTGCGCGAGGGAATGTGAGCGGCCTGGAAAACAAGGACTTCGAAAAACTGGCAATCCCCCTGCTGGACGGGCTGTATAACTTTGCCCGCTGGCTATGCGGTGATCCCGACGAAGCGCGCGACCTGGTGCAGGAAACTTTTTTGAAGTCGCTGAAAGGCTTCTCGTCATTCCGCGAAGGCACAAATTTTCGCGCATGGATGTTCCGGATCCTCCGCAATACGTTCCTGACCAGCAGGACCGGACTGGAACGGCGCAATACGCAGCAGGAAGACAAAGAAGGTTTTGAGGAAAGCTCCGTCAGCCAGGACTCTCCGGAGATCGCGCTGATACGGCGCGCGAATACTGAGCTGGTGCAGGCCGCGATCGCACAGCTTGCGCCGGCGTTTCAGGAAGTGATCCTGCTGGCCGACTTGGAAGAGATGAAGTATCAGGAAATTGCCGAGGCGCTGGACATACCGATTGGCACGGTGATGTCTCGGCTGGCGCGGGCAAGAAAACAGGTGCGCGAGCACATTGTGCTGACGCTGGGCGGCAGAAGGACTGTGGGTGTGAAGTGACAAACTGCGAATGGCGGGAAAAAATCGGGCTCTATGTGGATGGCGAGCTGGAGCCACGCGAAGAGCAGGGCATCGCAAGCCATCTGCAAAGCTGCGCCAATTGCTCGGCGGCCGTGCTGGAACAGCAGGCGCTCAAGAAGGCTGTCCGCGTTGCGGGAAAGCGGTTCACTGCGCCGCCGGAACTTTATGCCAGCGTACATCGGCAGATGCAGCCGAAGAAAAGTACGGGATTGTGGCTGAAAGCAAGCGCGCTTGCGGCTTCAGCCGTCCTGTTGGCCATTGTTGCTTTCGCCTGGATCTCGCGCCCGTCGGCATCCAACGCCACGGTTGCGCAATTGATTGATCAGCATGTGACCATGCTGGCCAGCGCTAATCCGGTGGATGTGGTCTCAAGCGACAAGCACACGGTGAAGCCATGGTTTCAGGGCAAGCTGCCGTTCACGTTCAATCCTCCGGAACTGGCTAAAGACTCGCCATTTACGTTGATCGGCGGCAAATTGATCTACGCGCAACAGGCTCCCGGCGCGGAGCTAGTTTACCTGGTGCGCCAGCACAAACTTTCTGTTTTCATTTTCCAGGCACGCGATGTCCACGGCCAAGTCTCAGGCACTAACCTTGCCTTCACGGTGAATGGCTGGCAACAGGGCGGGCTGCGGTATTACATTGTGACGGATGCATCGCGCGAAGATGCCGACCGGCTGCGCGAATTGCTGCAAGATGCGAACCGGTAGTAACAGATTTATTGCTTGCCGGTTGGTTTGACTGGAGTTTTAGGTATCGAAGGTTGGGAGCTCACTTTGGCAACATAGCGGCTGGCCAGTTTCCAATTTTCTCCATCTTTCTTCCATACATCGACCACAAAAAATTCGCCACTATCGGCCTTGCGCTTGGACACCGCCTCCTGAAGACGGTCAAATTTGACCACAACAGCATTGCCCAGATCGGTTGCGGACATCTGGCGAACCACGAATGATTTGAGCGTGTAATCTTTGGCCATCACGGAATCCAGCCAATCGTCTCCCGGCAGCGGGTCCGCGTCCGGCATCTCGATGTAAAGGTCCTCGCTCAACATGGCTTGCGCGGCAGCTTTATCTTTTTTCTGTATGGCTTGAAGCAGCTGTCTTTCCAGCCCATTAAATATCGTGACCTGCTTGGTGGCGGTGATGATGCGGGGAGTAAGAGCAGGCTTCACTGGCTCCTGCGCGGCGGAAAAAAAAGCCGTGGCAATCAGCACTGACAACAAACGCACAAAAAAGCGAACCCGCATCTTGGCAATCTCCTTGTGTTGGCAATCAAGATCATTCTAATCAAAGAACGCCGCTCCCGAACGGACGCTTGTGTCATGTTTCCAAGGCGGAACGAAAATTTAATCGACGGCCCAATTTGGAACTAAAGTGTTGGTATCCGCCAGTGCCTGGTGAAGCAAAAAGCCGTCTGGAGAACCAGACGGCCTTTTTCGCTGCGTCTCTTGTTTTTAGAAGAACGTTCCACCCAGGGTCTGGTCGCAACCGCCGCCGCGGCTGTTTTCCCAGTTCATCTGGATCATCCAGTTCTTGCCCCCAAGGGTCTGGTTGAACTGCGCGCCGTTGGATGCCGTCTGGGTTGTGCCGAAGCGGAAGTTGCACTTGTCGGCGTTTTCATTTCCGGACGAATCAAACCAGGCATTCAGGTCCGGATCGGAGATGGCTTCTTCTGTCTCATGGCCAATCACGTTGGCCATGCCGTCCGCACCTCCACCACTTCCGGCGGTGCTGTTCGGGCCGGTGGCCTGAATCTCGCAGCCCGATGGGCATTGGTCGACATTGCCGATGAAGGCCCATTTGATATCGGCGCCATTGAGGGTTTGATGGGTGTGAAATCCGCAGAATTGTCTGCAGAACCCGCTCTCTTTTACGTTTGACGAACTCAGGAACAGGTAAACGCCGTTAGGATCTGTCGGCAACCCACCACTGGTGAGCTGGGCGGAAATAGCTGCGGAGATCTTGCTGTTTCTGAGCCGGGTGCCTTGTGATCCAGTATCAAAGACTTGCTTGACCAGGGTCATCGCGCCGCTGACATTGGCCGTGGTGTCGCCGTACGTGGAATTGATTTTTTCGTAGCCGCTGTTGCTTAGTCCTCCGATGAAGGTGTCAATCAGGTTCACCGTCGTCTGAGTGTTGGAGCCCGTACCATTCCAGTTTCCGTACCAGACGATGTAAATCGGAACGGTGTTATGCAGGACTGGCCCACCGTTGTAGTTGATGCCGTTGCCGGTAACCACAGCCTGGCCGATCGGACCAGCGGGCACGGCAATGGCTTGACCGTCACCGGTGGGTACCATTTTCTCGCCGGGGCCGGCCTGCTGTTCGCGTACTTTCTGCGCCATCAGAGAACTGGCGGACAAGATTACAGACAGAAAAAGCAGAAATCTGAATTTTCCAAGGGAAGCTTTCATGCTGACCTCACTAGAAAGGGATTTGCGAACGATTGGAAGAACAGACAGAAGAAGCCGGAATTTATTGGAATGGGCATTGGAACTGCACTCCACGAGCCCATCAGCCGCTGGCTGGTGTTTCAGAAGTGTACTCCCTTGGTTATGGAGCGGCAACTCAGCCAGAATCGTTTGTCAAAGCTCGTTAGAAATGTCCCCATGCTTAACTCATTAGAAATGTCCCTTTTTTGAATTTGTTGTGGTTGGACTGCGCCCTGAAGCGGAGCCCGTTAGGGCGAAGCGTAAGGGCGCAGTCTAAACCGTGGCACTGCCGCAACTGCTGGCTGCATGCTTTTATAACTTTGCCGCCACGGATGGTCCTGCTTGGCGGGTTTTCTAACTCTCACCGGGGCGACCGCTGGACCAGGCGGGATCGCCTTCGGTGGCGCTTCAGCTAGCTCGGTAAAGGCCATCTTCTCGCCTTGATGGTAGATCGCCATGCTGCCGTCTTCCCATTCGCACACCAGAGCCTTTCTTTTGCTGGATCGGCGGTGCTTCCGCTCAGGTTGCAGTTGCAGATAACGGCCATGATGCCGGATCACCCAGTCGTTGCCGATTGCCCGTTCCGTTTCCACCCGGAAGATCTGCCGTAACTGCCATGCCGGCGGCTTCCGCCGGTGATAATCTTCCGGCTCGGCAGCCACTCGCGCGAAACGACGGTTGTGCTCGGCCAGATACTGCTCTTCCAGATACCGGTTCGCGGCTTCGTAGCTGGCGATCCCTTGTCGCCGCAGCTTCTTGATCAGCCGGTCCTGATGCACTCCATGGACACGCTCCACTCGTCCTTTGGCCTGCGGTGTACTGGCCGCGATGATCCGTATTCCTAGCTTTTGGCACATCCGTCCGAATTGCGTCACTGGCACCTGCCCGCGCAACTGCTCGGCTGGCGTGGCTTTCCGCTTGTACACATTCTTCCAGTCCGTATACAGCGCCCGCGGCACGCCATACTTCTTGATCCAGCCCCGCAACACTCCCACCGCCGCCCAAATCGTCTCTTCTTTTCCCATCCGTGCCTCTGTTCGGCTCGTGGCATCGTCCACCATGTCCATCAGACAGCCTCGCGGCCCTCGCTCTTCCAGCCAGTCGTGAAAGCTGCCGTCCAACTGCACCAGTTCACCCAAATGGGCCTTGCGATCTCTGCGCTGATGGTGCTTCGTTCTCTTTCGCTGCCGGCTCCACAACCCTTCGGCCAGCATCCAGCGCCGCAGCGTCTCGTGGTCCACCACGATCCCGTCTTCTTCAGCCAAGTGTTCCGCCGCTAGCGTAGGCCCGAACCTCGTCTCTTCTGTCCCGGAATACTTGTTCTGGATTAACTGCAGCACCCGACGCCGCAGCTTCTTCGCCTTGCCTCGATTCGAGCTCTGGCCCGCATGACCGTGTTTCAGCCCCTCTGGTCCCTTTTTCCGATACCGGCGCCACAGCCTTTTTGTCTGCCGATAGCTCAGCTCCAGCATCTCTGCTGCATGCACCAGCTTCAATGTCCCGCTGGCGACTCGCCCCATTACTTCCACGCGCTGCAGCTCGCGACTACTCATCGCTGTCCTCTTCAATGAGTCCTCCTGGCTGGAGTCCTCAGTTTAAGGGGACATTTCTAATGAGTCCGGAAGGGGACATTATCAAAGAGTTTCAACACCGAGCAGGTTGTTACGCTTGACATCGATTCAACAGGAAGTGTGACCCAACGGCTCACGAACCTGGAGA
>DAHUXR010000147.1 GCA_027307045.1 Acidobacteriaceae bacterium
AAGCGCGATGCAAGGTCACGCGACAACTGTGCCCGTCCCAACTCCGCCCTTGCCGCCCGTAAGTTGCAATTAGGTTTTGCAGTTGAGGCCCTGAAAGAAAAAATACGGTCGTTGCGCGCTCGAACGGCTGCCTACTCTAAAGGAGAAAACTATGCGGAAAAGTATTATTCGGTTGTTGGTTGCGGTGGCTTTATTGGTTTCAGGAAGTATGATGCCTGTTTATGCGGCGAACAGCCCATTGCCAACTCCGCCTTTGCCACCGGTACACAACAATTAAGTTTGCGGTTCGGCAATGGCTGGTTTAACCTTGCCACTCTTTTGTGAAGAACCCTGAACTAGTATTGGCCTTGGTGGGCACGGGAATGGAAGCGATCCTGTGCCTACTTTTGATGATCCGTCGCTCGTATCGTGAAACTCCATTCTTTTTCGCGTACTCCAGTCTCACCATTGCCGGAGCAATCGTGGGCCTAGCCGTAAGTAACAATCCTCGTCTCTACTCATACGTGTACTGGGCGAACGAAGCAGCCAGCGTGCTCCTAACCTTTTTTGCTCTTCAAGAAGCTCTGCGTTCGGTATTTCGGAATTTTTTGGGCATGAGATGGTTCCGGTGGCTCTTTCCTGGAATTGGCATCGTAATGGTCAGTGTGGCAGTTCTGCGCATTATCCTGCTTCCCCGGCCCGCCTTCAGTTTGTTTACCACAACCATCATTGGCCTGGAAATTGCGGTCGGATTCCTGCAATTTGGCATATTTTCCCTGTTTATCATCCTGGTCAGGCTTTTTCACCTGCGCTGGGGGCAGCACGCCGCGGGCATTGTTTTCGGCTATGGCATCAGCGCGGCCGGGTCTTTAGTCGCCTTTTTGCTTCGTTCCGAATTTGGAACAAAATTGGATCCGGTTATCAGGATTGCCCCTCCTATCGCGTACATTATTGGGGTGGCAGTTTGGCTGGCCACATTTTTAAAGGCGGAGCCTGGACGGCCGGAAGCGACATGGGCCGCGACGCTTACGCCGGAGCAAATGATCACAGAACTTAAGCGGCATACCAAGACGGTGAAAGGCATCCTGGGACGATGATTTTCGATATCATCACGATATTCGTCGTCGGCATACTGCTGTTAGTTGCGGTTTACACCGCCATCCAGTTTCGCGGCAAGTTTCCCAAACGCACGATTGAAGACGTGACCCCTTTTCTGCGGCCTGCGGAACATGACGAACTTGAGTCATTGCTGGACCCCGCGCAGGAAACCAATTTCAGGATACGCATGTCACCGCAGGAATTTGCGGACTGGCAGCGCCGGCGAATCCATTTGCTGCGCGAGTATTTGCTGCGCATGTCACACAACGCGCTGGTGCTGATTGAATGGGGCAACATGGAAACCGCCGAGACCGGAAACGATGCCGAAACAGTCCGCCAGCGGCAGTTAATGGCGCAGGAGCTGGTGCAGGCGGCTACGGAGTTCCGGCTTTATTCCTTTCTGGCGCTGGTCAAGCTGAAGTTATGGCTGGTGCTGCCTTCGCCCTTTAGTCTTCTGCTTCCCTCTCCGAGCCTGCCTTCCATGCGCCACGTTTTTGGCATTGACGCGCTTGGATCGTACAAACGTCTAAGAACTGCGGCCAGCAGCCTGAGCCTGACACACGGCCTGCAGTTCCGTGACGCGTTGCTGGAACGCCTTTAGTATCCAATCCTCCCTGTGATTTCCCCGCGAGGCCGCGCTGACCGATATAATCGGTGAAGATTGGCTGTCTGGTCCCAAATCACGCGCAAGCTGGTCTCAGCGGGCATAATGCCGCGCACCCGTCTGGCATTGGCAACTCTGTATCTGGCTGGGATAGAAGCGCTGCTGCTCTTGTTGCAGTGGGTGCTTAAAGCCATGCATGCCGCGGGCGCCGCCGACTCCCTTAGCGGCTGGACGACCTTTCTGGGCTGGACAGTCTCCATGCTGCTGCTGTGGCTGGGCCTGCGCTGGCTGCGCGACCACGTAATGTGGAGCGTCCGTAATCGGCTGATTGTGACGTATCTGTTTATTGGCGGCGTGCCGGTCACGCTGGCGGTGTCCATTGCTCTTCTGTCCGGGTATCTGGTGCTGGGCGACCTGGCCGTGTTCAGCGCGGTTTCTGAAATCAAGGTGGAAGCGAACCGCCTGAGCGCCGCCAATGCAGCGGCGGAAGAGGAAATCAACCGGCACAGCAGCACCCCGGAAAAGATCACAGCGAGGGACACGTCATTCCCCGGACGATCAATCGCCATTGTGCCTGCGTCGTCTGTCCCAGGCTGGGTTAAAGATGGCTTCACTGGGCTGGTTAACGAAAAGGGACACATTTACCTGCGCGCCGTAAATTCTCACCAGGATGCGCGCGGCGATGCGATGGTGATATCGAGCATTCAGCTTGATCGAAAATTTCTGGCCAGGATTGCCAGCAAGGTCGGATCGCTCACGCTCTATTCCCTGGACCCTAATGGCGACGAGAAAGCGCTCGAGACCAATGGATCCAAAGCACAAGGCACGGCAGCGGCTTCCGGCCGAATCAGCGCCGGCAGTGTGCCCGCCCCCATAAACGCGCTGGACCGCGAAGTCGATTTTGGCGGCCCGATTCAAGTAACGGAGTGGGAAAATGGCTTGTTGCGCACACGAATCCTGGGAGTCACCACCAGATTTTCCGCTGTCTATTCCTATATCACGGCGTCCATGGGCATTGGGAGCACGGTAATCGTAATTGCCCTGATCGGGCTGGCGATTGCGTTCGCCATTGTGGTGCTTATTGCGTTGTTGATCGGCATTGGCCTGACCAGAAAAATTACCTATTCGGTGGCGAATCTCTACCGCGCCACACAGTTCATCAACCGCGGCGATTTCAGCCATCGCATTGACGTGCGGGCAAAAGACCAATTGGCCGCGCTCCAGGTCTCCTTCAACTCCATGACGGACAACCTGGAAAAGCTGATCGCCGAGCAAAAGGAAAAAGAGCGTCTGCAGAGCGAACTGGAAATCGCGCATGAAGTGCAGGCACAGCTCTTTCCGCGGGCAAATGTTGGCACCAGCACGCTTCAACTGCATGGCATCTGCCGTCCGGCCCGTATTGTAAGCGGCGACTATTACGACTTCCTATCGTACGGGCCGCAGCAGGTGATGGTTGCGGTGGGCGACATCAGCGGCAAAGGTATTTCCGCCGCGCTACTTATGGCCACTATCCATTCCGCCGTGAGGGCGTATGAACAGGAGCAGCTTGTTTCCGTGGGCATGGCCGCCGCTTACGGCACCAACAGCAGGATCGCCGCATTTGAGGCGCGCGTGGCGCCGCCTTCGCCGGCGCAAATGCTTTGGCTTTTGAACCGCCATCTGTTCCAAAGTACGCAGCCGGAAAAATATGCCACGCTCTTCCTCGGCTTCTATGACGACGATAAACATCGGTTGACGTATGCCAATGCCGGGCACCTGCCTCCTATTGTCCTGGGAGCGGACGGGACCGTGCGTCGCCTGGAAACCGGTGGAACTGTCGTAGGCTTATTCCCCGATTGCGATTATGCGGAAGAAACCGTGGAACTTTATCCGGGCGATATTTTTATTGCGTTCAGTGACGGCATCACGGAGCCGGAAAATGAGTTCGGCGAATTTGGCGAAGACCGCCTGATTGAAACCGTTGCCGCCCATCGTCAGCAGCCGCTGGAAAGAATCACCGAACACGTGATCTCCGCAGTCCAGGACTGGATTGGCTCAACCGAGCAGCCGGACGACATTACAGTAGTGCTGGCGCGCAGGATCTAGGCGCTTAAGCCTACTTTTTCATTCCTCCTGTTGGCAATCTTGGTGACTCTCCGTATGTTTCGCTTACGCCAGAAGCCAGCTGCCTTTATGTTGTACATCTAACTTTTGCTGCTACTGGAAAAAATCACTCCATGAAACCAACCGGCAACATCCATCGCCTTCCCGCTACCGAATCCTGGCAGCGCCAACCGCAGATAAAAAACGCTCTGGTGCATCGCATTAAGAACATCACCGGCGAAATCCATTCGATCCAGGCAGAAATGCATGGCGAACTGAATGGACCAGCCAACGAAAATAAGCTGTCCAGATTTTTTGAAGATGAAAATGCCGTCCAATTGCTTAACGACTTCAAAGCGGAGCTGGACCAGCTTCGCCGGATTTTATGGTTTTACATTGAACAAGCTTCCGCTCAGCCTTCTGCAACCATGAGCAATGAGCAGCAGGACACTCGCCTGCAACGCGTCAACGAACTGTTGCGCGCGCTGGCCCCCGCGGCGAAACCCGCAATCGCCGGGGAGGTGATCCAACCGTCAGTTTCATTCTTTGAGCGGCTGGACGTTGTTATTGACACTTACATGCGGGAGAAAAAACCTGTCGTACAAGTAAAAGCCAAAGCCGCCAAAGCGGGCTATTGATGCGAGTTCGCCAGCCTGTGGTCCAGGTTGGCGATCCGCCATCCCGTTTCAAATACCAGCCGCGCGACTTTTGTCATCTTGGTAAAGTCAATTTTCTCGATCGTATCCGTTGGACGGTGGTAATCCACCGAAGTTCCGTCAAAATAAAAAATAATGGGAATGCCGTGTTTGGCATAATTCCAGTGGTCTGACCGGAAATAAATCCGCTCTGGATTGTTAGGATCGTTGTAGTAATAATCCAACTTCATCTTCTGGAATTGCGAGTTCGTCTCTTCACTGAGCTGGTGCAGCTCCTGGCTGATGCGGTTTGACCCGACCAGATACACGGTGTTCGCGTCGGTAAGATGGTCGTCTTCCATCGCGTTGTCTCCCGGCTGCTTGGAACGCCCAATCATGTCGATATTCAGGTCAGCCACCATCTGCTTCAGCGGCACCACCGGCGCGTATTCCGTGTTGTATTCCGATCCCAGCAGTCCCAGCTCTTCACCGGCATGGAACATCACCAGCACTGAGCGTTTTGGCCGCTCCAGTGACATGGCATGCGCAATCGCCAGCACGGAGGTGGTCCCTGATCCGTCATCATCGGCGCCGGGATAAATTTCGCCTCCGGGACTTGTCTTCAGATGGTCGTAATGCGCGCTGAAGACCACGTATTCATTCTTTAGGACTGGGTCCGTGCCTTCAAGAATTCCAGCTACGTTTTGCGTGGTGGACTTTGTCTGCTGCGTGGCGACGGTCATTTTAGTGGTAAGGTCCACGCTCTTTGCCTGCAGCTTCTGCTTGTGATTGGCTGCTTGATATACGGTCTTAACGTCGAGGCCGCAAGCCCCCAGAAGATCTTCTGCCACTGCCGGTCCCAACGCTACCTGGGGTAGGTTGCCATCTCCATTGCGCGCCAGCCGTATATTTTCACGCGAAGCTGCTCTCTCCTGAAAGCCCTTGCCCTTCATCATCTCCAGCAGGCGCTGCGGCGGCAACTGCAGGATGCCAACTGCTCCGTGAGCGCGCGCAGCACCCTGGCCGTATTCATTCCGGTCAAGGCGAGACATATCGATGCCGGAAGGCGCTCCGGGCACGATCAATACTATTTTCCCTTTCACATCCAGGCCGGCATAATCATCCTGGTGTTGCGATGGTGACGAGATTCCCGTTGCCACAAAAACAATCTTTCCCTGGGCGTCGCCGTTGCCGGCTTCAGCCGGAATATAAAAGTCGCCAAAGCGATAAGACTTCGGCTTGCCGTCGAAACTGATTTCCAGCACGCTCTTTGCCGTGTCCGGCTTGCTTGAGACCACCTGAAAAGTCTGGAGAAAATCGCCATGCTCACCGGCGCCCTTGAATCCATAAGCTTCCAGATGGGAAGCCAGATATCGCGCCGCTATGGCGAAGCTAGGCGAAAGCGTATACCGTCCGCCCAACTCCGGCGATGCCAGAAATTGCAGGTGCATGCGCAATTCGCCCGGAGTGATTGAATCCACGGTGGACGGCACCGGAGGCAGGACAACTGCCGTTGGGGATGTTGCGTACAGTGCGGCAGAGGCTGCCAGGGCAAGGCCCAAAGCCATTTTTGCAGGAAAAGTTTTAAAACGGTTCACAGTCCGATGGTAGCAGCCTAGGGAGGAGCTTACAATCGCCAGAGGATTTTCAGTGGCCCCCATGTATGCGGTTAAAATCATTATTCGAATACTCTGAACCCATTGAAACAAAACATTATTGTTCTTGAAGACGATTTGGACATTGGCAACCTGGTCCGCCACCACCTGCAGGCGGCCGGATTCAACGTGCGCCTTTGTGCTTCTGGTGACGAAGTTTTGCCCCAGGCGCGCAAGCAGCCGCCCGTCCTCTTTCTGCTCGACATCATGGTTCCCGGACACAGCGGCTTTGAAGTCTGCCGCCAAATTCGCGAGAGCCGTGATCTTGCCCGCATCCCGATCATTTTCCTGACCGCGCGCGCAGGTGAGGAAGACCGCGTTCGCGGCCTGGACCTTGGCGCCGACGATTACATCACTAAGCCTTTCGGCATTCGCGAACTTACAGCCCGCGTCCGGGCGGTGCTGCGGCGTTTTGAGCAGCCCTTGACCACAAGCATCACCACTCCAGACTTTGAACTGCATAGTGACTCCATGACGCTCATGGTCCGCGGCAAGCCCACGGACGTCACCGCCACTGAATTCCGCCTGCTGCATTTTCTCGCCTCACATCCGGGCCGGGTCTATTCCCGCGATCAGGTGCTTGATGCTGTGTGGCGCGATCTATCCTTTGTAACGCCGCGCTCTGTCGACGTATATATCCGGCGCCTGCGCGAAAAAATTGAGCAGGACCCTGAAGATCCCAGATATCTCAAAACCGTCCGTGGCGCAGGCTATAAGTTTGAGGCCGCCAAATGAGAAACCGCATCTTCCTCAAAGCCATGGGCGCGTTTGTCGCGGTAATTGCCGCCGCAACGCTCACACTGGACATCAGCATCCGGCACACCTGGGAAAATGCGGTACACAATGATATTGAGAAACTCCTTGTCCAGAACGCCCAGGGCTTTGCCTTGCGTGTTGAGAATGACCACCAGCATTCGCTGCAACAAATGGCCGAGGAGGAAGCGCGCATCACGGAAACGCGCGTTACCATCATCGCCCGCAACGGCGTGGTGTTTGCCGACTCTGAAGCCGATGCCCAAACCATGGAAAACCATGCCGGCCGGCCTGAAGTTGTGGCCGCTCTGGCCGGAAAGATCGGCAGTTCGTCGCGCGTAAGCCATACGGTTGGCATTGAATTCCTTTATCTGGCCGTCCCCAGCGGTGACAAGATCGTTCGTTTGGCCTATCCGCTTTCCAGCATGCAGCAACAGATTTCTTCCATTCGCGCCAACCTTCTTAGGGCCACTATCCTGGCTTTGCTGCTTGCGCTTGTGCTGGCAGCCGTAATCGCGGAAGTGATTTCCCGCCGGCTTCGCCGCATTGTGCGTTTCGCCGGGCAGGTTGCTGCCGGAAATCTTTCCGCGCGCATTGCTGTAACCAGCGGTGACGAAATAGGCCAGGTAGCCATGGCTCTTGATCGCACCGCGCGGCGTCTGGAAGAAAACTTTGCCGCCATCCGTGAGAGCCGCTCTGAACTTGAAGCTCTGCTCAATAGCATGACGGACGGCGTGATCGCCGTTTCGCCCGACATGAAAGTGCGCTGGGCCAACCACGCCATCGCCGGCATACTGCACCAGCCTGTCCGCATCGGGGTTCCTGTTGTCGAATTGCTGCGCCATCCTGACTTTCTCGCCACAATCAATGAAGTACTGAAATCAAAACGCCGTGAGAGCACGATTGCCACTTCCCTCTCCGGCCGCAAATCTTTTTCCGTCACTGCGGAGCCTCTGCCCGATGGAGGCGTTGTCTCCGTGCTCCATGACATCTCTGAGATCGAGCGCGTGGAAAAAACACGGCGGGATTTCATCGCCAACGTCTCTCATGAACTGCGCACGCCGCTCACTTCCATTCGTGGCTATTCTGAAACGCTGCTTGAATCTGACGGCTTGCTTAATGACGGCGCTCGCGACTTTCTTCAGATCATTCGCCGCAATGCGGAGCGCATGGGCCGCTTGACGGAAGACCTTCTGGTGCTGGCGCGCGTGGAATCGGGCGAAGAAAAACTTGATCTTCGTCCGCACTCCGCGCGCATTTTGCTTGCTGAAGCGGCATCTTCCATGCAGGAAGACGCTCGCGCCGCCCAGGTTGAGCTCATCATTGAAGAAATACCGGATTGGTCCGTGCTCGCCGATAATTACGCTGTTCATCAGGTCTTCGGCAACCTTATTAGCAACGCCCTGCGCTACGCCCAGAGCGGAAGGAAGATTGTGGTGGGCGCACACGAGCGCCAAAGCGGCATTGAATTCTTTGTTCGCGACTTCGGCCCCGGCATCGCGTCTGAACATTTGCCGCGAATCTTCGAACGCTTTTATCGCGTGGATAAAGCGCGGTCCCGCGAAAGCGGCGGTACCGGTCTCGGTCTGGCAATCGTAAAGCATATTGTTCTCAATCACGGTGGCTCTGTCCGGGTGGAAAGCAGCGTCGGCCACGGTACAACGTTCTTCTTCCTGCTGCCACAGGTCTAGTTCTGCGTCTAGTTCTACGATCATCGGATTAAACCTTGCCTTCCCGATCCGCGTTGATCCTCGTTGATCCGGGTAAGCTTTTGCTCTTCCGATCACCAGATTCCCCGATCACCCGATCTTTAGCGTCCTCCCCCTCCCTTGGTATCCCACCGCAACCCAGGTCATCCCAGAACGGCGTGGGTTTCAGCGATGCTCGTGTGGCACACCGCCCCCCGGCTGTGCACTCCCCTGCATCGGACCTTCGCTTTCCCGCTGTTGGTTTTGATGTTGATCTTGTTTACCTTCCTTTGCTTCCTTTGCGTCCTTGGCGGTGAAAAGGTCTTGTTTCTAGATGAATGCTGAGGGCTGACTGCTGCATGCTTCTTTTTGTTTTTGAATGAAGTTCGACCATTCTGCATCTTAGGCCAAATCACCCAGCAAATAAAGCGCGAAACCGGCCATGTTCAATTTCGCGTGCTGAGAGAAAAGCTGACTGGCCAAAATTCTTTGTAACTTTCCGGAAGTACAACTGCCCATGGTCGAGGAGCGCAACAATGTGTTTGTGGACATTCGCTGAGGACGACTGCCAAAAAGGCAAAACGCCAAAGCGCATCCCTGCTCGCTTTGGCCCTGATGTCGTATGTTTGGCTATTTCTGACGGCTAATGGCCAAAAGCTGCTTTTTCCGTTAGTCAATTGCGACCCCGAACTCACGTATGACTACTGGCTGTTAAACGGCATTTTCGGTCCACCCCATTAACTGCCTTTTAGCTCTCGTCTGTTCCTCGTGCCATCTGCTCCACTGCTCTCTCTCATTGCGCAAAGCAGCAGCATCAATCGTGCGGGGACGCAGCTTAGGTATATCGGCATCGGCTCGCTTAGAAAAGATATATCGGTGTGAATGTTCGGCAATAAAGCACCTGAACATTTTGGCTTCGGCGCGTTTTACAACTGTTCCTCGCGTAGGCCTTGGAAAGCCCACTTTTGTATACAGGAGATGTTGTGGACTAAGCGGGAGAAATATCTCTGTACCACGATTTCCCCATCCACCCTTGAAGTCATATCTGTTCTCACCGTAATAATTCAGGCGCACTACAGGATCATCACTCGTGAACCACTCCAGGCTTTCCGGAGGCCTGAGGATAGACCATTTTTGCTCGAGTAAGATTTTTACAGTCTGGGTGAGTAACCGGCGAATACCAAAAAGCCAAAGGTCTCTTCCTACAATCATCTCTGCCTTTATTTCCCCGAACTTTTCGCCTGGTTTTATCGTGCTGGTTACACGCACCGGAAAATACTCGCTGTCGGTAGTCTTGATTGGTTTAATTTCTTCTCCACGGCTTTTGGCTAACTCAAGTTTACGAACGGATTCCTTCAGGGTTTCTTCTAACATGCTCGGCCCGGCTTCACTCCAGCGTTGAATATCTTCAAAGAGGCGGGCAGGTGTGCGTACATCCTGGGCTGCAACGAAGCGAATTATCTTCTCCCAATCGCTTGGGGTAAGGCGCAGGTCTTCTGTGGCTTTTCTGAGCGCATCTTCTGCAGGTGTCTCGAATTCTTTGTTAAACCATGCCTCCATCTCATCTGTTTGGCCGCCTGAAACAATCCGGGTATACAAATGCTCGCGGTATGCAATTCCTTTAATTGATCTTCGTCGCCATAGCGGAACGCGCTCATGCGCAACAAGAATTGGATATGTTAAGACGTACCCTGGTGACGCCGCAAAACGTTGGAGATACATGCGTGACACATAATGATTGTCTTCGCGAAAACCCATACTAATTTCTTTATATAATCCACATTTCCCTCTCACGAGACAAATGTCGGGTTAGGCTTGACTGGTCCTCGCCGCTTATCGCTGCTGTTATAAGCCAGCGCCGGAGGCGCGACGCGAAGTTAGCCCAGCGCGTAAGAGGCTGTTACGAAACTCTTGACGTTGTACGAAAGAATGAGAAGATGCGAGCAGGAGCGAGTGGAAAGGCATGGCTTATATCCAAGGGGTAGGAAGAACACAGGGCACGCTGTTTCCAGTGACGCTGGAGGAACTGATTCCAGCAGACCATGTGTGCCGGGTGATCGATGCGTTTGTCGGCCGGTTGGACATGGATAAGTTGGGATTCATTCGGGCCGAGGCTGCCGAGACGGGGCGGCCGGGATACGACCCGCGCGACTTGCTGCGGCTCTACCTGTATGGATACCTTCACCAGATTCGTTCCTCGCGACGACTGGAGGCTGAGTGTCTGCGCAACATTGAAGTGATGTGGTTGCTGGGCCGGTTGGCGCCGGACCACAAGTCGATCGCGGAGTTTCGGAAGATCCATCGCGAG
>DAHUXR010000148.1 GCA_027307045.1 Acidobacteriaceae bacterium
AAACGTCCGCTCCGCGCAGATCGTCCACGTCTTCCATTTTGTGATCACGAAGAATGCCGTAATGAGGCATAGCTGCTCCTTTTTTGAATGTGTCTTTTACTTGAGATGCCGGGGCGCAATCTGGTGAGGCTTGAAAATCGGGAGCTGCGGGGCGGGAACACAGGCGGCGATGTGCGGAACGTTTGGGCTTACAATAGAGAGCCCACTTTTTTTGAGGCGGGCTCTGGTTGGGTCAAGAATTTAAGCCATTTGGGTGGCTGCGAGAACCGCTCCCGGTCGCATTCTTCAATGCGGCGCATGGCTCCGAGCAGGGAATAATTCGCGCCAACCCGAAGCTGCTCCGACTGGCGTTAAGATTCTGCCTGCGGCCCGACTAAAGATCGGGCCCTGATACGAACCGCGTGAACAAATGGAGTGAGGACAGCACTCCGGCAGCATGGAGAGAACGCCTTGCATCAGCATGGCAGGGGAAACTTTGCCGGGATCTCTCCACTCCACCTCAGTCCCCTTCGCAAGCTCAGGGTCCTTCGCCGTCGGTCGAGATGACAAGGGTTCTTGACACTGGCTTTCCGGACTCTTACCTTTAACGCATGGAAGTACATCTGGCGCCCGACCAGAAAGCTTTTATCCGTCAAGCCATTGAATCCGGCCGGTTTACCCGTGCCGAGGATGCGGTAGAAGAAGCATTGGCGCTGTGGGAAGAGCGCGAACGGAAGCGGGCCGAGATTCTAGCCGCCGTTGACGCAGCGGAGGCGTCCCTTGCACGCGGCGAGGGACACGTACTGACCCAGGAATCCGTGCAGGAGCTTGCAGGTAAGGTCAAACAGCGAGGACGCGCCCGACTGGCCACTGAGCCGCAAGCACACTGATGGCGCACCGTCTTGCCCCGGAAGTCGAATCCGAACTCGATGACATTTGGTATTACATCGCGTGGATTGGGACATCGCGCGTGATCGGTTGATCGGAAAACCAAAGTCTCAACCACAAAGGCCACGAAGGAACACTAAGGAGGAAAAACCGCTGGCGCGAAATTCGTGGCTTGGATACCCTCAATGATCGGCTTTGTGATCATTTGTGATCGGGGATCAAAACCTGGAACGTAATTTCTTGTACGTTGTCGGCAAATCTTCCGGGATCACCCGAGTCTCGCCGACGGCGCCCATAAAATTCACGTCGCCGAACCAACGGGGCAGGACATGCATGTGGATGTGACCGGCAACGCCGGCGCCGGCGGCCTTGCCAACGTTCATTCCCAGGTTAATGCCATCGGGGCGGTAGAGCTCGCGCAGGATGCCTTCCAGCCGTTGCGTGAGATCCATCATCTCCTGCGCCGCGGGTTGTGAAAGTTTGACTAATTCGTCCACGTGATCGTACGGCACCACCATCGTATGGCCGGACGTATATGGAAAAGCGTTGAGCATCACGAAGCAATATTTTGCGCGATGGACGATCAGGGCCTGCTCATCGTTTTTGGTCTGCAGAAGAGTGCAAAAAAGGCAGTCGCCGGGGGCCGTTGCGCCGGTAATGTAGGCGTATCGCCAGGGCGTAAAGAGGTAATCCATGGGCCTTGAAAAGATACCAGAAGGATTAGGGTTCTAAGCCAATTTTCCCGTTTTGAAGCGTTTGACAGCGTAGTGAGCGGTTGTTATAGTCGAAGGAGTCTTATGGCCCTTTCAGGACTGCCGTAAGATCCGGCCGCTGGTTTCTGAAATCATACCAGTGGGACTCGGGGTCCCGAGTCCGCCTTCAGCACTACTGCCTCTCTTCAGTGAGTTCCAGCCGTGTTTTGGGTCCGTTGGCAATTATAGGAATGTGGGTCGAGCATACAGCCCGTAGCGAGCACCATGGTTCCGACGCTGAATCCAACAGCTCAGCCGATTCCGCCCAGTCCTACGAAAATTCAACAACTATGTCCGGGAACGAATCTCAAACTCAATCTCCTGAGCAGCCCAGCGCGGGCGTTGCTCACAAAGAAGAAACTCACATGGAAGACTTCGCCACAGCTCTCGAATCGTACACCCTAGAAACTGAGCCGGCGCCAAGTGAAGACAACGTCTTTAAAGGCACCGTGATCAAGATTACCGCAACCCATGTCGTCGTTGACATCGGCTTCAAGTCAGAGGGCCTGGTGCCCATTGCTGAAGTCACGGATGCCCACGGCAACGTGAAGTTCCAGCCGGGGCAGGACATTGAAGTGATGGTCCAGCGCGGCGAGAACGAAGAAGGCTCCGTTCTGCTTTCACATGAGCGGGCCGAGCGTGTGCGGGTTTGGGAGAACATCGAGAAGGCGTACCACTCCAAGGAAGCCGTAAAAGGCACAGTGGTGGAGCGCGTAAAAGGCGGCGTCTCCGTGGATATCGGCGTAAAGGCGTTTATGCCAGGCTCGCAGGTGGACGTCCACCCGGTGCGCAACCTGGAAACGCTGAAAGGCCAGGAGATTGAAGTTAGGGTCATTAAGCTCAACAAAAAGCGCGGCAACATTGTGGTTTCGCGCAAGGCGATCATGGACGAAGAGATTGCCTCCAAGCGCGGCAAGACCCTGGAGAACCTGGCTGAAGGCGCAATCCTTACCGGCACGGTAAAGAACCTTACCGACTACGGCGCATTCGTGGATATGGGCGGCATTGACGGCCTGCTGCATATTACCGATATGTCCTGGGGCAGGCTTACGCATCCGCGTGATCTCGTCCACGTGGGCGATCAGATTCAGGTGAAGGTACTGAAGTATGATCCGGAAAAGCTGCGCGTTTCACTTGGCTTCAAGCAGCTCACGCCCGATCCATGGCTTGACGCTGCGGAGCGCTATCCCATTGGCGCGCGCGTGAAGGGCCGCATTCTGAGCGTGACTGACTACGGCGCATTCGTCGAGTTGGAACAGGGCATTGAAGGCCTTGTGCATGTAAGCGAAATGTCATGGTCCAAGCGGATGAAACATCCGTCAAAGCTGGTAAACGTTGGCGACGAAATTGAATGCGTTGTGCTCAACGTGAATTCCAACGAACGCCGCATTTCACTGGGCCTGAAGCAGCTTGAGTCGAACCCGTGGGAGCGCTTGCACGAGAAGTATCCGATTGGATCGACGGTTGAAGGCCGCGTTCGCAACCTGACCGACTTTGGCGCTTTCATCGAGATTGAAGACGGCATTGACGGGCTGGTCCACGTAAGCAATCTGAGCTGGACTAAGCGCGTCAAGCATCCTTCTGAAGTCCTGAAAAAAGGCGAGAAGGTAAAAGCCATTGTGCTGGGCATTGAGCCGGAGCAGCGTCGCTTGTCACTGGGCGTAAAGCAGCTCCAACCAGACGCATGGGAGAGCTTCTTCCAGACGCATCGCATTGGCGATGTTGTCCACGGAAAAGTGCTGCGGCTGGCGCAGTTCGGAGCGTTCGTTGAGATCGCTGAAGGCGTTGAAGGCCTTTGCCACAACTCTGAAGCCACGGATTCCTCTGGCGCAGGCGTGAAACTTGATGCCGGACAGGAACACGACTTCAAGATCATCAAGATGAACGCCGAAGAGAAGAAAGTTGGCCTGAGTCTGCGGGCAGTGGGTGAAGAAGCCAGCCGCGCTGATGTGGAAGCTTATAAGCATCCTGCCTCGAGCGCCACGGCAACCACCACTCTTGGCGATATCATCAACTGGAAGCGTGCCGGCAACGACCAGGACTAACGGCTCTCAGCTACCTCTAAATAAAAGGTCGTCCCAAAACGGGACGGCCTTTAAATTTTTCCTGGAAAATTATTTTCCTTTGATCTTCAAGGTCATGTTGACCTGGCGGCGGCTGTCAAAACCGCTCAGCGTTTTGGTGTCACTACGGGCGCCTTCATGCTCCGCATAAACTTCGTAATCGATATTGGCGGAAAGCCCTGAAAAACGGAATGTGCCATCGGGTTCGCTGATATAAGTCTTGATCGATAGGCTCTTTGTATTTTTGAGATAAACAATCGCCTTTTGCAGCGGCTGCTCCCGATCATCCAGCACGTGCCCTACCAGCGTACGCGCTTCGTTCTGGCCGCGCTGGAGGAACGCCGTAGCGCCAGCAGTCGGGACGGCAAGCAAGGCCCCAGAAGCCAGCACAATTGCGGCTATAGCGGTAAGCCTTCTCATCGCGTTTACCTCCTGCCCTCTCTCTTAGATTGAGCTACTCTGTTAGATGCAAACTGATATCGCGCCGCTCTTCGTTATCAACATGAACCCGGATTTCACCCTTAAGTCGCACCTTTTTCGATAGTTGCGGCTTGCCGTCATCCCCCAACGGAGCGTATTCGGCTTCTCCGCGAACCAGATAGTCATTCGTTCCGGCCGGCACGCGCTGGGCGAACTCGCCGCGATGGTCAGACATCAACCGCCAGTTCGGATGCTTCTTCTTTTGCGGTTGGATGGTGATTTTCACGCCGTAAAGAGGCCGGTCATTCGGTCCATAGGCGGTGCCAAAGATCAGGGCGTATGGCTTTTCCTTTTGCGGCTTGTCCTTGCTCGCAGCCAGGCACGGTGAGAAGAGCGCCAGAAGCAGGCACATTGCCAGACATGCGGCCGTGTTCCGGCTCCAGCGCGGGTTAATAGTCACCGTCCTCGTCATCCTCGTCGTCTTCGTCGTCGTCCTCATCCTCGTCCAGATCGTCTACCGGATTTAATTCGAGCGGATGTTTCGTAATCACTTCAAAATCCGAGCCGCATTCCGGACAGGAAACAATTTCGCCTTCGTCGAGTTCTTCCTCATCCAAATCGAGGTCGGTATCGCATTCCGGGCAAATCGGCATTTCTTCCTCCAAGGGATATTGTTACAAAGTGGCGGGGGCCATGTGATTATATTTAGAATCTCTTGGGATTGTCGTCAAGCTCTGAAACCGAAGGAACTGAATGTTACTCTTTGATTCCCTTAAAGATTCCCGCATACGAATTTTCTTGTTTGTCTCGATTGCGCTTCTGATGCTGGCAGCGCCTTTTACCGTTGCCCAAAAACATAAGCCCAAAACCCGCGCTGCTGCTGAACCCGCTGAAAAGTCTTCGGCCACAGCCAAACGGGACCGAGACGCCGCTATCATCGAGATCGTAAAAGATGTCTCGCCCCAGCATGCCCGGCAAATTGACGAGAAGCTGGTCAGCTTCGGCACCCGTAGCACGCTCTCCGTCAACAACCCTGGCGCGGCAACCGCCTCTCAGGGTATTGTGGCTGCCAGAAACTGGATTAAATCAGAATTTGAGCGCATCTCATCAGACTGCAATGGATGCCTGGAAGTCAAGACTGATACCTTCATTGAGCAGCCCAAAGGGCCTAAAGACCGCATCAAGCAGCCCACGGAAATCCAGAATATCTACGCCATCCTCAAAGGCACAGATCCCGCGCAGGCCAAGCGGATTTATCTGGTGACAGGACACTACGACTCGCGCAATTCCAGTAATGAGAACTCCACCGATCCCGCCCCTGGCGCCAATGACGATGGCAGCGGCACCACGGTCTCGCTCGAATGCGCGCGCGTGCTCAGCAAACACAAGTTTCCTGCCACCATTATTTTCCTCACTGTTGCCGGTGAAGAACAAGGTCTGAATGGCAGCACTCATTTTGCCAAAATGGCCAAAGAACAAGGCTGGCAACTTGAGGGTGTGCTTAATAATGACATTGTCGGCGGCAACCGTACGCCCGGCGATACCGCCCAGAACAACAACTGGGTGCGCGTGTTTTCTGAGGGCATTCCCGCCGCAGCGTCCGATGCCGACATTAAGCGCATACGCAACCTGGGCGGTGAAAACGACTCGTCTTCCCGCGAACTTGCGCGTTATATCCATTCCGTGGGCGAAACTTATGATTTCGGAGCGTTTACTCCCAAGCTGATCTTCCGTCGTGACCGCTACCTGCGCGGCGGCGACCACAGCGCCTTCAACGAGCAGGGCTTTGCCGCTGTCCGGTTCACCGAATATCGCGAAGATTACAACCATCAGCACCAGAATGTTCGCACGGAAAATGGCATCGAATATGGTGACCTGCCAAAGTTTGTGGATTTCGATTATGTCGCAAATGTGGCGCGCCTGAATGCGGCGACCCTGGCGAGTCTTGCCTCATCGCCTGCGCCACCCAGTGATGTCCATTTGTTGACCAAGCAGTTGGAGAACGATTCCAAGATCGAATGGAAGCCCGCGCCCGGAGCCACAGCCTATGAAGTGCTTTGGCGCAAGACTACTGACGCGGATTTCCCGGAAGAAAACTTGTTGCGAACGGCCGAACCCAAAGTAGACTTTCCAGATTCCAAGGACAACGTAATTTTTGGAGTACGATCAGTAGATGCCAAAGGCCACAGAAGCCTCATGGTGATTCCCGAACCGGAAAGATAGAAGAGAAGCTGATGCCTAGAAATACCTCCGCCACCATGGGATTTCCCCGGTTCTCCGGGGCAGTCCGAGACCTGGTGATCATCAACACGGCAGTCTTTGTTGTTCTGCTCCTGCTGCAGGCTTTTGCCGGCAATCAGGCAATGTGGATCGCGACTCGAGGACTTCTCGCGCCAGAGGCCATTAAACATGGCTGGGTATGGCAGTTTCTTACTTATGGCTTCTTGCACTTTGAGCCCTTGAACTTCCTGTTTTCGATGCTGGGAATTTACTTCATTGGCAGTGCCGTGGAGGCGCAAACCGGCCCAAAGCGCTTTATCGAGCTTTACCTTTTCTCTCTCATCGGCGCGGGCTTGTGCGGCTTTTTGCTTTCATTAACTGGAGTCGTAGCGCAAGGTGCTGCCATGGGATCGGGGCCCGCAGCCAACGCCTTGCTAATGGTTTTCTACCTGCTCTATCGTGACGCGCGCGTCATGCCAATGTTCATTCCCATTCCCATCCCTGTTAAGTACATCGTAATTTTTGCGGCAGCCGTTGAGGGCGCATATCTGCTGTTGACCCATTTTTCCATGTTCTACATGGTTCAACTGCTTGGCATGGGATCTGGTTATGTCTGGTATCGATTCATGTGGCGTCGCATGAATATTTTCGGCTACTTCGGCGATCAGGTCGCCTCGTTCCAGAATAGCTATCACCGATGGAAGCGCCGCCGTGCCGGCAAGAAATTTCAGGTCTACATGAAGAAACACAATCAGGACGCCAAAGATTATTTCGACGAGTACGGCAATTTTCGCCCGCCCGATGATAAGGACAAGAAAAATGGCGGCAGCACTGGCGGCGGATGGGTGAACTGATTTTTTATCCCGACCCTGAGCTCGCCGAAGGAGAGGGAACCCTATGACTACTTACTCCGCATAGGATTTGAAGCAGACTTAAGCCAGATGAGAGTTGCGGCTATAGGGACCTCTCGCTACGCTCGAGGCTACGGAAAAAACCTATCTCTTCCTTCTCTCCACCGGACTCACAGGCTTCATCCGCGGCGCTTTGCGTCGCTCCTCGCGAACGTGAATCGGATGCTCGCCCGTGCCCACCACATGCAATCGCATGAAATTTGTTGATCCGCTGCTGCTGCGCGTTCCCGCCACCACGGCAATGATGTCTCCGGGCTGCACTGCGTGCATTTGCAAAAGATAGGTTTCCGCCTTGTGCACCATGTCTTCAGCGTTCGGCGTCATCTCGCATGAGAGCGGTGAGACGCCCCACATCAGGTTCAGCCGCGCGCAGACAGTGGTATTGGCGGCGAAAGCAAAGATCGGCGCCGTAGGGCGGTATTTGGAAATCAGTCGCGCCGTGGTTCCTGTCTCCGTATAAACGGCAATGGCCTTCATTTCCAGGTCCTGTGCTGCGTGCGCCACGGATTCACAAATCGTCTCTGAAATGGAAAGCTGCCGATGCTGGCGCCGTCGTTGAATTGGCTCTTCCTTGGCTGACTCCGCTTCCAGTACAATCTTCGCCATCATCGCCACGGTTTCTCGCGGATATTTTCCGCTGGCCGTCTCGGCTGAGAGCATCACGGCGTCTGTGCCGTCAAGGATCGCATTCGCTACATCGCTGGCTTCGGCGCGCGTAGGACGCGGATTCTCGATCATCGACTCAAGCATCTGCGTGGCCGTAATCACGGGCTTGCGCCAGTCCGCTGCGCGACGGATTACATGCTTCTGGATGATCGGCACTTTTTCCGGCGGCATCTCCACGCCAAGATCGCCGCGCGCCACCATCACTCCATCCGCCACATCGAGAATTTCCTCCAGATTCGCCGGATCGATGGCCTGCGGTTTTTCCAGTTTGGCGATGACCCAGGCATCGGAGTTGTGCGTACGCACCAGCCGCTTTACCAGGCGCACGTCGTCGGCTGTGCGAATAAACGAAACCGCAACAATGTCCACGCCATGCTTCAGGCCGAACTCCAGGTCCTTTTCGTCTTTCTCAGTCAGCGACGGAACGCTCACCACGGTCCCGGGCAGATTGATTCCTTTGTGCTCACCCAGAAGACCGCCGTTGATGACCTCGCATTCAACATCGTCGCCGCGCACTGCCGTTACTCGCAGTTCAATCAATCCATCTGAAAGCAGGATGCGCGAGCCGGGCTCTACTTCCTTGGCCAGCGTCTTGAAAGTCGTCGAGAGCAGCGCCGCTGTCCCGGAAATGTCGCGCGGCGTGATGGTCAACTTCGCTCCGGTTTTGATGGCGATCGGTGTCCTGTATTTAAGTCTTCCGGTGCGGATCTTGGGCCCTTGCAGGTCTTGCAGAATACAGATGGTGCGGCCTTCTTTGTCGGCTACTTTGCGCAGGCGTTCGATCATGCGCGCATGCTCGTCATGCGTTCCGTGGGAGAAATTCAGCCGGGCCACGTCCATGCCCAGGCGCATCAGGTCGCGCAGCACCGCTTCAGAGCCGCTGGCCGGCCCAATGGTGCATACGATCTTGGCTTTTCTCATTGTGGGGGTAATGCCCTTTTCCAGAGGCTTGGTTCCAGCGGTCACCCGTTCATACCTTCTTTTCCGTGGCGTCGCCTTCCGCCAGCTTAGGATAGACTTGCGCGTTCAGCTCCGCTCCCAGCAACACAATCACTGAAACAATGTACAGCCACACTAACAGCGCAATGGCCGCGCTCAGTGACCCGTAAACCACCGTGTACGTGGCATAGACCCTCACATACCAGCCGAAAAGCACGGTCGCCGGAAACCAGAGCACCGCCGCCATCACCGCGCCGGGCAAGACGCGCTGCCAGGATTGTGTCTTGGGAAGCCCGTGGTGATACACCAGCGCGGTGAGCGCAATTGCCGTGAGTATCGCAATACCCCAGCGCACGCCATCCCACACCAGCAGGATCAACGGTTTGAAGAGGTGCATGGTACCGCTCTGTATCCAGTTCTCCACCTCGGTACCGAATGCCACCAGGATGGTGGCAAATCCCAGCGGAACCAGTCCCAGCAAGACCAGGTAGAGAGCAATCGCGCGCTCACGCCAGAAGCCCCACGTGTTGGCCATGCCGTAAGCTTTGCGGAAGCCGTCCATCCAGGAAATCATCACGCCCGTGGCCGCCAGCAGAGTAACGATGGAAGCCGAGTATATGATGCGCGTGGCATGGTGCTGCTTACTCTGGAAGAACGCCAGCGCCACAGATCGCGATCCCGGCGGCAACACCCAGCCCACGGCATCGCCAATCTGCTCCAGAAAGCCCTCTGTATTGTGTGAGGCCTCCAGAACAGACGTGATGACCAGAAAGGCAGGAAACAGCGTAAGAATCGACGAATACGCCGCTCCTTTGGCGATCGAGAATTGCCCGTGTTGGAAGGCCTGCCAGAAGGCCCGACGAAGCCGCGTAAAGTGCATTAGCTGAATAGGTTAAAGGGGTTGAATTGACTTAGCAAGAAGGGAGCTAAGCATTTACTTTCTGCACCACAGGGTTTCCACTGGATATTTTTCAAGGACAGCATCCGCAGTCATCAACACCAATTTTTCGCTACGCGCCTGCGCGATCAGCATCCTGTCGAATGGATCGCGGTGGTGGAACACCAATTCTCCAACCGCCAGGGCGTGAGCATGCGTAATCGAGAGCGGCTGGAATGAGAAGTTTTGGAATATTTCAGAGAGAAGCTCGTCCAACTTTTTTGGCAACGTAAGTTTTCCTATCGCAGATTTGATCGCCACTTCCCATGACGTGACGGAAGAAAGAAACACATCCTGGCCCTCGTCTTCGAGAAGATCAAGCGCTCTCCGGTTGAGCTTTTCGGGCTCTTTCAGAAGCCACACAAAAACAGTCGTATCCAGCAGATAGCTCATGCCTTCTTGCGTTTTTTCGCTGGAGCGCGCTTGACAGGCTTGCGATCGGGAACATCTTCGCCGTAAAAGCCAGCAAGGATGTCATCTGGCAATGGAGCGTCGAAGTCATCAGCCATCCAGATTTGGCCACGATAGAATCCTAGCGGACGCTTGCCCTTCTTTGTTATGTAGCGAACCAATTTCGCCACAGGCACGCCTGCCTTGGCAATAATTACCTCATCACCCAAAATTACCCGCTGCAGCAGCTTGGAGAAGTTGGTCTTGGCTTCGTGTACGTTGACTTCCATATTTGTTTATGCTGGACTAAGTTGTGGACTAAGTCAAGCTGAAAGGAGTTCCCATCGGAATCCAGAGCCCAATAACCCCCGGCAAAGTGCCCGGCAGCACAGGAACCGCCAACTTTTGCGCCAACTTCTGCGCCAGGCCCCGAGAAGAGGTTGGTGTGATCCAAGGAGAGTTGAGCCGTAAACTGGGCCGGTCGCAGGGGTTCGTCAGCAAGTACGAATTGGGTGACCGTCGTATAGATCTGGTCGATATGGCTGACATTTGCGAC
>DAHUXR010000149.1 GCA_027307045.1 Acidobacteriaceae bacterium
GGGGAATGTTCTTGGGGTAATTACATGGGGCGTGAATACACAATACGGCCAGAATCTCAATTTCGCGATACCGTCTGACACAATGCGAGGAGTGTTGGCGACCGCCCACGATGTTGTTCCATTGAACTCCGCACGTACAAGCTCGCCGGATGTTGGGAAAGGATCAACATCCCCGATAAATGGTCTTTGGTCTTCGATGACTAGCGGCAAGGATTACAAGGTTAGGCAGGAGGGAAACTACATCTATTCGGAATGGGCAAATCTGCCAGCACAATTGCAAGGCACGTCCGCCTTCTCACGCGCAGAATTGAAAAAAGAACCCGATGGCCATTGGCGCGGCACGTCGATCACATATATCCCATTCCAATACTATGATGTGTGGAGAAAGCAGAACGAGATTAAGTGGTGCCGGATAGAAGCTCCGCTTGAGATCACTTCCATATCCGATTCACGTATTGAAGGCTCGGGATTAACTTGGGATAAATACGATGTGAAGAAGTGCCAGATGAAAGATACCAAGCAGCGGAGTTTTACGTGGATTCCGAAAAATTGAGCGTCATCACGCCAGGACGTTTTCCGTTTTGCAACGCGATACCGTAAGCTGTGTCTGCAATGGCCCTTCCTGCCGATTACCTAAGACGCGCAGTTTACGCCAAATATCTTCTCCGCCGTGCGGCAGAGCTCCTACGTCAACGGGCTCTACTCTCCAACGCCGAAGCTCTACTGGCATTACATGATGGCGCTGAAATGCTGATGCGCGTTGTTGGCGATTATCTTCGCGTAAAGCAGTTTCACAATTTTATGGAATTCTGGCCGAGGGTAAAGGATGTAACGGCGGCTGAGCCAGCGCACCGGGCTGCGATGGATCGCCTCAACGATGCTCGCAATAGCTTCAAGCACAAGGGCATTCCCCCGGACCGCACGGTCGTTTCGGGCTTTCAAACTCTTACGGAGGAGTTTTGTCGCGACTTGTGTGCGACATACCTCGGCCAAGACTTCTCGGCTTTCACTTTGTCCAGCCTGATTTCGAAAGCGCCGGTGAGAGGATTGGTCAATGAGAGCGAGACCCTATTTGAGGGCGGCAAAGTGAGGGAAGCCCTGGAGAAACTTGCGCTCGCTTATGACAAGCTTAAGACAGCAGCAGAGGATGAAGCGAACGAAGTGCTCGTAAACACCGGATTGTCAGTCCATTTCCACGATAGTCATCCGATGCTCAGGAAAATAGAAAGTTCCTTGGAAGATTTGGCTCAAGACCACAACCAGGTTGCTGAGACCATGAATATGCTGTTGCTGGGAGTCGATCCCCATTCGTATCTGTTCTTCAGGAAATCGATGCCGGTGATTATTCGGGCAGGGCCGCTTGCGCCTGAAGGCGTCGTGGCCTGGCCGAGTGATAATGAGGAATTTGATCCGCTTACGTATCAGCTCTGCCGCGATTTTGTAATCGAGTTTTCGTTGCGCAATGATGACTTGTTCCGGCCTTAACGGGCCGCTGCTCTGCACGACACGCGTAGGT
The DNA here is from genome assembly GCA_027307045.1 of Acidobacteriaceae bacterium. Classification (GTDB taxonomy): domain Bacteria; phylum Acidobacteriota; class Terriglobia; order Terriglobales; family Acidobacteriaceae; genus Angelobacter. Next base: position 1,517 of record DAHUXR010000149.1, read on the forward strand.
TCCAAAATCCGCACTCCGCTGCGCTGCGCGCGGGCCTGCGGCGCAAGGAGAAGGAATTTTTCTTTGCTCCCCCGGCACTTATTCCTCAGCGCGCAAGCGCGCCTCGGAAACGTACCGGGCTACTACCGGTCGTCCCTGGCGGGACTGGGTATTTTGCGGGTTTGAATTTGTCGTATTGTTTGACCGAGTGAGAAGAGCAGACCCGACACCCAGCGTTTCGCTGGGTGTCTCCTTTTTTATCGTGCAGGGGCGACGCGATACGCAAGCCCGCCAGGGCTTTCGCGCGGCGGGCCTGCACGGTTTTGTCGCGCTCCGCTTTGCTGCGCGAGAGCCTGCGGCGCAAGGAAGGAACGGGCGTTCGTTCATCCTGACGGCACGAGTGAACTCGTGCCCTGACACTTGTATTCTTGCAGGGACGCAATGTCGGATGGGAAAAAGAGAAGCCACAGCCGAGGGCGGCTGTGCCACACGAGTTATGGGAGTCAACGAACATACGTTTTCAACGAGAGCGATGAGAAGACAGCCGGCTCTCGCCGGGCTGTGCCAGATCGTTCGTCGAGAGAACTCCCTGATGCGGCATGGTAATGCGAATCAGCGCCGGACATAAGGGTGGCTGAACGCTGCCTCTTCTGCGGTGGCGCACGCAGCATGATCAATCCTCCTGAAGCCTGAAAGTGTCAATTTACTGCAATTGACGGCAACGAAGTGAAAATCGTGCAGGTTACCCGCAGCGGTGTAGCAGCAATCCAAGGAAGAAGAGGAAAACACAAGGCCCCTCCGGCCTACTCGCGCGCTGATGCGTGCGCGCGCTCGCTAACGGCGCGTCGGGATGACGATCCGTTTAAGAATGATGTTGAGATCGGTCTTGAAAATACGTTTTCAAAATCACTTTGTTCGTGGGCATTTGTTTGTCAAGATGTACTAACTCCACAGTCGTGCCTCGTCCTAAAACTCTATTGATTCTGGATGTGGTTTTCGCCTATAGTTCGTGAAGGTTTCAGGACGGGAGCGGCGCCGGATGAAGCCGTAGTGAGGCAAATAGCAATTCGCCAAAACTGCCCGGGAGACCCGAATCGGTAGACCCAACAGGGGAAACCGGATCGGTGACCCAAAAAGGCCAGCAACCATGCGAGCTAGTGGGCCCATCGTTAGGGTCACAGTGAGCATCCTCAGGGAAAATGCCAAAATCGCCAAAATTGCCAAGTAAGAATTGGCAATTTTGAAGCCCTTCTGCGATACGAGACACACAGTTACCAGCTAGGAGCCATTTGGCTTTTAGCTCCTGGCCCTTGTGTTTTTGGCTGCTTCAAAGCTTTACATTCAAAAAAATTATTGATCGCGAGGCCCTTTGCGGCCTTTGGATCAAGGAGAAGCCATGAGCAAAGAAGAGGTTATTGCTGCGATACAACAATCCGCGGCCCAGATGGGCCATGCCCCCAGCTTTGCCGAGCTGGAGAAAACGATGAGGATCAGCAAACGGGCCATCCACGGACATTTCCCAAGTTACCGGGAAGCTCTGCGCGCAGCCGGGATGGACCGCACGGGAGGCGGCTACAAGAATGACACCGGGACGATGCTACTGGATTGGGCGGAAACGGTACGCAAGCTGGGCAAGATCCCGACGATGGTGGAGTACAACCTGCACGGGAATTACAGTCTGAGCGCCCTGACACGGCGGTTTCGGGCGTGGGGTCACATGCCATCCGCTTTGCTGGAGTACGCAAAGAAAGAAGGCATGAAAGACGGTTGGGAAGACGTTCTGACGACTATCGGCATGCACATGAAGGCCGGGGAGGACGGCAAGTCGACCAGAACTTCAACCGGAACGTCGATCATACGCCGGATTTTGACGGACCGGCCGGTCTATGGACGCCCGATGATGGACATGGCGCTGGGGCTGGCGCCGACGAACGAGATGGGCGTGGTGTTCCTGTTTGGCACTGTGGCCAAGCAGTTGGGTTTCATGGTGATTCGGCTGCAATCGGAATTTCCGGATTGCGAGGCTTTTTGGGAAGTGGAGCCGGGACGCTGGCAATGGGTGCGGATTGAGTTTGAGTACGAAAGCCGCAACTTCCTGGCGCATGGGCACAAGATGGACGGCTGCGACTTGCTTGTGTGCTGGAAAAATAATTGGGAAGGGTGTCCGCTGGAGGTGATTGAACTGAGCACGGTAATGGAGGAGCTGAGGAAGATCGGTTGATCTGGTGATCGCGCGTGATCGGGTGATCAGGAAAACGGCAAGAGCGCTCTCTGCCGGATTAACGCGGATGATCGCGGATCAGGAAGGGCAGGAAAATCTGACCACTGATCAACACTGAGGGCACTGATCGGAAGGGGCGGAAATATGGAAATCCGTAGGCACCGCCCCGGTCGGCCAAAGGCTAATGGCTGAGCGCTAATGGCTAACTGCTGCTGCTCAGGCAACCAAAGTTCCGGGAAAAGGCTTCAATGTGTAGTCACATGGGATTCACAGCGGGTTGGCGGTCGGGCAAGAAGCAAGAGCTTATCTATAATGGGGGCCGGACAGAATGGAGCCGGCCAGGAACCGGGCCGGAATCACAAGGAACGTAAGCAGGAATCGGGGCAGGAATTAGGCCGGAAACCTGATAAGAACCAGAAAGAACCGGGACAGAGTGGGTCATTTATGGTGGCCGGGGCAACCCGGATGGACAACGAAGCAGCTACATTGCCGCATCGAATGGAACAGCGGCCTCAAAAGGGCAAATTGACACAAGCAAAAAAAGTAATCGCATCCGGAATGAGCGAAGCCGAAGCGATTGACAGGGCCAAGGCCGGTGATGCGGAGGCGTTTTCAGGCCTGTACGGGCTCCACAAACGCCGTGTGTATTCACTGTGCCTGCGCATGACGGGCAACACGGCCGAAGCGGAAGACCTGACGCAGGAAGCTTTTTTGCAGCTGTATCGCAAGATTGCCACGTTCAGGGGCGAGTCAGCGTTTTCAACGTGGCTGCATCGGCTGGCGGTGAACGTGGTGCTGATGCACCTGAGAAAGAAAGGCCTGCCGGAGATATCGCTGGATGAGGCGCTGGAACCGCAGCATGAAGACGGGCCGAAGAAAGATATCGGCGCACGAGACAATGTGCTGGCGGGGTCGATTGATCGGGTGAACCTGGAGCGGGCCATAGAAAGCCTGCCGCCGGGATACAGAATTATCTTCGTCCTGCATGACGTTGAAGGCTATGAGCACAACGAGATTGCGGAGATGATGGGATGTTCGATAGGAAACAGCAAGTCGCAATTACATAAGGCACGCATGAAATTGCGCGACCTGTTGAAACTCAGTAGAGCCGAAAAGGCCGCCCGCAGGTAAAGCAGAAATCCCTAGCGGCTGAGATGCAAGACCGAATCCATAACGCGGCGAAATCGATTCGGGCAAGAAGGAAGAGAAACGCTGCGCGGTCAGGCCCGAGAAAACGCGTTTTGGGTCCCTTTGAAAGCGAGTTGGGAGAGGAATGAAGAAAATGAATTGCCAGCAGTTCCAGGAAACACTGCCCTACATTATTGAGAGCGGCGGCGGGGGCGAAGACGAATCGCACCTGCAGGAGTGTGAGTCTTGCGCATCGTTGGTGCGGGACCTGCGCTATATCGCGGAGCAAGCCAAGCTGCTTTTGCCCATGCACGATCCAAATCCGCGTGTTTGGAACAACATTGAACAATCTCTGCAGCGTGAGGGATTGTTGGAGGGTCGAATGTCCCCCCCGGGACATACACAGAAAAACTCGACCTCCCAAACACAAGCGAAAAGCTGGACGCCCCTAGGCTGGGTGATGGCGCTTACGGCGCTGATCATCTTTGCCGTCACACTTATTAACTACAAATCAACTCCCTTGCAGCAGACGGCGTTGTCGGCGCAGAATAGCGCAGCAGATTCAACCCAATTCAGCACTGACGATCAGCAGCTGATCAGCCAGGTATCACAGCAGTCGCCGGAAGCGCAGCGCGCCTATGAAGCCAGCTTGCGCGACGTAAACGCCTATATCGCGGACGCGGAGCAGGCGGCCAAGAGCGATCCCGGTGATGCATCCGCGCAGGCGCTGTTGCAGGATGCGTACGAGCAAAAAGAAATGGTGTACCAGATGGCGACCGCCCGTTCATTACCCTGAACGGATGAGGAGGCAGTAAACGGCCATGAAGTTTAGCATCGCAACACGCGCTCTGCTGCTCACCGCGGGCCTCGGCATTTGTCTTTCCGCGGCGCACGCCATTGATTCACGCAAGGAAGTCCGCATTGATATCGCTCCGGGCGGCACAGTCAACATCGTCAGCGGCGGCGGTTCGATGGCGCTGCATTCCGGCGCCGGACACCAGCTCCTGATCACGTACACGCTTCATTCGACAAAAGTTGAAGTTGATCAGAGCAGCAGCGACAACAAGCAGCGCGTGGAGCTTCTTACTCACGCCCTCCCCGGTGAGAAGCCCACGGCCGATGAAGCCAAAGTCGATTACGATGTGACCGTCCCGTCCGGCATTTCCGTAAATGTAAGCACAACTTCTGCGCCCATCACGGCTGATGGCATCAATTCAGAAATCGGCTTGTCGTCTGAAACCGGGCAGATCACGGTCCACAACATTGCCAGGTCTCATGTGCACGTTCGCAGCATGGCGGCCCCGGTTACGCTGCAGGATGTCACCATGAGCCGCGTCGATATTCAATCCACGGGCGGCACTGTGCAGCTAAAAAACGTCAACGGACAGCGCATTGCCGTGGGCACCACCAGCGGCAATATCGATTACGAAGGTGATTGTTCCGGCGGGGGCAGCTACATTCTCACCACGCACAGCGGCGCAATCGACGTAACCCTGCCCGCCACGGCATCCGTTGATCTTACGGCCCGTTCCACCACCGGCGCGGTTGAAAACGATTTTCCTCTACAGCAAAAACCTCATACGTCTTTCGTCCCTCAGCAAGGACGTTCCTTTGCAGGTACCTCTAATTCCGGCTCATCTTCGGTTGAGCTCCAGTCTTTCAGTGGTAAAATCCGCGTGAAGAAGCAATAAATTCAGCAGCGCGTTTTAAAAATTATGATGGCCGCACCTCACGCCCGCCAGCCCGGCGCATGCCGCGATTCCCGTAACTGAATGCGATGCGTGGCCCTCATCGGGTTTATGGGAGCGGGAAAAACCACCGTTGGACGCGCACTGGCCCGGAGCCTGCGCTGGAATTTTCTTGATCTCGACGACGTGATCGAACAGCGCGAGCGTAAAACCGTGGCTGAGATTTTTACTTCTTCGGGTGAACCCGCGTTTCGACGCATGGAAAGCGCGGCGCTCGCGGCTTTGTTGCAAGATCGGCGGGCCGGCAGCGATCTTATATTAGCGCTGGGCGGCGGGGCGTTCGTGCAGAAGCAAAATCGTGACGAGCTGAATTCCGCCGGCGCAATCACCATTCTGCTGGAAGCTCCGGTGGAGGAATTGCGGCGGCGCTGCCAGGGTGAGCACAAGGTGCGTCCGCTGGCGCAGCAGGATGCAAGGGTTAACGAGCTGTTTGCCGCGCGTCGCGCAGATTACGCTCTGGCCCGCTTCACCGTGCAAACGCTCGATAAATCGGTCGAGCAGGTCACGGCGGAAATCGAGCGGCTGCTGCAATCGGCAGACACACGAACGGAAAAGCAGAAGTAGAATTTCGGAGGTAGAAAAAGTGAAAGCAGTAAAGCTCGCCATTCTTTTAAGCGCGGTGCTCGCCACATCCATCTGTCTTAGCGCGGCAGACCAGGCCAAGGAAAAAGGAAAGAGCAGCTCCAAGGTGGCTGATTCCGGCAGCTTCGGCATCTTCATGAATGGCAAGCGCGTCGGCACTGAGACGTTTAACATCACGGAAACGCCCAACGCCGATCGTGCCCGCGCTTATTCCACCGCCTCCTCTGAAATCAAGTTTGACGACGGCCATTTCAAGGCCACCCAGACCGCTGAAATGCAGGTCACGGCCAAAGGCGAGCTGCGCTCCTACAACTGGCACGCCATCCTTCCGCAGAAAGAAGAATCTTCCGTTGAGCCCAAAGACGAGATGCTGGTGGAGCACATCACGCCCGCCGACCAGAAAAAGCTCGACGTTCCTCACATGCTGCCGCTTTCCACCATTATTCTCGACGATAATTTTTTCTCGCAGCGTGAAGTCCTGCTGTGGTGGTATCTGGCCAACGGCTGCCGCCGCCAGGATCACGCCCTGGTATGCGGCACCGGCAAGTTCGTGATTCTCGTTCCCCGCCAGCATCTTTCCGGCAACGCAACTCTTGAACTCATGGGCCCGGGCAAGGTGATGATCAAAGGCGTGGAGCGCGAACTCAACAAAGTTAAGCTCGATATGACCGGCCCGCAGTCGCTCACCTGGCTCAACGACCAAAGCCGCGACTCCGACGCCACACAATGGGTCCTCTGGGTTGACGACCAATATCGCGTCATCAAGATGACCGTCGCCGGAACGAATATTGAAGTGGTCAGGGACTAGAAATTCAAAACCATCTACCGCGGATAAACGCGGATCAGAAAAGAACAGAAAAGTCTGACCACTGATTTGCACTGATGACACTGATAAGCAGCGGTGGAATTCATCATGTTGCAATCAGGCTCGTCGCAAGCCAGCTGGCTCCAGTCCGCATCCATCCGCGGTGATGTGCGATAAAGGCATGCAATCCCAGCAGGACGGACATAAAAATCGAATCGTCACCGTCCACCATCACATCTAGCGTCTATAGATGAAAATCATCGGCATGATCGGCGGCATTGGGCCGGAATCCACTATCGACTATTACAGGCGGTTACTGGATGGCGCACAAAAGCGCAATCCCGGCGGCCCCGCGCTCCAGATCATCATCAACAGTATCGACCTGCAAAAGGGTTTGGACCTGCTTGAACGCAATCAACTAAACGAGCTGGCTGAATACATTGTTCCGGAAGTCATGCGCCTGCGCGACGCAGGAGCAGAGTTTGGATTCCTGGCGGCCAACTCTCCGCATATTATTTTTGGCGACATCGCCCGGCGCTCTCCCATTCCGCTGGTCAGCATTGTTGAAGCCACCTGCGCGGAAGCCAAAGCACGCGGGTTCAAGAAGCTGGGATTATTTGGCACGCGCTTCACCATGCATGGCCGCTTTTATCCCGATGTATTTACCCGCGAAGGCGTTGAACTGGCTGTGCCCACAGCCGACGAACAAGATTATATTCACGACAAATACATCAACGAACTGATCCCCGGAAAATTCCTGCCAGAAACGCGCGAGGGCCTGCTGGCCATCGCCACGCGCATGACGAAACAAGATGGCATCCAGGCCCTCGTCCTGGGCGGGACCGAGTTGCCTCTGATCCTCACAGACAGTTCATTGCTGGGTGTTCCCTTCCTGGATACAACGCAAATTCATGTGGATGCAATTCTGGAAAGAGCAATGGGATAAGCGGTCTTTGCGCGCTCCGTTTCGCTGCGCGCGGGTGGAAAAGTTCTGCCTTTGTGCGCGATTAATTTCGCTTTGCGTGCGATTTTTATCTTCATGGCGGGGGCGCGGAGCTGCGGAGAAACAGGTGATCGAACGTGATCGGGAGATAGTTGCAGGTCCGCAGAGGGTCCAGTAACAGACAACCAGCGCCGGAGGCGCGTGGCGAAGTTAGCCCAGTGCGCGAGCGCTGGGTAGAGTGCGTTAGAATGGCGAGCCCTGGAGGGGCGACACCCTTGTCTCACACCTATTTTCAGAATGTCATGCATATCGTTTACAGCACAAAAGAGCGGCGGAAAATCATCCCATCGCAAATGAAGGAACGCCTGTGGGCATACACGGCCGGCATTTGCCAGCACCAGGGCATCTTCGTCCACGCCGTTGGCGGGATGGAAGACCACATTCATCTGTTGCTGCAATTTCCGGCCACCCTTCCCATTGCCGATGCGATCAATAAGATCAAAACAAACTCGTCGGGATGGATGTCGCGCGAGACGGGCAGGTTCGCATGGCAGCAGGGGTATGGCGGGTTCGGGGTAAGCAAGTCGAACATTGCGGCGGTGGTTCGGTATATTAAGAATCAGGAACGGCATCACCGGAAAATGACGTTTGAAGAGGAATTCATCGCGTTGTTGGAGAACCATGGCATTGAATACGATCCGCGATATGTTTTCGGATGATTGTGCCGCGCCTCCGGCGCTCTGGTCTTTCTTCTACCTTTACCCAGCGCTTACCTGCCCCAGCACGCTTAAAAAGCAGGCGTGCCTGGGGCCCAGGATCGCGCTGGGCTAACTTCGCAACGCGCCTCCGGCGCTGGGGGTGAAGTATCTTTGCGCAAAGAGCGTGCAAAGGATGGAGCTACCCAGCCTTAAGAACTGCAATGTTGAGGGACCGTCCTGAATGAATGCTGATCGCGTAAAATCAGTGCACCACATTAGAGGGGCGGTCGAGCAATAGCATGACAGAAGTCAAGGATTGCCTGCCACAGAGCGCACGGAAACACTTCATTGACCTCCGTAACATACGGCAAGAGGCCGCGACTGAGAAATATCAGACGCAGTTGAGAGAGATTCGCGGACAAATGGCGGCTAGGGGCCTGGGCCGCTCCGGTATGCAACAGGCGCAGGAGTGGAAGGTCAAGGAGGAACACCTTGAAAATCTGGCAACCGAATATATTCAGGCTGCGATTGAAACCTGCAAGTTGTATGACATCTCGCTAACGCAGTCTGTCTGCAATTGCTTCATCAAAGCGGCGCGAGAGTACCTCGACATTCAGTTCGGGTACTTACTCCAGTCGCAGGCGCAAGGAGTGGCAGATGTTAAGGTCCCGCTCGCAGTGCGCCAGCAGGGCAATGTTTATAGCATAAAGATCATGAACCGGATCAAGGCGGCCACGGGAAATCTCGAAGGCATCACGCTGGCGATGCAGCTTCGGCAGGACATCCAGATCGGCGGCCGGCCGTCGGCAGCGCAGTATCAATACACGCTGCAGAGCGGCGACAGCGCGGAGC
>DAHUXR010000014.1 GCA_027307045.1 Acidobacteriaceae bacterium
GCCGGGCAAGTCAGGAGCTTCAGAATCGTGAAATTAGATCGGGCGGCGAAGAAAATAGAAGTGGAGCTTGCGTAAGCCACCTTTGCGGTGCCGAGGAGTTGGAGATCCTTCGCTCCGCCAGAAGAACGGCCCCGCTCAGGATGACACTCCGATTCTGCGTTTACCCCCGATTTCCAAACCGAGACTGTCACCGCCGGACAGTAAAATTGGCAGTCCATGGGGTCGTGCTGTAAAATTGTAAGGTTGAGCGGGAGTAACTCAGTGGTAGAGTGCGACCTTGCCAAGGTCGAAGTCGCGGGTTCAAATCCCGTCTCCCGCTCCAGATTTTTGTCCACAGCAGACTCATGCTAAGCGGATTCTGAATTTTGTCGTAACGCTGGCGTGTCGAGCTCAGGGGCGCGGTACCCAAGTGGTAAGGGAGAGGTCTGCAAAACCTTTATGCGTCGGTTCGATTCCGACCCGCGCCTCCAAACTTCGTTTTCCGTTCCAACCGATCTATCCCCATGACCGCCACGCTCCGTTAGAAACAAATAAGCTTACGTCCGCCGCATAGTTCGCTGGTGCTTCCAGGAGCCAGGACGTTATCGGGAAGTCTATGGCACATGGGGCTTTTTCAGCACTGCGGTGTTCGCAACCAGGGCATCACAGATCGCCAGGCAGCTATCGACCATTTCCGCTTTGGTTCGCCGGTCACGCGTAACGATAAGCAGGCTGGCCGTGCCGTGCACCAGAAGAAACAGCGCGTAATAACTCAGAACGTAATCTTTTGGTTTGCCGCCGAAACGGACCGCAAACTTCTCCAGCAGCCATTCCTTGATCGGACGCGGCCGCCCAGGCCCCAGAAGTTCTGACCACGCCGGTCCCCACAGCAAGTGATACTCGTGCGGATGCTGGTCGGCAAATTTAAGGAAGCGGCGGTAGCACTCTTCAATGGTGGGCGCTGAGGTCGTCCTTTCGGTGATCCTTAGCTGCACCAGTTCGGCCAGGGCCAGCAGAAGAGCTTCCTTGTTGCGAAAACGCTTGTAGACCGTAGTCGTTGTGGTCCCCGCGGCAACGGCAACAGCCCGCAGCGTCAGGCTCTTCGATCCGTGGAGCCGCCACAGCCGATGCGCGGCTTTTACAATTTTTGCTTCAAGGGACTGGTCCGCCGTGCGCGGCATTATTTCACCCCCGATTGCATAACTTGCACATTGTTACACTAACGCTGTACTATTAACAGTCAATTCCCTCTGGTCGTGGGATTTGGCCCACGGCAAGGGTTCTTATCATCCGTTCCGGCAATCTCCCGGGCGGCCGCGTACGTTGTTCTCAAGCTGTTCTCTGCCATGTTCGTTGCCCTCGTCTAACGTTCTAAATCCCGCTTTGAGGTAGTAAGAGATAGATGGAGTATTTGGAGTACACAGGATTCACCCAGGCAAGTCCTGCGCTCGCCTGGAACTTATTTTGCGACTATCGTTTTTGGCCCCGGTTTTCCAATATCTATGGAGACATCCGCTGGGCCAAGGGCAAGCCATGGACGCCGGGGAGCCGGATGAAAATCAATATCGTGCAACCGGTTGAGACCACCGTTGACCATGTGATTACAATCTGCACACCGCCGGAGCAGATTGCCTGGATTGACCACGCGCTGGGCCATACAATGGAGCAGTGGGTCAGGTTTGAAGCTCAGCCCGATGGAAGGACCCGCGTGCATACCTGGGCGGAAATCACGGGGGTCGTACCCATGTTTGCCGCAAATAATTACAGTGATTTTGTGCGAGCATTTATCAGGGAATGGTATGCCAGCTTCTGTTCCGCGTGCGATCAACTGGCGCAGGGGGAAGCGATCTTCGCCTGAGGCGTCGCCCTTCAGTGACAGCCAGGGATCAAGAAAGCTGGGCGCTATGGGTCAGAAAGTCTTTCACGACCTCTGCCGCGTCTTTCTTTTCTCCATCCACAGCGTAGTTCATGCGGCGCATTTCCTCGGCTCTGATGCGGCCGCTCAGCTTTTGTAAGGCCGCCGCCACTTCAGGATGGCGCTCAAGCATTTCTCGGCGCACGATTGGCACGGCGTCATATGGCGGGAAATAATGCCGGTCGTCTTCCAGCACGACAAGATCCAGCGCGGCGATCAGGCCGTCAGTATTTGAGCCAGCCACCATATCGACCTGATGGTTCTGCAGTGCGCGATAGAGCAGGCCTAAATCCATCACGCGCGGCGCTTCCTTGAACTTGAAGCCATATTTGGCGGACAGCCCTTTATAGCCGTCGGGCCGCTCAATAAATTCATAGCCAACGCCCAAACGCAGTTGCGGCGAGATGGCTGCGGCGTCAGAAAGCGTTTTCAGGCGCAGGCGCCGAGCGTCACTGCCGCGCATCACCATGGCAAAGGTGTTATCGAATCCGAGCGAGGGCAGCACTTCCAGCCCGAATCGCCGCGAATAAAGCTCTTTCACGGTATTGAACACCGCGGCGTGATCGGCACCCGGTTTTTCCTTCAGGATGGCGACCAGCGCAGTTCCCGTATATTCCACGTACGTATCGATGCGTCCGGCGAGCAGCGCCTGGTGGCAGATATAAGTTCCGGCCAGGTAGAAACGCCGATCGATAGGAAAGGCGCAGAAGCGGCCAAGATATTGCGCCAGCAGTTCACCCAGTACCAGTTGCTCAGTGAAATTCTTGGAGCCGACCGTAAGCCCTGAATGTTTTGGCGCGCAGCCGGAAAGCAGCAGAGCAAGCGCGGCGAGAAAGCTGCGGCGGTCCATCAGTGATGTATCCGGAGCGGTCTCCGCACTAACGACCGCTGAATCGCGCCGAGTACAAAGTCGGCGCAAAGAGCCATGAGCGCTGCGGGAATCGCGCCGGCAAGAATCACGTTGTTATCCACCATGGCAAGCCCGCGAAAAATAAATTCGCCCAGACCGCCTGCGCCGATGGCTGCGGCGATTGTCGCCACGCCCACGGTGATCACCGTCGCAGTGCGTATGCCGGCGACGATTACGTTTGAAGCCAGGGGCAACTCCACCTGCCAGAGCAATTGCCGTGGCGTGAGTCCCATGGCAACGGCGGCTTCGCGCACCGGCGCGTCAACGCCGGCGATTCCCGTATATGTATTGCGCACCACGGGAAGCAGCGCGTAGAGCGTGAGCGCCAGGATCGCCAACCGGTCAGCGCGGGCGCCGATCCATGGCACCGGCAGCAGCAGCCCGAATAGCGCGAGGCTGGGAATGGTTTGCATGATGTTGTTAGCGCCCAGGATTAAAGATCTCAGCGCGGGCCGCCGGCTCAGCGCGATTCCCAGCGGCACGCCAATGGCAACGGCCAGCAGCATTGAGACGCCCACCAGCCACAGATGCTCGCCCGAAAGCGTGAGCACCTCACGTTTGTGGGCGGCAAGAAATTCTGGCAGCGACATGGCGCTAAGCTCCGGAGTTCAAGATTTGCCGCGTGGCCCGGAATGCGTTGACGTACGGTTGAACGGAGTCGTCAGGGGAGCGGAGAAACTCCGCCGGCGCGAAAACACCTTTGAGTTTGCCGTTGTCCATGAGGGCGATGCGGTCACCCAGCATCAGCGCTTCCGCCACGTCATGCGTTACAAAGACGATAGTCTTGCTCAGAGTTCTTTTCAGTTCAAGGAACTCATGCTGCAACTCCGCGCGGGTAATAGGATCGAGCGCGCCGAAAGGTTCATCCATCAGCAAAATCTCCGGATCGGCGGCGAGCGCTCTCGCCAGGCCGACTCTCTGGCGCTGCCCGCCAGAAAGCTGGTCAGGATAGCGATCCGAATATTCACCGTAGGGCAGCCCGACAAGTTGCAAGACTTCGCGCACGCGCGCGGCAATTCGCGCCGGTTCCCAGCGCTCCAGGCGAGGAACCAGCGCCACATTCTTCTCCACGCTGTAATGCGGAAAAAGCCCCGCTTCCTGGATGGCGTAACCAATGTGACGCCGAAGCCGAATTACGTCCCAGTCGGTGGTGGAGCGGCCGTCAACAAGGACCTTGCCATCGCTTTGCGCCAGCAAGCGGTTGATGAGCTTGAGCGTTGTGGTCTTGCCGGAGCCGCTGCGTCCCAGCAGCATGAGCGTTTCACCCCGGCGGATGGAAAGATTGAGATCAGAGATAAGCGTGCGATTACCATTGATGCGGTAAGTGACGTTTACGAATTCAATGGCCGCTGCCGGGGTAGGGTTCATCGCCAGCGGAAAGCGTAACAGATTGACCGCGGATTTATGCAGGTGAGCTGCAATCCGCCAAGGAGTTCACCTTGCTGAAGTACTTAAACATGTCTCTTTCCGCCTGGCGGGCCGGGCAGTACCTTGCCACCGGCGTTGTCCCAATTTTCATTCGTGGAGACCCGCAACCCGCAGTCTCATCTCAATCTATTATCTATTCAGTAAAACACAACGAAGGCCCTCGATCTGGTCTTCAGAATGAGCAAAAACCGGGAAATATGGTCGGGGCGACAGGATTTGAACCTGTGACCCCCTGCGCCCAAGGCAGGTGCGCTACCAGGCTGCGCTACGCCCCGACAGGTTTGAAGCAGGGAGATTTCCATTCTAACCGATTTTCTTCATACCGGGGATTTGCCTGGGTTGATTTGGATTTTCGCACTTTTTGGTTCGATCGTCCGGTTTTCGGAATAAAGTCTTCGGTTCGATCTCCGGGAAATCCTAAAAAGCCCCTGTCGCCACTGTTACGAAAACCAGAAAATGCCCGCGCGAGCCTGATTTTTCCAGTCAGAAGGCGCTGGTTTTCGCGGGCATCGGCTTGCATTCTTTATGGGGCACTTAGTTTCGCTCGAGATTCGTTCACAAGATTACCTTTACCCTTCCATTGATAAGATGGAATAACCGTAAAGATGTCATGGGCCTCTTTCCCGTATTGACCTTTCGTAAGCCCATTCTTTTGCTCATAGAGAACTCTAATGTTTGAACAGATATCACCCCTCCCCTCCTTTTCCCAATTTGGGAAAAAGCTTTTCCGAATTCGGAAATTCCCAAATAACCCCAATAGATTCTTTGGGATAGGACTTTTTCAGCAAACTCATTGGCATCTTCAAAGGAGATTTTCTCTAAATGTTGAAACACACCGTACGCTTCGCATGTTTGGCGCTTCTCATGTTCGCCGCGAGCGCAACCACTTTCACCGCCAATGCCACCAGCAGTCAGTTCGATGGACCAAATCCTTATCCCCCTGTTCCGCCCTCTAGCTGCCTGCCTGCTCCTTGTCCGGTAGGCGTTGTGAGGTAACAAGAGTAATGTAGGCAGTCGGCGGAACAATAAGAAAAGCTTGTTTCATGCATTGCTAACGCGGTATGCTTCTTGGAAGCGCTATGCCGTTAGGATCGCTCATTCACGATCTTTGGATTGCAAGCATTGCTCTGCAGGTCTTCCTGGCAGCGACCCTGCTGGCGAAGAAAGCATGGCGCAAGTATCCCCTGTTCACTGCCTACGTTTTCTTTGATCTCTTTGAAACCGCTGCAACGTTTCCGGGGCACCGGATGGGTGCTGCGTATTTCTATACCTTTTGGATTTGCGAGGCCATTGGCATTGTTCTGGGCCTGGCAGTGGTGCGGGAAATATTCACGAATATTTTTTCTCCGCATACGGCTTTGCGCAAGCTGGCCATCTTGATCTTTCGCGTGGCGGTGGTTGCTCTCATACTATTGGCTTGTGGGGCGATCTACGAACAGTCGATCAGCGCTAAAAGCATCGCTCGTGTTGTGATGGTGGCGACGGACGGGACTCGTATCATTGAATTGGGCTTGATCATGTTCCTCTTTCTGTGTTCCAGTGCGTTCGGATTGCATTGGCGCCAGAATGAATTTGGGATTGCCCTGGGCTTGGGAACGTGCGCAGCTGTAGAGCTCATCAACGTGACGTTAATGACACATTTGAGCCCCGCAGCAGGGCAGACTTTCAGTGTGGTACGCAGCCTTTCCTTCAACTTCAGCCTTCTCATCTGGCTTGGCTACCTGCTGTTCCCGGAACGTGCAACCAGCAGCGGAGAGCTTCCCAAGAAGGCCCAGTTGGAGCAGTGGAATCAGGCAGTGACGGAGCTAATTAATAGATGATAACTGCGATCGTAATTGCGCTTGCGTTGTGCGCTGTCGTGTTGTTTTACATGGCGGTACGCAACCGCAGAAAACAGGCGGTGCAATCGCTCCGCCCGGTGGATTTAGCCGCGTTTCACACCCTGCTGGACCGCGACGATGAGCTTTTCATTAAGGAAAAGCTGCCTCGCTCAAAATTTGTGCGTCTTAAGCGCCATCGCATCCGCGTGACCGTGCGCTATGTGGCCAGGATCGCGTCCAACGCTTCCACGGTCTTGCATGAGAGTGAGAGCGCGCGCACCAGTCCCACGCCTGAAGTGGCTTTTACGGCCGAGCAGGTAATGGACCTGGCGGCGCAGATCCGCGTGCAATGCCTGGTGGCCATGTTCAAGCTGTCGCTGGAATATGCCATGCCGTCATTGCAACTGACTCCGGCAATGCTGGTGCCTACGTACCAGAGTTTCCGCGAGAACGTGCGCCGGCTCGGCGATCTGCAAACGCAGAACGCCATCCCGTTGGCCAACGCTATCTAAATTTTTGGCGAAAAGAGAGCCCTGTGCGCCAAGCGCGGGGCTTTTTCTTTGACCCGAAGCATAGAGTTGGGCTTCCTGGCGGTACGTACCTGAAAGCTTCCTGAGTGGCCTTTGCGGTTAGGTTTTTAGATTTAGAATAAACGCATGCTTCTCCAAGGCATTTTCCCCGCCGTGACCACGCCGTTCTACCCTGACGGAGCGGTGTACCACAAAAAAATCGAACACAATATTGACCGCTATTCCCGCACGCCGATTGCAGGCATGGTAGTGCTGGGTTCCACCGGTGAAGCGGTGATGCTGAGCGACGATGAGCGGCGCGAAGTGCTGCGCGTCACGGCTGAGGTGGCATCCCCGGAAAAGGTGCTCATTGCCGGCACGGGCGCCGAATCGGTGATTGAAACGCTGCGCCTTACCGAACTGGCGGCAAAGCTTAATTATGACGTAGCGCTGGTGCGCACTCCGCATTTTTACCGTCCGCAGATGAAGCCGGAGGCAATGCTGGCCTTTTATCGCACCGTGGCGGACCGGTCGCCGCTACCGGTGCTGCTTTATACCGTGCCGCCGTTCACGGCCTACGATCTGCCTCTGGAAGTGATTACGGCGCTGGCGGAGCATCCGAACATTATTGGCATCAAGGAATCAAGCGGCAATGTAGAAAAAGTGGCGGCCATGGTGCAGGCCACGCGTCACATCAAGCGCACCGCCACCGTGACAGAAGTACAGCAGGCGGTTACGGCGCGCATGCTGGCCGCCCCGGCTACCAACGATAATGGCGGCCAAATGGTAAGCGTGACCCAGTTAAATGGCGGCCCTGACGTTGCCGTTGCTGCCCGGCCCAGAATCAAGACACGCGTCAAGGAAGTTGGATTTCAGGTGCTGGTGGGCGCGGCCCACACGTTGCTGGACTCATTGCTGGCTGGGGCCAGCGGCGGCGTGCTGGGATTTGCCGCACCCGCGCCAACAATTTGTTTTGAAATCCACGCGGCGTTTAAGGACAACGATATTGATCTTGCCCGTTCAAAACAGATCAGCCTGACGCCGGCGACAAAGCTTGTAGTTTCCGGGCTGGGAATCCCGGCAATTAAATATGCCATGGACCTGAACGGCTATTATGGCGGACTGCCGCGGCTGCCGCTGCTTCCGCCCACTCAGGCGCAGAAGATGGAAATTGAAGCCATGATGAATTCCTTCCGGAATTAGCAGAAGGGGAAAAGAAAATCCGGCTGCAACTCGTATTTTCATACCTTTATCGAAGGTAAATATTATCGTGACCAGCTTAAAGAGCGTTTGAATAGCTGCCGGAACTTCAGGGTCGGTGCTCTCGTCTATACACAACGGTGAACGGTTTGTTTACCCAAGTTGGCTTCGTTGGGGTTAAACTAGAGGGCAGCTTTAGGGTGCATTGTAACTACATTTATCCTTCCGGCGTGAATGTTTAGAATTCTCTTGTTGTACTTTTGCGGAAGTTTGGCTCCGGCAAATAGTGGAACAAGCTTGAGGGCATAGAAAAGTGTTGTCAGCCGGCAAAAAATTACGCGACTTACGTGAGCAAATGGGCCTCACCCTTCGAGACGTGGAGCTCTCCAGCACATCCCTGGCTGAAATCAGAGGCATTGAAGAATTCGTCATCAATCCCAGCCGCCTCTCCGATATTGAAACCAAGGGCGTGATCCCCAGCATTTTCAGGCTCTATGTTTTGTCGGTAATTTATCGAGCGGATTTCACGGAGCTGCTTCGCCTGTATGGCGTGGACCTGAGTTCCACGGCCGCCGATTTTGCCATTTGCCGTCCTGGCAAGACGCATCGCGTGGAAATTGCCGAAGCCCAGGGTAGCGTGCAACTTCCCACGAGGCTCGATCCGGGCTTTGATCTTCTCCGCACAACCGATCTAGGCCGGATGATCCAGAAATGGGGACCCATCCCCATGCAGTATCTGCAGGAACTCGCCAAGAAAAAATTTATCTACGCTTACATCGGCATGGACGACCTCACGATGTATCCTCTGCTGCTGCCGGGTTCATTCATTCAGGTGGATGAAGAGCGCAGCCGCGTGGAAGAAAAGAAATGGCGCTCAGAACTGGAGCGTCCGATTTACCTGGTGGAAACCCGCGATGGTCACGTGTGTTGCTGGTGCTCCGTGCGGCGGGGAGAGATTGTGCTGCAATCCCATCCGCTCTCACCAGTGCCTGCGCGGATACTCAAGCACCCGCAGGACGCAGAAGTGGTGGGCCAGGTTGTGGGCGTGGCTATGCGACTTGGTGAGTGGTACGCTCCTGAAGAGCGAGAGCAACAACAGAATCCTGAAGTAGACGCAAGTGAGCCGAAAGAATTGCGTCGCCGTTGACCGGCGCTTTCAGCACGAATGAGTCCGGGTCAAGAATGTCAGCCGCCACCCCGGACCGGGCCAGAGCTTCCTGGTATTCCTGGTAAATCTCACGCACCGGCGCGTGGCTCAGGGCCAGCGCGGTTTCCATGTGGGCGGCATAAATGGCGTCCTGCGTGGGACGGTTGCCATAAGCGCGCGTAAAGCCCCAGTGCATATAACCTCCGCTGCCGGTTTGCAGCGAACAAATATACGCCACTTTTTCCAGTAGCGACGGCAGGGCGCCCAACGTGCGTTTTTTGAAATCTTCAGCAGCTTTAAAAATCATGGCGCGCAATCACCTGATGACTACCCGGTTCGATTAGGTCTTGCAGCAACGGGGGATTGTTGTTGTAAAAAACATAACACAAGCGCTGCCTTGCGGCAGCATTTTTAGCTTCTGTTCCGAAAATAAGAATTTGGGTACTGGAGTAACTGCCCGACACTGGGGCAGTTCTGGCCGCTTTCACGTGAAGAGATTATAGATCATTCGTTTCAACGATCGGGGAATCAAGCCAAAAGCTGCGCCGGGAAGACTACTTTCTTGCGCTTTTATTTTGCCGACGACGATCTTTCCCCGGAAAATTCCGGACTCAGGATTTCTTTTTTAAAAATTTCTCAACGCCCTTGCGGCAATCCTCTGTCTGGCGGGCAATTGCATTGATTTCAACCCCGGCCCGCAGCGCCGATTCAAACGACATTGAGTCCATGTTGTACAGCAGCCGCTTGGACAGCATGACGGCAGAAGCCGATTTGGCCGCCAGTTTCTCCACATAACCTTCGACTTCCGAAGAAAACTTTTCGTCGGCAAACACCCGATGCACCAACCCAAGCTCGCGCGCGCGCGCCGCCGAAACGGTCTCGCCCGTAACCACCAGCTCTAACGCCGCTTTTTCCGAGACCGAGCGCCGCAAGATCGCCATCACCATCGCCGGAACAAAACCGATGTTCACTTCGGGATAACCAAACTGCGCTGACTGCGACGCAAGAATAATGTCGCATGCCGTAGCGATGCCACAGCCACCGGCCAGCGCTCGACCCTGCACCGCCGCAATCACCGGACGAGGATGGTTGCGCATCATCAGAAAGAGATCGGCGGTAGATCGCGCGTCGGCCATGTTGTCCAGCACGCCGTTTTGCGCCGTGTTTTCCAGGTTAGCCAGGTCGGCGCCGGAGCAGAAGTCCGTTCCCGCGCCCGTAAGCAGCACCACTCGGCATGCGTCGTCTGATACCGATGCGCCGAACGCCGCCTTCAGCTCCGCAACAATTTCACCATCCAGCGCATTGCGTTTCTCCGGACGGTTCAGCGTGATCCGCGCAACTCCGTCGCGCAGTGCATAAAGAATCTTACGGTACATCAATCTCCATTCGCAGCAGCGCCGCGCCGTAGGTCTTGCCCTGGTTGTCCATACGCAGTGAAACCAGCCCGCCGCCATCCAGCGCATGGTGCAGCACAAAGTTCAGCGCGAGCAGGTTAGGCAGCTCGTAGCGCTCCACCTCGCCGCGGCAAATTCCAGCGAAGTGTTTCTTCACCCGCTCTGCCGTTACTTCACGGACCAGGACCGGATAGTCCTGCGGCTTTAGCGCGAGCAGGCCGATGTTGGCGTCATCGCCCTTGTCTCCTGAACGTGCATGCGCGATTTTTACGAGCTGAATTTTCATTGGGACCACGGCGGCACAACGCCGGTCATGCGCGCGTACGCCACCAGCTGTCCCATGTGCTCGTTGGCATGAATAATAATACGCAGATACATTCCGTCCACCGTTGCATCCCGGTCCGCGATATGTACTTTGCGCTGCAGGTCGGCTGGCTTTTCCGCCAGGTGCGCGGCCCTCACCGCTTCCAGTGAGCGCTTCAGCCATTTGATCACGTCGGCCTTCGCGGTAATGGTCTTCTCCGCGTCCTCTTTCAGATCGTCAGGCATCTTGGGCCCCGTAATGCTTAGCAGATAGAAATTCGCCAGCGCAATATGCATATAGACTTCGCTGGTGGAGCGCACTCCCTTCGCCGGACGCCATGCAAATTTATCTTCCGGCGTCGCCTCGGCCAGCGCTACCAACTGGCTCGTGACATGCTTCCATTCTCCGTCGTAGCCCTGCCAGATTCCTTCCGGCAGTTTCTGTGCGGACAGCATCTGGGCGCTCAGAAGCAATACCGTCATGATGATCGTCTTGTTCAAAAGCGTATTCATCTCTTCCTCTCCTCAGAAGCCCGATTGAAATCAAACACTCGCTACGTCCACTTGCGGCGCGACCGCCGTCATGGGAATCAGCGCCGGCCAGTACGCGATGATCTCATCCACCTTGCTGCGCCCTGAGTTCAATCCCGTGACCGACGGCGGCCCATTCAGCGCAATCGGAATAATTTCCTTCAAAAAGCGCTCTACCGGCGCTTTCTCCATGGCGCGCGCGCCGATCCGCAGCACCACTTCGGCGATATCATTCGCGGGCTCGCCAGACATTTCTCCGTGACAGCCATTCACGCCGACAAATTCCGAATGAATCGCCTCCAGTTCCAGTCCCAGGCGATCCATCCGCTGCCGCAATATCTTGTCCGCCGCACGCGCTTTCTTATGCGCATCCGGCCAAGAATACGCCAGCGTACCCACCGCTTTAAAGCCCGCGGAATAACTAATGGAAACTTTGTACTGATCCGTCGCCGCGCGGCCCTTGATGCCAGAAGCCCGCACGCGGTCCGGACCCCGTTGTTCCAGCCGGATCGTTGTGAAATCGGCAATTCCGTCCGGCGTAATGTAGCTCTTCGGATCGCCGATCTCGTACAGCAACTGCTCTGTAACGCCTGCCACGTTCACGCGACCGCCTGTGCCGGCATGTTTGGTGACGACAAATGTGCCGTCGGGCTCCGCTTCAACAATCGGATAACCAATGTTGGCAATGTCTGGTATCGATTCCCAGTCAGCCTGGCAGTTGCCGCCCGTGCACTGCGCTCCGCATTCAATCACATGCCCCGCAATCGTTCCCGCGGCAATGCGGTCCCAGTCATGGGCCTTCCAGCCAAACTCTCGCACCATTGGGCCAAGTGCCAACGCGGCGTCATTGCAGCGACCCGTGATCACAATGCCCGCGCCGCGGCACAAAGCATCGGCAATCGGGAACGCGCCAAAATAAACATTCGCGCTTTGCACGCGTGCGCGAATCGCGCTAAGCGGCTCGCCGCTGTCCATATTGGTGAACGGGATTCCGCTCTCCAGCATCTGATCGAGCTGCGGCATGATGTCATCGCCCGTTACCACGCCAATTTTTATTCTTCCGCCGTAACCCGCTGCCTGCAGCACTGCCGCCACGGCATCCTTGCAGCCCACGGGATTCATGCCGCCGGCGTTTGTGACCACCTTAACGCCGCGCTCCACAATATCCTTCGCGCCGCGCTTGATCACGCCGACAAAATCATGGGCGTACCCCGCGCGAGGATCGCGCGCCTTGAGCTTCTGCAAAATGGACATCGTGATTTCAGCCAGGTAGTCAAGCGTCAGATAGTCCAACGGGCCGCCGCGTAACAGATCAAGCGGCGCTTCTGCGGAGTCGCCCCAGAAAGCAGAGCCGTTGGCAATCCTGATCATCGCGCCGCCTTTGCCTGAGTCGAGTGTTGGATCATTGCGCGGCTCCGGCCGCTTCACCGTTCAGCCGCTCACGCAGCACGCGCTTCAGCACCTTGCCCGTGGGATTCTTAGGAAACTCGCTCATCACGTGAATTTCTTTCGGCACTTTAAAGCTGGCCAGCTTCGATCGCGCATGCGCCATCAACTCTTCTTCATTCACCGTTTTTCCCGGCATGGGCACAACGCAGGCCACAACTTTTTCAATCCAGTAAGGATCATGCAGTCCCACCACCGCAACCTCGGCCACGCTGGGGTGCGCCGCAATGGCTTCTTCCACTTCCTGGCTGGAAACATTTTCTCCGCCGCTCTTGATCATGTCCTTCTTGCGGTCAAGAAAATAGAGCCAGCCGTGCTCGTCCACGCGGGCTACGTCGCCAGTGTGATGCCAGCCGCCGCGGAAGAGGGCTTCATTCGCCGCCGGGTCCTCAAAATACCCCGGCGAACAACATGGCCCGCGCAGCACAATCTCTCCGGGCTTGCCTGGCTCAACGTCGTTCAACTCTTCATCCACAATGCGCAATTCGAGCGGCACATGCCGGACGCCAATTGGGTCGGGCATTGCCAGCATTTTTCCCAACTCGGCGGGTGGCGTTGTCGACCCCAGCGCCGTGGTTTCAGTCTGTCCCCAGCAGTTGATCCACTCCGCCTGCGGCGCAATGCGACGCCAGCGCTGGAAAACTGGTGTCGGCAGATATTGAAATACGAACAGCCTTTTCAAGCTAGAGAGGTCAACGGCTTCAATCAGCGGCATGCTGATCAATCCGACCCATACTGTTGCCGGCAATGAGAGCGAGCTCACTTTCTGCACCGCGATAGCGTGGACAATCTGCTCCGGCTTGGGCAGCGGAATGATCACGCTTTCACAGCCAGAAGCAAAACAGCCAAAGGTCATCACCAGCCCGGCCACATGAAACATGGGCAGCGCCAGCAGATACTTCATGCTGGTGTCGCGGCCATAGTCGGCGTAGCTGGCCAACAGGTAAGCGTAAAAATTCAGGTGTGTCAGCACCACGCCCTTTGGCTTGGCCGTGGTTCCACTGGTAAAGATAATCAGGTGCGTCGATTCGCTCTCAACCGATTGCTCAACCGGCGCAGAGTCAAATTCATTCAATGACTCGCGAAATTTGTCGTCTAGCACAAAGCAGTTCGCCGGCGGAGCAAGGACCTTGGGCTGAAACATCGGCTCAACCAGCAGCGTCCTGACCCGCGTCTTCTCGAACACATACGCCACATCTTCAGCGGTAAACATCAGGTTAACCGGAACCAGCGTCGCCCCAATGCGGGCACAGCCAAAGAACGCCGCTACATATTCCGGCGAGTTGGTGGCAAAGATCGCCACTGAATCGCCACTCTTCACGCCTGCGGCAATGAGCTTGCGCGCCATGCGGTTGGACAGCGCGTCCAGTTCGGCATACGTAAGCTCGCGCCCCATAAAGTGGATGGCCCGCTGCTGGGGCGTGCGGGCAGCGCTGCGGCGCAACGCGTCGCCTATGTTGAAGCGGTGAATCAGGTTGTACTCAAGGTCAGTCATTGTATTTTGTTTAATCCCGAGCGGAGCGAGGGATCCCTATCACCACGACGATTTAGCGGGAACTCCACCGGCCTAAAGGCCATAGTGATCTCTCGCTGCGCTCGAGATTTCAGAAACTAAGTACTACATACCAAGTACCAACTACCGCTCTTCACAATTTCTCTTCCTTCGCAATAATCTCTTTCATCACTTCTGAAGCGCCCGCGCCAATGGTGTTCAAGCGCAGGTCGCGCCACATGCGCCCAATGGGATACTCCGTGGTGTACGCGAACCCGCCGAAGATCTGCATGCAGTCGTAAGCAATCTTCTGTGACAGCTCTGTGGTGTAAAGCTTGGCCATGGTGATTTCGCGCACCGCGCGCTTGCCGTGATTCACCAGGTCCAGCGCGCGATAGGTCAGCCAGCGGCCGGCTTCCACGGCGGTAAGGTGTTCGGCGAAGCGATGCCGCCAGATCTGGAACTTTCCAATCGGCTGGCCGAAGGCGCTCCGATCGTGCCCATAGTCAATAGCCCAGCGCAGGGCTTTGTCCATGGCCGCCAGCGCGCCCAGTGAAGCCACCAGCCGCTCGCCCTGAAAATTTTCCATGATGTAATAAAAGCCCTTGTCGCGTTCCCCCAGAATGTAAC
Source organism: Acidobacteriaceae bacterium (assembly GCA_027307045.1). Lineage (GTDB taxonomy): Bacteria > Acidobacteriota > Terriglobia > Terriglobales > Acidobacteriaceae > Angelobacter. The sequence goes on from DAHUXR010000014.1 coordinate 14,705, forward strand.
GCAGCGGCAAACGGCATTCGTCGAAGAACAGCTCCGCCGTGTCCGAGGCCAGATTGCCGATCTTCTTCAGCTTCTTGCCGACGGAAAATCCTTTTGTCTTCGTCGGAAACAGCACCAGAGAAATTCCTTTGTGGCCTTCACCGCCCGTGCGGACCGCCAGCACAATGTAGTCCGCCCGCGTGCCGTTGGTGATCCACAGCTTCTGTCCGGAGATGATCAGGTCGCCGCCTTCAATGCGCGCGCGCGTCTTGATCGCCGCCACGTCAGATCCGCCGCCCGGCTCGCTGATGCCCAGCGATCCGATCCATTCGCCGGTCACTGCCCGCGGAATAAACTCGGCCTTCTGCTCCTCTGTGCCCAGTTCCTGGATCACCGGCAGCGCCATGTCAGACTGCACCAGGAACGCCATGTTGATGCTGCCGCTGTCAGAGTGCGCCATGGCTTCAACGTAGGCCGCCGTGGCCCACCAGTCCTGCCCGCTGCCGCCCCACTTGGGATCAATGCGGATACCAAACATCCCCAGCGCGCCGGCCTTGGTGAAAAGCTCGCGCGGAAAAATGCCTTCATCGTCCCACTCCGCCGCGAACGGAGCGATCTCTTCCCGGCAAAAGCGCGAAACCGTCTGCCGTATGAGTTCGTGCTCTTCAGTGAAATAAGGATATTCAGTGCTTTGCTGCTGTACTGCTTGCGTGCTCATTGGCATCCTCCACGGCTTCAATTTCCACGAGCATCTGTCCTGGAGCCACAACCTCCGCGGGCTTTACCAGCACCGCCCGCACCACGCCCTGAATTGTGGCCTTTATAGTTTGCTCCATTTTCATGGCTTCCAGCACGATTAATCCATCCCCCGGCTTTACCTGCTGTCCTTCCGCCACCAGAATGCGCAGCACCTGCCCCGGCATGGGCGAATTCGCGCTCTGGTGCTGCCCGCCGGCCGTCTTTTCCGGGAAGCGCGGCAGCCGCCTGACCAGTTGCTGTCCCAGGCTTGAGCGCACGTAATAGTCGGCTCCACGCCGGCAAATGCCAAAGCGATGGCGCACGCCTTTCACCAGCGCATCGACGTGGTCTTCGCCGACAGAAAGTGTGTCGATTGTGCCAAGCGAGTCGCCAACCTGATATTCCCTTTTGCCGACAGCGAACTTCGTCGCCGGTGGAGGCGTGGGATTGTTGCGAAACCTCGGCGGTATCGACGGAAGAATCCTGCGTCGCGCATGCTCCGTTCGCTCAATGTACGTCCGCACCACAGAACAAAACAACCCGTCCAGCTCTTCATCGACCTTCGTGGACACCGCCAGCTTAAAACCGGTATGCGCCTTGCCGCTCTTAAATTCTTCTGACTCCAGCATCGCAATCAGAAACTCGCGGTTGGTCTGCACGCCCTGTGCAGCGAAGTTCCGCAGGGCGTATGTCAGCCGTCGAATCGCCGACTCGCGGTCGTCGGCGTACGCAATCACCTTGGCCAGCAAAGGATCGTAGTAAACGCCAATCTCATCTTGCTCGTTCACCCCACTGTCTATGCGCAATCCATCTGACGGCTGCGGCGGTCGCCACATGTGCAGCGTTCCGGTCGAAGGCAGAAAGTCATTCGCGGGATCTTCGGCATAGAGCCGCGCTTCAATCGCGTGGCCTGTCTGCTGGGGCTGCTCGGCGGGTAATTTGCCGCCTTGCTCAATCTCGATCTGAAGCCGTATAAGGTCCAACGCGGTCACCATCTCCGTAACCGGATGCTCCACCTGAATGCGCGTGTTGACCTCAATGAAATAGAAATCACCGGAAGGCGCCAGCAGAAACTCCACCGTACCAGCGTTGGTATAGCCGACCTTTCGCGCCAACGCTATCGCCGCATCCGTCATGCGATTCCGAATTTCCGGCGTGACCGCAGGCGAAGGACTCTCCTCGATGATCTTCTGGTGCCTTCTCTGGACCGAGCAGTCGCGCTCAAAAAGATGCATCACACCGCCGTGATGATCGCCAAAGATCTGGATCTCGACGTGGCGCGCTGCTTCAATATATTTTTCTACCAGTAATGCGCCGTCACCGAAAGCGCGTTCGGCTTCGCCCCGGGCAGCAGAGAAAGCTTCCTTGAATTCGGCTGCATTGCGCACAATGCGCATGCCGCGACCGCCGCCGCCGAGTGAGGCCTTGATCAACTTGGGGAATTCGTTCTCCGCTGGCGTGGGTACCACAGGCACGCCCGCTTCCTGCGTCAGCTTGCGCGCTTCGCTCTTTGATCCCAGCGCTCTGATCACATCCGCGCGCGGCCCGATGAACACAATCCCCGCATCTTCACAAGCCGCAGCAAACGCGGCATTCTCCGCCAAAAATCCATAGCCGGGATGGATCGCGTCAGCGCCGGTCAGCCGCGCCGCAGCGATAATCTTTTCGATATTGAGGTACGACTCTTTGGCCTGGGCGCCGCCAATCGGCACAGCCTGGTCCGCCAACCGGACATGCAGCGCATCGCGATCGAACTCCGAATACACGGCAACGGATGCAATACCCATCTCGCGGCAGGTGCGCATAATGCGCACGGCAATCTCGCCGCGATTGGCGATGAGTATCTTGGAGAAGATCTTCATTGTTTTATAAGCAGCTAGCTCTTTTTCTGAAATCTCGAGCGTAGCGAGAGATCCCTACGGCCGCAAACTCTTTATCGTGATCGCGCGTTCAACACAGCTAATGTGTTCCTCGCTTCGCTCGAAATAAAAAACCATCAATGCCTGAACACTCCCCACTCCATCGTGCCTTTTACCGGAGCGTTATACGCCGCGGACAACGCAATTGCCACCACGGTGCGTGTGTCTCGCGGATCGATAATGCCGTCATCCCACAGGCGCGCCGTTGCGAAGTAGCAATCGGACTCTTTCCCGATCTGGTCTTCCAGCATCTTCCTGCCCATCTCCATTCTGGCTTCGTCGATGGGCTGGCCCGTCTTGGCTGCTGCTTCGCGCTTGATAATGTCCATCACGCCGGAAAGCTGCTTTTCGCCCATCACGGCAATGCGGTGGTTGGGCCATGTGAAAAGAAAACGCGGCGCGTAGGCGCGTCCGCACATCGCATAGTTGCCCGCGCCGTAGGATCCGCCCACCATGATCGTGATGGCGGGCACGGTGGAGTTTGAAACTGCGTTGATCAGCTTGGCGCCGTTGCGGATGATGCCATCTTCTTCATAGCTGCGGCCCACCATGAATCCGGTAATGTTCTGCAGAAATAGCAGAGGGATGTCCTGCTGGTTGCATAGCTGGATAAACTGCGCGCCTTTGCCTGATGATTCCGACATCAACACGCCGTTATTTCCCAGAATCCCCACCGGGAAGCCGTGAATGTGCGCGAAACCTGTGACCAAGGTTGGCCCATACTCCGGCTTGAATTCGGCAAACTCGCTTCCGTCCACGATGCGGGCAATCACGTCGCGTATTTCAAAGGGCACACGCACATCAGCCGACGCAATGCCCAGCAACTCATCGGGATCAAACACCGGCTCTTTTACTTCCGCCATGTGCGGCAGGTCGGGTTTCTTCAGGTTGAAGTGGCTGATGATCTCGCGCGCAATGCGAATTGCGTCAAGCTCGTCTTCCGCCAGATAATCGGAGAGTCCGGAAATCCGCGAGTGCATCTCCGCGCCGCCTAAAGATTCTTCGTCGCTGATTTCGCCTGTCGCCATCTTCACCAGCGGCGGCCCGGCCAGAAAAACCTGCGCCTGCTTTTTCACCATCACCACGTAATCAGACATCCCCGGCAAGTAAGCACCGCCGGCTGTAGAGCTGCCAAACACAACAGAGATAGTGGGGATGCGTTCTTTGGAACGGCGCGTGATTTCGCGGAAGCCGCGCCCTCCGGCGACAAAAATTTTGCTCTGCTGCGGCAGGTCGGCGCCGGCGGACTCTACTAAAAGGATGCTCGGGAGATGGTTTTCCCGTGCGATGTCCGCCAGCCGCCCGTTCTTCCAAAGGCCTGCTTCACCGGTGGCGCCACCTTTTACCGTGGCCTCGTTCGCCGTGACCAGGCACTCGCGCCCGCAGACCAGCCCCACGCCTCCAACGACTCCTGCGCCCGGAGATTCATTCTCCATGCCATGCCCCGCGAGTGGCGCGATTTCTAAAAAGAAAGAGCCTTCGTCCAGCAACATCTCCACGCGATCGCGCGGCAACAGCTTGCCTCGCTCCACATGGCGTTTCACGTATTTTTCGCCGCCGCCCTCGGTGGAGCGTTTCAGTCCGGCGCGCAGGCGTTCCACCGCGGAGTGCATGGCCGCATAGTTCGTCTTGTAGCCGCTTGATTGGCGGTCGACTGTGGAGCGCAGATGGTTCACGGGCGATAAATATATCAGGCGGAGAGGCTGATGAGCAGCAATTCACCTCGTCCCACCGAATCACGCGATTTCCCAAAAAGTAAAAATGCCTGACTCTAAGGTCACTCTCAGGGACATTTCAGCAGCTCTCGAATCCAGCGCTGAGGAGCCAACTCGCCCTGGAGGTGGGCATCTAATCCAACTGTAGCAGCCAAAATGGCCCCGATTACGCGAGCTTCGTCGCTCATCCTTGGTATACGCGTATCTGTTGCCGAGGGGCCCGAATCTAGAAAACGGAAAACGGAGGATACTAGTGAGAAATTTCAATAAGCTTGCATTGATCGTAGCGTTGGGTAGCGGGTTCGCAATCGCACAAAGCACACCGGCTTCGCCGAGCACAGCTCCAAGCACAGCGCCGAGCTCCACTTCGCAGCCATCATCGATGCCGGATCAGCAGCCATCCACCACGGCTCCTGACCAGAGCAAGAACCCTGCAAGTTCGCCGCAGCAACTGCCAAACACTGATCAGAACAAATCCGATCAGAGTACTGACCAGAACAAAATGCCGCAGAGTGACGCTGCTCCGGCCGCCGCCAATGGCGACGTACAGAGCACCATCCAGTCCGCGATCCAGAAGGATCCGAGCCTGGCCAGCGCTAACGTAACGGTAGACGTGAAGAATGGCAAGTCGGTTGATCTGACCGGAACCGTTCCCAGCAAGGACGCGAAGGAAGCGGCCGAGCGCATTGCGAAGGAAAACTCCGGTGGCCTGAAAGTAAAGAACCACCTGAAAGTTGCTTCCGCCACCACGCCGGACAAGTCCGACAAGTCAAAGTCCGACAATATGAGCAACCCTAAATAACTGATTGGAACTCCAGGGGTGTTTAGACACACCTTACTAGAGCGAAGCGAGGCGGACCCCAGGGGGCCGCCTCTTTTTTGTTGTTTATGGCGCGTCGTCTCGATGGACAGTCTTCGGAGAAAATGCTGGAAGACAAATCGCGATGTACTCCGTGGCCTCGTCCGGGGTGGAATATTGGATCCATTCGCCGGGATGGGCCACTACGGCTTGTCCGGCAGAAACGTCAAATGATCCATCTTTATGCTGCACACGCAGCTTGCCTCGAATCACGATGGTGTATTCCTCAAACTCCGGTGTCTGGCCGGGTTCCAGCCATCCCGCCGGACTACGCATGTGCGCGATGCTGAGGCGCTCCGTCTTTGAATTTACGCGGCCAAAAAATTCGTCAATGATCTTCGGGATGTTGCCCGCCGCCTGGATCCGAGTGGGCTTATCAATGTGAGTCGGCAAAAGGTCTCTCCTATTTTATTGCGCTGCTTGCGCCGGTTTAAGCCTGAAATATGAAATGGTAAATAGCGTTCCCAGAATAAAATCTCCGGCGCCGCCCAGAGCCACGATGATCGGGATCCGCCCTGAAATAAACAGTACAGCACACGCGACACAATAAGTAAGTTTTTCCAGGACTGCCGCCGGGATGAGCGGACGGAGGCGCTGCGGATCGCGCGCGATGATCAAGAACGCAACCTGCCAGGCTACTGCTACGCCCAAAAAGCCGTAGTAGAACTCAGGATGCGTGATTGCCGGGGGCATCTTTTGCGCCAGAGTCTTTTCGCCGAAGTACCCCGGCAGCAGGACAATGAGGCCATAAATCCCTGCCAGCAGGAAGACATTTCTTGAGAAACGATCTTTTATCATTCGGCCTCATCACGGGCTGGTTTTAAATTACCTCGCCAACTGCCTCAGCAAAAAGGTACCATAACGGGTTTCTGTTCCCTTGGTAACTCTTAGCAGGAGCATTCATGTCTACTCATCCGTGCAAGCTGGTGGTTGCATTTTTTCTCTGGAGTATCGCGGCATTGGGCCAAACCAGCAGTATAGAGCGCCTGAGCGTGGATGCGACTGACGCGCCTCGCAACATCCTGCATGCCACGCTTACCATTCCCGTGACTTCAGGACCGGTCACGATTGTCTATCCCAAGTGGATCCCCGGCAACCATCGGCCAACAGGCCCGATCCAGAATTTTACCGGGCTGCATTTCAAAGCCGGCGGCGGGGAGTTGGAATGGCAGCGCGATCTGGAAGACATGTATGCCTTCCACTTGCAGATTCCAGCTGGCGTGACCGAGCTGCATGCTTCGTATGACACGATTACTTACAACGGCAAGAGTTCCCTGGCATCCAGCAAGGTGCTGGACCTGCTGTGGAACCAGGTCGTGTTATATCCAAAAGGGGCCACTACTGACTCTGTACAGGTAGCGGCCTCCTTGCGGCTGCCGGAAGGCTGGAAGTTTGGCACCGCGCTTACGCCCACGCACCAGAACGGAAATTCCGTGGAGTTCCAGACCGTCTCACTCACACGGCTGGTCGATTCGCCCTTGATCGCGGGATCAATCTACCGGCAGGTACAGATTACTCCCAACGGTGAACCGCTCACGCACGTGGTTGATATGGTGGGCGAGAGTGATGAAGCGGTCCAGATCACCGATAAAGACATCGCCAGCCTGAAGCAACTGGTGGCGGAAACCGGAAAGCTTTTTGGCGCGCGGCACTACACCAAGTACACATTTCTTCTCACGCTGGGTGATCAGACGGCGCACCACGGCCTGGAGCATCACGAATCCAGTGACAACGGGACCGATGAAGAAATGTTCAGTGACGCCAACGTGCACGATCTGGAGGCCGATCTTCTGCCGCATGAATTTGTTCATTCCTGGAATGGCAAATACAAGCGTCCTGCGGGACTGGTTACGCCCAACTATCAGGAGCCGATGCATGGCGATTTGCTTTGGGTTTATGAAGGACTGACCGACTATCTGGGCAACCTGCTCGCTGCGCGGACCGGCCTGCGTTCGCCTGACCAGTTCCGTGAGAATCTGGCCTACACGGCAGCCATGCTTGATCATCGCGCGGGGCGGATCTGGCGTCCGCTGCAAGACACGGCCACGAGCGTGCAGACCCTATTCGCCGCGCCCGCGGAATGGACCAACTGGCGCCGCACAGCCGATTACTATCCTGAAGGTTACCTGATCTGGCTGGAAGTTGATTCTATTCTGCGGCAAAAGAGCAACGGTCAAAAATCCTTGAATGACTTTTGCCGTCTTTTTTATGGAGGCCAGAGCGGCCCGCCAACTGTTGTTCCGTACAAATTTGAAGATGTTGTCACTGCGCTCAACCAGGTTGTGCCGAATGACTGGGCCAAACTGCTGCGGGAGCGTCTGGACTCCAAATCGCCGCATGCTCCCATGGGTGGCATCACAAATGGCGGGTGGAAGCTGGTCTATACCGCGCAGAAGAATGCAACGATGGAAGCCCGAGAAAAAAACAGTGAATCAATTGACCTGAGTTTTTCTCTGGGATTCGTCGCCACCAAGGAAGGTGATGTACGCGACGTGATTCCCGGATCGCCCGCCTATGCCGCCGGTCTTGGGCCGGGAATGAAAGTTATCGCTGTGAACGGCCGCAAGTGGTCAAAAGACGTGGTGCGCGCTGCGTTGCGAGGATCGGTTCACGGTCAGCAACCAATATCCTTGCTGGCGGAGAACGGCGAATACTACAGCACGTATCAGGTGAACTATCACGAGGGGGAGCGCTATCCGCACCTGGTTCGCGAAGATGGACAGCCGAATATTCTGGACGAAATCATCAAGCCGCAGGCTGCGGGGCAATAAGCCGGGACTCTCGGATATCAGTTAGGACCAGGAGTAGGCGTAACCGGTATGCGGTTCTTGGTGACCGCGGCGGTGCGCTCCAATTTGTCCCAGGCGAAGGGCTTTCCGTCGATGGCGCGCTTTACGGTCTTGGCCAGCACTGCGGAGAAAAGCTGCCGGTAAGAAAATCTCTGGAGCCACAAGTGGAGCAGCAGCTGCGCGTCTTCGCCTGTCCCTTCCACGCGGCGCTCCAGCAGAAACGCCAGGGCCGAAGCAATGAAATCAATGGCCAGGAAGATCACGAAATAAAAAGCAAGCCGTTCAAAGCTGCTTGCGTCCGTGCTTTCCGGATGGAAGTATCGAGCGGCGGCATACTCCAGCACGCCAAACAGGAACATGATGTCGATGAAAGGCGATACCAGCGGCAGCATGATCTGGAAAATAATAATGTTGGGCAGGGCAATCCAGCCCAGGCGGCTGCGGCGGCGAATCGCGGCGCCGTGCTTCCACACGGCTTGAAGAATGCCGAAGGACCAGCGGAAACGCTGACGCATGAGCCCGCGCGCATTCGTCGGCGCTTCAGTAAACGCCAAAGCGCGATCTTCATTCACCACGCGCCAGCCATTTTCCAGCAGCGACATTGTCAGGTCCGCATCTTCCGCCACTGTATCGGTATGGTAGCCGCCGGCTTCGCGGACCGCAGAGACGCGCCATGCGCCAATCGCTCCCGGCACCACGCTTACGGCGCCAAACACGTTGAGAGCGCGGCGCTCAAAGTTCTGGCTGGTGATGTATTCCAGCGCCTGCCAGCGCGTCCAGAGGTTCACGCGGTTGCCAACTTTGGCATTGCCCGCCACCGCGCCCACTTTGGCGTCCGCAAAATGCGGGACCAAAATGGAAATGGCATTCGGCGCAATTACGGTATCGGCATCAATGCCGACATAAATTTCATCCTGCGTATACTTCAGCGCGTGATTGAGCGCTTCCGCTTTGCCGGCGTTGGATTTGGTCAACAGCAGGACGCGGCCATCAGCAATCTCTTTGGCAAATTTTTCCCGCACCACGGCGGATGTCGCATCCTTTGAGCCGTCATCCACCACGATCGTCCGCAAATTCGGGTAGTCTGAAGCCAGCGCGGAACGGACGGTATTCTCAATGACCTTCTCTTCATTGAACGCCGGGATGATGACTGTGACCTTCGGCTTATAATCCGGGCCGCCGACGGGCGCCGGCGTCCGCAGGCGATCGAATGTGGCCAGCGCGCCAATGCCCAGAAGTCGAGCGCTCATCAGTACGTCACCAATAAAAAAGACCAGGACAATAAATTGCGCGAGCCATCGGCCCAATTGGAAGACGTAACCGTCCAGTCGCGCTCCGAGTACTTCATTAGGAGGAAGCTGCGGCATCACGTCAGCCCGAGTTTTGCCCAACAGCTCTTCAACGCTTACGATCTTGAACCCCCGCGCGCGCAAGCCTTCAATGACGGCGGGCAGGGCCTCGACGGTTGCAGCGCGATCACCGCCGCCATCATGCAGCAGAATGATGTTCCCGCAATAAATCGGACCACGTGTCTGGCAGCCCTTGGTGGCCGCGCGCTGGGCCTGGTCCATCACTTCAGAGACGATCTCCACGGCGCTCTGGCCTTTTCTCCAGTCATTAGGATCAATCTTGGATCCCACCGTGATGTAGCCTTCGGTCTGGACAAGTTCCAGCGGCCGCACCTGGTCAGCGATATCAGGGTCCTGGTCAATGGAATAAGGCGGGCGGAAATACAAGGGCTTAACACCCATCTTGCTGGCAAACAATTTTTCAGTGAGCTGCAACTCCACGCGCTTCATGTACCAGGATGAAACGTCGCTGATGTCGGGATGGGTGAACGTATGATTGCCAATATCATGGCCCTCATCGTAAATGCGCTGCGCCAGTCCGGGAAACTTTTGCGTCTGCAAGCCGATGAGGAAAAACGTGGCCGTGGCGTTTTCGCGCTTCAGGATATCGAGGATTTTTGGCGTGTATTCCGGGTCGGGACCGTCGTCAAAGGTGATGGCAACCTGTTTTTCTTTCCAGCCCAGCGCCTTCAGTTGATACGGCTCGGGCAACACGGTCATTCTTTCTGAAGTGACGAGCTTGCCGTCCGAATCGAGCTTGACGTCCCGTTGGCCGGGCTTCGGTCTCTGCTGGATATAGAGAATTTCGCCATCGCCTTCCTTGTCAACGTCCTCGCCTGAGGGAACTACCGCAAGTTTCTGCTCGGCGCCGGTTTCGGTGGGATTGTCCCAGATCTTCCAGAGAGATCGATCTTCCGATCCCAGGCGCCATAGTGCAAACGTACGAATACCCTGATCGCGCGCCGAGCGCATCTGGTTCAGCGCCGTGACAGCATCCAGAAACCAGACTTGATGTTCCTGGCCGCCATCTTCCATATAAGCGAAATGAGGATTGAGCGAATCGGAATCGAGTTCAACTTCCGCGCTGGACTCCCTTGCATGCAGCCATGCTTCCTGCACGTTGTTGGTGTCAACGTTGGTAATGCGCTTCCTCCGGCCAGAAAGCTTCCAGTCATAGCCATAACTGCCGATGGCGCAGATGATCTTGGTTTTGGGAATGTCTTTTACCGCCTGCTTCAGGTTGGCGGTAAACCAATCCTGCGCAGCGACCGGGCCGGGAGCGCTGGTGACCTGATGCTGGTCATAGTTCATGATGACCAGGCCATCGGCAGCGGCGGCGAGCGCCCGATAATCGTAATCCTTATCCGCCACTGGGACGTTCACGTACAGCCTTAGCCCCCGAGCATGCAGATCATCGCCCAGTTCCTGGATCAGCGCCACAAATCCGGGCTGGGCTTTTAGCGGTATTTCTTCAAAGTCGATTGCCGCGCCCTTGAACTTGTCACTGGCCAGATAGAGCAGAAGCTGTGTGCGGAAAGTCTGCCGCGCCGTGGGATCCATCAGAAAATCTCCTATGGCCGGCAGCCATTGCTTGCTCACAGTTTCAAAATTGTTGATGAGCGGAAAGACTTCCACTTCAGCTTTTTCTGCCCGCAGAAAAGGCATCACCTTGTCGTCAGTGGAATGGACAATTCCGTTTTCAACCACCTGAAAGGGATGGTTCACGCTGTCAAAACCTTGTAAATGCCCATCTGGCGTGAGCACATGCAGCCATTCGGGAAAGAGGATATCAAGCTGAGGATAGTATTCCTTGAGCGAGACAAAGCTTGCCGCATCCCAGGTGACGTAATACGCCGCGCGAATGCCTTCATCCGTATTCAGCACCACCTGTGAAGGCGAAGACTTTGTTTTGCGGTGGGTGTTCTTTGCGCTGGGCCGCTTGCGATGTTCGCGCTCCTTCAAGGCGCGAAGGTTGCGCTTTTGCTCCGGCATCAGCACGTGGGGCAGCGGATCAGACTGCACGAAAACCGTGACGATAAAAAACAGCACAAGGCCGCTGATGATGGCGCCAAGCACACTCAGCAGTATGCGCAAGCGCCCCCACCGCTTCCGGTCAGGATCATAAAAGATGGATTTTGCCATTGCTGGATTGTTAGTAACCATCGTAAGCGGCAGGGAGAGGCAGGTCAATCGGGCATTGCCCTTGCGTACCCCTTGCAGTTGTACGACTGGGAACGCGCCTTTACACTAGGGCATTCCCCATCCATGATAAAACTCATCGAATTGGTGCGGCGCAACTGGCTCTTCTTCCTGCTGGTAACCATCGCCGGACTGGGCTTGCGATTCTTCTTTGTCTTCCGCTATCCGCACCTTGCCGGGGATACCTGGGTCTATGGCGATATCGCCAAAAACTGGCTGGATCACGGGATCTTCGGCCTCACCGACAATGGCGCTGTCCGCCCCACATTGATCCGATTGCCCGGATATCCCGGGTTTCTGGCTGCGATGTTCGCCATTTTTGGCCGGGAACACTACACGGCGGTGATGATTGCACAGGCGCTCATCGATACCAATACATGCCTGGTATTCGCCGCTTTAGCCCTGGAACTGATGAATGCCCGCGCGGCCAAAGCCGCGTATCTGCTGGCTGCGTTCTGCCCTTTCACCGCGTGTTATGTTGCCGCTCCGCTTTCTGAGACGCTGGCCATCTGCTGCGTGGCGCATGCGCTTTATTACGGCGTGCGCGGCTTGAAAGCACTGGAGCAGGACGCTCCTGCCGGCAAGCTGTGGGCGATCGCAGGCTTGTGGAACGCAGCAGGTATTTTTATGCGTCCTGATAACGGACTCATTCTTCCGGCGCTGGGGCTGGCCCTGCTGGTGATCTTCTTTCGTAAGACAAACAAAAAGCAGGCGATCTTTGCCGGGATGCTGCTGGCAATCACCAGCCTTGGCCCGCTTGTGCCCTGGACGGTCCGCAACTGGCGTGTTTTTCACGTGTGGCAGCCGCTGGCTTCGCGCTACGCCAATGACCCTTCGGAATTTCTCCCGCGCGGCTTCAATCACTGGGTGAAGACCTGGATGGTGGATTACGTCTCCGTGGAAGAGGTGTACTGGAGCGTCTCCGGCGAGCCGATTGATCCGCAGCAGCTTCCTGAACGTGCCTTTGATACTCGTCCAGAGTATGAAAAGACATTGGCGGTCATCGCGCTTTACAACCAGCAGCTCTATGTCGACCCGCAAATGGATGCCGAGTTTGAAGAGATTGCACGACAGCGACAGGAACATAGCCACCTGCGTTATTTCGTCTGGCTGCCATTTCTGCGGACAGCGGACATGTGGTTGCGTCCGCGCACCGAACTTTTGGACGTGGAAACGCGCTGGTGGGAGTTCCGGAAGCATGAGAGGGAAAGCTGGTTCGCGATGTTTTGGGCGGGGCTAAATCTGTTTTATCTGGCGGCGGCGTTGCGCGGATGGCTGGGTTCCCGGCTAGGTGTCGCGGGAGTTTTTGTGATCGGCTTTATCTTGCTGCGGTCTTTCTTTCTAAGCTCGCTGGAAAATCCAGAACCGCGTTACATGCTGGAATGCTTCCCGGCGGTGCTGGCGCTGGCTGGTGGTGCTTTCGCATTACCGAGAATGTGGCGGTCCGGTACTTAATTGGGCGCTCACAGAGTTCCAGAAAGACTTAAAGATCAATAAGTTACGCCAAGTTTTGTGCGAACCACATCCTTCGATAATCGATTTCTTGTGAGCGGCATTCCAAAATTGGAATATTGCTCAAATTTATGTAACTCCACACACGAGACTAGGAACTCCATCACGCCTTACAAGCGATTTTAAGGCGTAAGCTCGATTGTTTTTCCCAAGCATGCCTCTATGCTGCAAACTGCATGCTTTCCCGCACGAAATCGGTGTTCGCCGCAACGCTTTTGCTAAGCCTGTCGCTGTCGATCCCTTCGTTCGCCGGGGATGCCGGAACAGATCGCGGCGATCTTCGTCCACCAACGCCCATTCGACAGCCTTTACCGACCTATAAGATCCAGGCTGGCATTGACGGTGAAATTTATCCTGTCTTCGCCAATTACGCATCTTTGCAGCGCCAGGGCGACCGGACGTTTGGCGTTGTGTCCGTGACGCTTTCAAACACCTCGCAGGACCCAATGTCCCGCCGCATCAGCGTAAAGATCCCAGGCTGGAGCGACCAGGAAATTCAGACCGTCTCGGTAACCCCGGGCGTAACACGAACCGTAGTTTTTGCCCCTGCGTTTCTGCCTCGCCTGTACCAAAACCACGAAATCACGGCCGCCACGGCACAGGTCACCATTACCGATCCGGCTTCCAACAGCTCGTATGAAACGACGGTTCCCGTAAGGCTCAGGTCAGCGGAAGATATGTTCTGGGGCAACGGCTTCAAATATGCCTCGTTCATCGCCTCCTGGGTAACACCGCATGACCGGAATGTGGAAACTGTGCTTTCGCGGGCCAAGCATTTCACTGCCGACCACCGTCTGCCGGGATACGAAATCTGGAAAACCGCGGCGCAGCAGGAACAGGAAACCTACCGTGAAGCTCGCGCTATCTTTAATGCGCTGCAGCATGGCGGCCTTTCCTACGTAAAGAGCTCGGCGACACTGGGCGACCATAAGGGCGTAAGCGAGCGGGTCCGCATGCCGCGGGTAAGCCTGGCGGAAAACAGCGCAAACTGCATTGACGCGGCGGTGATGTATGCCTCGCTTTTTGAAAATCTTGGCATGGACGCCAGTATTGTGATCGTACCCGGTCATGCTTATGCCGGCGTCCGTGTCGCTGAAGGTTCGCCCAAGTTCCTTCTTATCGACGTTGCCCTTACAGGACGAAGCACTTTTGAAGCTGCCGTGGCTTCGGCCCAAAATGGAATGGCCACCCATGCTCCTTCTGCGGTGACAAAGGTCATGGTGGAAAAAGCCCGTTCTTCGGGCATTTATCCCATGCCTTAAGGGTTTGCAGCAACCCGGTACCCGGCTTTCATCATCCATTTCCTCCTATATGGCACTCCCGCAATGCGCAGAAGTACTTGACATCCGCACAGACAAGCTTAAAATACCCGCTATTCGAGAACAGGCATCGGCAGAATTGCGCCTTGGTCCGAATATGAACCCAACGCAGAACCTATCTATCTCGAGACGGCCTCCCGAACCAATACCTATGGAGAAACCCTGCAAGCATCCCCGCGTGCGTGTAGTTGCGCGCGAAGAAGACGCTGAATTTGTAGAATGCCAGGAGTGTGGCGACGTTTTTGAATCCAGCGAGTTCAAAGACATGGCCATTGAAGAGAACATCAGGCCGGAAGAGGCCTGAGTTTTTCCCGAGCGCTGGCGGCTCAATGACTGTCGTATTGGTAGAGGCGATTTCCTGCCTTTTTCACGCCGCATTTTTACGCTCTTCGCAAGTCTGTTTTTAGAAAAGAAAGATCAAGAAAAATGAAAGTCAGTTTCTGCGAACACTCATGTCTATGCTTGCCCTCGTTATCGACGATTCAATGCTCATCCGGCACACGGTGTGCCGCTTTCTGGAATCTCGCGGATTCAAAGTTGAAGCCGCCGCCGATGGAATAGCCGCCCTGGAAACCCTGGAGTTGGTCCGTCCGGACCTGATCGTTACCGATCTGCAAATGCCCCAGCTCAGCGGCTATCAACTGATTGACACACTCAAGGCCGACGAGCAAACCGCGAGCATTCCCATTCTGGTTCTGGCGGCAAAACCCTTGGCTGAAGCTCCCGTGGACACGCGGGTCCACGCCTTTATCTATAAAGACCTGAACGTCGAAGAGCAGATGGATCAAGCTCTGGAAAGTCTTTTTCCCCGGCCCGCCACAAGTTGAATCGTTACCGCAATGCCAGCGACGCCTCGGCGGAAAAATCCGCTCCCGCAAAATCTTTTGCCCTGAGCTTGGGGAACGCCGCTGCCGCAATCATGGCCGCGTTATCAGTTGAAAGTTTTCGCGAAGGAAAAAAAACCGCCAAGCCAGCCTCTGCCGCTTGCAATGCAAATGTTTCCCTCAATTCTCGATTTGCCGCAACTCCTCCCGTGACAAAGAGCGTGCGCGCGTCGCGTTCCTGAGCTGCCCGCAATGTTTTGCCGACTAAATCTTCCACTACGGCGCGCTGGAAAGACGCCACCAGGTCCAGCGTTCGCTTGTCGCAGAGCGCCAACACGTCTGCGGCGCTGGGCTTGCCGGTCCCAGCCAGCGCCTGCTGGCGCGCCATGACCGACTCGCGCATTCCTTCCAGTTCCACGTAGCGCAGCACCGCCGTCTTGATCCCGCTGAAGGAAAAATCGTACGGCGTCTGCTCGGCCTTCGGCGTCCCACGGTTGCCATGCTTGATCTGTGACGGAACAAACTTTACCGCCTTCGGATTGCCATGCAGAGCCAGCGCATCAATCACAGGTCCTCCGGGATAGCCGAGTCCCAGCAGCTTCGCCACTTTGTCATAGGCTTCGCCGGCGGCGTCATCGCGCGTGCGCCCGATGTTTTTATATGTCCAGCCGTGCTCGCGTTGTTGCGCCAGAAACAAGTGCGTGTGCCCGCCGGAAACCACCAGCGCCAGCAGGGGAAAATCGATCTGGAAATTCCCTTTCTGTTTTTCTTCCAGCAGCACCGCGTGAATGTGTCCTTCAAGATGATTCACGGTGATCAGCGGTTTTTCCAGTGCAAATGCCAGCGCCTTGGCATAACTGATGCCCACCAGCAACGCTCCAGCCAGCCCCGGCCCCTGCGTTACGGCTATTGCGTCAATCGACTCATACGTCTTGCCGGCTTCCGCCAGCGCTTGCCGTACCACCGGAACAATGGCCCGCAAATGCTCGCGCGACGCCAACTCCGGCACCACGCCGCCATACGGCTGGTGCGTGGCAATCTGCGACGATACAACGTTCGAAAGCAGATGCTCACCATCGCCCACAACCGCGGCCGCCGTCTCGTCGCACGAACTTTCAATCCCCAGAATGTAACTCTCAGACATATATCTAATATTATTGGATTTGCCGTTAAACGGACGGAGCAGCATCGGATTTGCCGTTGAACGGACGGAGCAGCATCGGATTTGCCGTTGAACGGGGTGGAGCAGGCCTTCAGGCCTGCGTTAAGAAGCTTAAAAAATCGGGGCTTTAGCCCCTGAGGCCGATTGAATCTCTCTTCTCCCAAAGCGATTGAAGCCACCCGCATCGCGCAATTTCTGCGCCAGCACGGATACTCCGCCTATCTCGTCGGCGGCTGCGTCCGCGACCTGCTTCTTGATCGCGAACCCGCCGACTATGACGTTGCCACTTCCGCTACGCCGCAGGAAGTCATCCGTATCTTCCCGCAGACTTTTGCCGTGGGCGCTCAGTTCGGCGTGGTGCTCGTCCCCGTGTTTCGAGACACTGACGCCGGCGAGCGCGCCAACTACGCCATTGAAGTCGCCACCTTCCGCAGTGACGGCGCTTATTCTGACGGCCGCCATCCTGACGAAGTTCAGTTCTCCCAGGACGCGCGCATGGACGTGCAGCGCCGCGACTTCACCATCAACGGCCTTCTGCTCGATCCCGATACCCGCGAAGTCCTCGACTACGTCGGCGGCCGTGAAGACCTGAAGCAGGGCATCATTCGCACTATCGGCCAGGCCCATCATCGATTCGCGGAAGACAAACTGCGCATGCTTCGCGCCGTGCGCTTTGCCGCCCGCTTCGGCTACTCGATTGAAGCTCAGACCTTCGCGGCCGTCCGCGAACTCGCTCCGCAAATCCATCAGGTAAGCCATGAGCGCGTGCGCGACGAGATCCTGAAAATGCTGACTGAAGGCCACGCGCGCCGCGCCTTTGAGCTGCTGGACCAGACCAACCTGCTGCAGCAGGTGCTGCCTGAGATCAAAAAGATGCAGGGCGTTGCCCAGCCGCCGCAATATCACCCTGAAGGCGACGTATGGGTCCACACGCTCATGCTGCTGGAAGGACTGCCCGCAGGTTGCTCCAAAACTCTGGCCCTGGGCGCCTTGCTGCATGACGTTGGCAAGCCGCCCACGTTTCGCGTCGCGCCAGACCGCATCCGTTTTGACGGCCATGCCGAAGTCGGTACCAAGATGGCTGCGGAAATCTGCCGCCGCTTCCGCCTCTCCAATGACGATACCGGCCAGGTGCTCTCGCTCGTCGCCAACCACATGCGCTTTGGCGACGTCATGCGCATGAAGGATTCCACGCTCAAGCGCTTCTTCCGCCTGCCCCGTTTTGACCAGCATCTGGAACTGCATCGCCTGGATTGCCAGAGCAGCCATCGCGACCTGGGCCTGTATGAATTCGCGAAGGAGAAGTTCCACACGCTGCCTGCTGAACAAATCCGCCCCACGCCGCTCATCACCGGCGATGACCTGATCGCAGCCGGTTACAAACCCGGCCCGATCTTCAAGGAATTGCTGACGGCGGTGGAAGACGCGCAGTTGGATGGAAAGATCAGCACGAAAGAGGAAGCGATGGAGTTGGTGCGGGAACGAGCAAGAGAGCTCGCCTGACCTACCCCTCCCCCCATCCCTCAACTATGATTCCAAAGCACTTACACAATTTAACCCCGGCAATGCTCGTGTGGCACCGCCACCCTCGGCGGTGGGGCTGCTGATCTTTCCTTATTCTGATCAGTAATCCGTGTTTATCAGTGGTAAGGTTTTGCCTTTCCGATCTCGGCGATTCCGCGCGATGTCGGCGATTCCGGCGATAGGCGCGCTCTACGCGCCCACCCCACCCCGTCATTTTCCAGCTTTTGTTGCAAACAAAGGCATTTCCGCCAATCGACCCTCGCGTGACGCTTGGGTGGCCCTTGGGTGGCCCTTGCGTGACCCTTGGGTGACCCTTGGGTGACCCAATCCCAATCCCAATCCCAATCCCAAATCGGCAGAGGGTCGCAAGACTTCCCGGTTTGGCTGACTGCTGATTGCTGACTGCTGGTTGTCAAAGACCTTGCGCATCTCGGCGCTGCCACACTTTAGCGGATTCTCTCTATCGAATCAATAGCGAAAGAGGACAATGCCCTTATTCCCACGCAATCCTTTTCACTTCTCCACGCTGTAGGTCTTAGGATGCCCCTCTACCCCTGTCATTTATCCCTTCATTTTTCGCTGTCATTTACACCTGTCATTCTGAGCGACCACGAGGGCCCGCGAACACTGAGCTTGCGAAGGGGAGCGGGGACTGAGGGGGAGTCGAAGAACCCCGACAGCATATCCGCCCCCACGCCGCATCAGGGAATTCTCTCGAGACTCTCACTTTGGGCCTAACCCATGCCCAGGTTTGCGTTGGCTAATTCTTAATGCGCTCCACTCCCTTTGCGCGTGAGATTCCACCTTCCGCGGGGCGAAAGCTCCTTCTACAAGTTCGGACGATGGCGTTGAAGGCTGCACAGAGCGAATCACTTTGGGTCAGTGTCGGCGTCTTTGCTTGTTAATGTTAGATAGGCTGCAAAGAGTCGGGAAATGTCCCAGCATGTCCTTTTAGGGGAAATCCACACGTCTAAATCTTTCTCCCCCAATGCGCTAAGTTTTCTTGTGCGCGCTTTCCATGGCCTGGCGCAGGTAGCTGTTGATTCGCGTCTGATACCCTTTGCCCTGTCTTTTAACCCATGCAAGAACGTCAGCGTCAATGCGGATCGTTAGCGACTTCTTGATCGGCCGGTAGAACTTGCCGACGACAGCTTTACTCCAATCCGTCTTTTCTGGAATATCCGTAAAATCAATGTCTTCATCCTTCATGCGTTTCAGCGCACGAATCTGCTTAGCCTGGTTTTTTGTGAGCTTCATAAGATTTTCTTTCCGCCGAACTCGCTTTTCGGGCTGAGATCAAGCGAATTACCTCTTCCCCATCTTCGTCCCACCAGAGGTGGGGCACCAATACACTGAGGACACCGATGCTTCCAATGATCTGCCACCGCTCCTCGTCATCAACTACGCGATCTGGATCGCTCAACACATAAGGATCTTCAAAGACCAGCGTGGCGGTCTCAAAATTGATCCCGTGTTTCGCAGGATTCTGGCGGTTTCTCGCCTCATCCCATTCGAAGCGCATCGTACGTAGTTACCATATTGTAGTTACATTATACCGCATCGGAATTATCCACGATCGTGACGATTGTTCAATCCGCTTCTCCACATCTGCCGGGTCGCCATCCTCTCAGCGCTTTTTGCGTAAAGATGGGATTCGACACAGTATCCTTTTCATGTTTCGACCCCACGAGAACAAGTGTCAGGGCCTGACTTGAGCGTTGAGCCCGAGATGACCCTGAGCTTGCCGAAGGGGAATCGAGGGCTGCGAAGTCAGGCCGTAAAATTTCGATAGAGAAGTATCACCTTGCGCCGCAGGCCCGCGCGCAGCTGCTCCCATCAAGCGCGGTTTTAGCTTGCTGGGACGAAAAGCAGCGGAGCGCGCACACAAGAATTCCTGCGTCGTAGCTATGGTCCGGGAGAGACCCATCCTTCGAGCCTTTGGCTTTAGCGACAGGTGATGTTCGAGGATCTATCTCTCGCGTCTATCCAGCCCGAAAGGGCGGAATTATTGAGCCCAGGCGCGTGAGCCCTGGGTAGGTGTATTCAACGTACTCACAAGCGCCGTAGGTGCGGCACAGCTACGCAGACCGGCTCTTTCATCTTTAGGACCCAAACTTTCATCGCGGAACAAAGTTCAATGACTTGTTGGCCTTCAAGTTTTTTTATTGGTACGTTTTCGGACAGTCACCAACTTCTTGTTCGGCCTATAAAACTTTTCAACGACGGCGCCGCTCCAATCCGTCTTTTCCGGAATATCCGAAAGATCGACGTCTTCATCCTTCATGCGTTTCACCGCACGAATCTGCTTAGCCTGATTTTTTGTGAGCTTCATGAATTTCGTTAAACTCTACTTCGGGTTTTCTCCGTGTCTCAGTGGCTTTCCCTGGTACCCGGCCGCAACCCTCTGTGACCAATATCACGCTCTAAAATCCGCGCCTTCGTTTAAAATTACGGTGTGTACACAGGTGTTACTCCGGCAAAGCTACCCGACAAAATGCCGGCGTCTGTGGAAAGCAGTCCGCATGCGTGTTTTTGCCTGACTGAGTCGCTTGAGTTTTGTTATTGCAACCCAGCATGGGATCGGTTTGCCCGGGAAAATGGCGGCACACCAAACGTACTCGCGGCCTCAGTACTGCACAAGCCATTCCTGCAGTTCGTGCCTGAGGCTTTGCGCGAAAATTTCATAGAGCTTTTTCGCAGGGTCCGCGCCCTGGGACGCCTGCAATCCCAGGATTACGAGTGCTCATCGGCGCAGGTATTTCGCGTTTACCGCATGCAGGTCTATCCGCTCAAGCCAGGGAGCGGTTTTGTGGTGATCAATTCGTTGCGGGTTGTGCATCCGCAAACGCGAGAGGTCTGGGAGCCGGACGATGCCAGCTACTGCTGCAAGCTTGGCCTGATCCACATGTGCGCCAATTGCCGTCGCGCGCGCCGCAATGGTGACCCCGAGATCTGGGACTGGGTTCCGGCCTATGTGGAGCGCCCCAGGCCAGAGATGACCCACACTGTCTGTCCTTTTTGCCGCGAATACTACTACAGCGCGTACCTGAAGCCTAAAGAATCGGCGGGATAAAGCACTTTCATTCGCTGGCGAAACCGCAGTCGGCTCTCGTGCCCGCATCCCACTGAACCATACGCCACTGCACCCTGCTTGCAGATCACCTGAAGGTTTCCTCTTCTCTGTGCCTCAGTATCTCCGTGGTAGGTTTGATCTTTCCGATCACTAGATCACGCGCGATCACCCGATCACCCGATTCATTTCCCCTTCTCCCGATAATTGAAATATCCCCACACCTGCTCGCTCATGCGTCCAATCGCGTCTTCCAGCTCTTGGTAATAGCCGCGATGGTGCGCCGAGAAAAACACCACCACCACGCGCCCTGCCGGAGTCTCGATCAGGCCAACGTCATTTGCGATATACGGAGGAAAGTCGCCGGTCTTGTGCGGCGTGCTAACGTCATCCAGCATGAAGCGCGGAATGCGCGTGCGCATCTGCTGCTGGCCCATGATCCGCAGCATTTCCTTGCAGGATTTTTCGCTGGCGGCCTTGTTCGTCGCCATCATCTCCAGCAAGCGGCCCATGTCGCGCGCGCTGGCCAGGCCAAAAGGGTGCTTGCCTTCAAAGTGAAACCGCTCGACGTCGGCGTCAGTCAGTTTGTCTGGAAAACCTTTGGTGAACAGTTCTTCCGGACCATACTTCGCGTAGCTGGGGTCGCCGGCCTCGGCCAGGGCGCGGAACCAGTCAAAGCTCGTGCCGGTCGCGGTGATGGAATTCAATCCCAGTTCGTGCATGGTCTGGGTAACGTGCGCCGGACCGCCCGCCCGAGCAAAGGCCATATCGGTGCCGGAGTTGTCGCTCTGGATAATCATCAGCTCCAGGGCATCGCGGAAGCTCAGGGTCAGCCCTGCATCGAGCGTGCGCAGCACGCCAGTGCCAAAGCGCTTGTCGGCGGTCTTCATCGCGAATCGGTCAGCCGTGTTGATCTTTCCCGCATCCACCTGCCGATATACATCCACCAGCAGCGGGATCTTGATGGCGCTCATCGTGTCCATGGGCTTGTCGGCATTGATGGCGATCTCTTCGCCGGTATCCAGCGACTTGATGTAAATACCCCAATCGGCGCTGACCCCGGAGGATATCTGCTCGAGTTTTTGCTTAAGCAGGTCAATGGGCCTGGGAGCAGCGGGAGTTTGAGCGAGCACCTGAACGGTAAGCAACAATGGAAGAAGAATCTTGAGATAAGTTGATTTCATTTGATTGATCGAAAGAGCACACGCATTCTACTCCACGTATTTACCATGTTTCAGAAATCAAACCGGTACATTCAGAAATTAGGTTGGGCTGGAATCGGATCTTTTACAGCATTGCTTTACTGTCGGCTCCCACCTGTGAAAGTCTACCCTCGTGATACTGAACAGCGATGGAACGCAAGCAATATCCAGTTTGGGTTGGATGGATAAGGGCACCATATGGGTATTTGGCGCGGGAGAGCCAAGTCCTCGACGAGTGGAACTTAGTGATGCCAAATATCTTTCCCTCAACAGCGGCTCAGGAGGGTTCTTCGCCGTCTTGCACCATTGGGATGGAGACAGGTTTGAGGTTTCTGCACATTCCCATTCCGCGCCAGGTCAGGCGATTTCACGTCTCGCATTACACGCTCCAGAAAACGAATGCACTGAGCCAGCGATTTCTTTGGAAGGCGACCTGTCAGTATGGGCACACCTGCCTGGAGCCTTTACGGGATGGGCCTTTGGTGACTATCGACTTCTGTTGACAGCTCATTTGCCCGACGTCGCGGTGCAGGCGTTCGCGTGGTTTGACAACAGCTATGACAAGGGTTATCAGGGCATTATCGGCGTCACGGAGGTCCCTGGCACTCAGCTTCTGATCGTATCTATTCAGCGCGATTCCGCCCCCGTCCTGTACGATCCTCAGCGGAAGCAGATGCTGCGGAAGTTGACGCTGGCGGACCGGGGCGGCAATCCCGAGTTCCAATATCGCACGCCGGCCAACGAATTCTGGTCAACTGACTATGACTTTATCGTAAAGCTGGACGGCAAAAGCCTGACGCCAATAAAGGCTGCACAATTACAAGATGCTGCTTCGGGGACCAGAAAGTTCATCGGAAAGTTTTGCTTTAATCGCGACGCGAGTCTCTGTTGGGTGGCACGGCCATTTAGCGGCGACGCCGTGGCGCTGGAAGCAGATTCCATGCGTCAAGTGCACCGCATAGCGTTAGGGGGCCAACCCCTGGACATTGGAATCCTGACTGACGACACGATTGTAGCCAGGGATTGGAAAACAGGGGTGCCTGCCTCGCGCAAATGCTGATGTGTTCTGGTAACCATCGTTGAAGTGAACAACAGTGTACTCACGAAGCCTCAACATCGGAAGGCACCAGCACCAGGTGCCGCGCGATCCTAGAAGCCCTGCCCTCTTATCAAACTCACCGCGTCGGGTACGCCACCGCTGCCTCCACGCGACCCACCGCCTTTTTCTTCCACTTTGTCGCCTTCGCCGGGAGCCAGAAAAAGGTTTTCTTCCAGTCCATGTTGTCGTGTATAGAGATCGTAATAACGGCCCTGCAGCCCCAGCAACTCGGCGTGCTTGCCGCGCTCCAGGATCTTGCCCGCCTCCACCACCAGAATCTGGTCGGCCTGGCGAATCGTTGACAGGCGGTGCGCGATCACAAATGTCGTGCGGCCCTGCATCAGGTATTTCAGGCCCTGTTGGATGTATGCCTCTGACTCTGAGTCCAGGCTCGACGTGGCTTCATCCAGAATCAGGATTCGGGGATCGGCCAGCACGGCGCGCGCAATCGATACGCGCTGGCGCTGCCCGCCGGAAAGTTTCACCCCGCGCTCGCCGATGATGGTGTCGTACTTGTCGGCAAATCGCTCGGTGAATTCGTCCACGTGGGCAATGCGGCAGGCGGCAAGAATCTCTTCATCAGTGGCCCCAGGACGCGAAAAAGCAATATTCTCTTTGATCGATCCATCAAACAGGAATGAATCCTGCAGCACCACGCCCAGCGCGCTGCGGTAGGAATCAAGCCGCACCCGGCTCAGGTCCTGGCCATCAACAGTCACGCGCCCAGAGGTGGGTTTATAGAAAGCAGCGGCCAGGCCGATGATTGTCGATTTGCCAGACCCTGACGAGCCCACCAGCGCCGTCACCGTTCCCGGCTGCGCGTGGAAGCTCACGTCATCCAGCACCGGCTTGCCGGGTTCGTAGGAAAAGTCCACGTTTTCAAACGTAATCGCGCCACGGATATGGCC
The DNA here is from genome assembly GCA_027307045.1 of Acidobacteriaceae bacterium. GTDB lineage: Bacteria > Acidobacteriota > Terriglobia > Terriglobales > Acidobacteriaceae > Angelobacter. Next base: position 38,872 of record DAHUXR010000014.1, read on the forward strand.
AAGCACAATCGAGCGCTCGGGGTCCTGATCTTCCCGGCTCTCCGCCAGCACCTCGCGCGTGCGGTCCAGGCCAGCGAGAGCTTCAGTGATCTGTGTGCCGATGCTGGCCATCTGCGCGACCGGAGCAATCAAAAAGCCCATGAACATGGTGTAGCTGAAAAGCTGGCCCGTCGTCATGTGTCCGGCAAGGATCTGGCGCGCCCCTATAAACATGATGATCGCGCTCACCACCCCCATCACCGCCGTGGAAGTCAGCCCCATGAGCGAGGTAGCGGTCAGTGACTTCAAGACGTTATCCAGCAGGCGCTGCACGCCGCGGCTGAAAACGTTCGACTCGCGCTCTTCCGCGTGATAGCCCTTTACCACGCGCACGCCGCCCAGCGACTCAGTGAGTCTGCCCGTAACCTCGGCGTTGATCTTGGCTCGCTCGCGGAATATCGGGCGGATAGCTTTGAACGCCCTGCTGAGCGCCACCATAAGGACCACCAGGAAGCCAAGCGCGATCCCCGTCATCTCTGCGTTGTATTTCAGCAGGAACACCAGCGACAGCACCGCGGTAAGAATGCCGCCGCAAAACTCAACCAGCCCGGTGCCAATCAGGTTGCGTATACCCTCCACGTCACTCATGATGCGCGAGACCAGCGCGCCGGTCTTGTTCGCGTCGTAATAATTCAGTGAGAGACGTCCCACGTGCGTTTGCACGCGCTTCCGGAGTTCGGAAATCAAACGCTGCCCTTCCTTGGAAAGAAGCTGCGTGAGCGCAAAAGATGTCAGTCCCTGAATCAACGTCGCGCCCAGCACCACCAAAACCAGCGGCAGCAGCAGGTTCGCGCGATGCTTGCCGATCACGTCATCCAACAAATACTTTGGCGCGGCCGGCAATACCAGCCCGCAAACCCTCCCGATCAGCAGAAGCGTAAAGCTGAAAGCCAATAACCCGCGCCGGGGGCGGACCAATTCCCCGATCATTGGCCACACCGACTTCAAATGCGCCGCGGCGGATTTTTTCTTTTTGGACTCCACTTCCTTTGCATCAACCGGCTTTGGACCAGCTATCTTTGCATCGACTTTTTTTGCTTCAACTTCAACGGCCAAGGGCTACTCCGATCCTGATAGTGCTCTCCACTAGATTACAGGCTTCTGCCGCGAGTTTCGGAATATTGTTGGTACCTGCCCAAATGGCTAGTAGTGGGTCAGTTCTGGGAACTGATCCACTACTTGTATCGGCGTCTAGCGATTCGCTTGTGAATCGCGGGCCTTTAGGCGGACGTTCATCGCGATAGCGATGAAGACGCGCCCAACCTGCCCATTACGGAATTTCTAGCTACCGTGCAATGCCATTGACTCCGGCGCTTTCCCGTAGCAGCATGGTCTCCGAAAATTTAAGGCCTTCACGTGATTAAAGGAGACGTTTTATGGGAAAGAAGCTGCTGGCGGGTGTACTCGGAGGCTTGGCCTTCTTCTTCTGGTCATACGTGGCGCATGACGTGTTGCCGCTGGGCAAGGCCGGTATAAAAGAAATCCCCAATGAACAAGCGGTCCTTGGTTCCATGAAGACCAATATGCCGGAAGACGGGCTGTATTTACTGCCCGGCCTTGACCTTCCAGAGAATGCCACTCGTGCGCAACAGGCCGCCGCCATGGAAGCGCGCATGCACAAGGTTGAAACCGGGCCTTCAGGCCTGCTGGCGTATCACCCCTCATTCAAGTTTTCTTTTGGGAAAGCGTTGGGGGTTGAGCTTGGGACCAACATCCTGCAAGTGCTCCTGGCTGTCATTCTGCTCGGCCAGACCAGTCTGGTCAGCTTTGCCGCGCGCTGGCGCTTCATTACCGTCGCGGGGATTCTTGCTGGCATCAGCACCAACATCTCTTACTGGAACTGGTATGGCTTCCCGGGAAGCTATACGCTGGCGTATGTCTGCACGGTGGCAATGGGGTTCGTGTTTGCCGGTCTGGTTGCGGCGGCAATCGTAAAACCGGGAGCGGCAGCCACCACAACGGCGAAGGCGGCGCGAGCGTAAAATTTAAGCGCAGACATGTAGCAGCAGGCATTTAGAGTCAAACGTTTCTTAGCAAACCAGAGGCAGCCATCATGCCAATGCAATATGAATACACCGCAATTCCTGAAGCGCAGATACCGCGCGCCGCAGACCCGGTTTTCCAGCATCTGCTCGATACGTACGCCAGCGAGACAAATAAAGTCGTAAGCCTGTGGCGCCAGTTCGGACCGGAAAACATGGGCTTTAAACCGGCAGATAGATCGTCCACGGTGCTGGAAATCATGAAGCACCAACTGCTATCTGAGCGACGATTCTTTGCCGAATTCATCGGCCTTGGCGGCGAGCCGGAAGCGGCCGCGCTGCTGCCGCAAGATCTCTCTCCTGAAGGCTTTTGGCGACGCAATCAGGAGCTATGCACGCCCCGGCTGGCAAGGATGGCGGATCGCGATATGAAATGGTGGCTGGAAGTGGTGCCGTTCTTTGACGTGCAACGTGAACGCATATGGGTTTTCTGGCGGCGCGTCTTGCACACCACGCATCACCGCACTCAGCTCAGCGTCTATCTGCGGCTTCTGGGCAAGCCAGTGCCTTCAAGTTATGGTCCAACGGCTGATGTTACCTGGAAAGGCGCTGACCCAACGCGCAGTGTGGAAGCGGCAGGCAGGAAATAGAGCTTCACCGGGCCATGGCGTTATCGGCCAGCAGCACCACAATCGATGTGACGAACACCGCGACAAAAACCATTGCGCCCCAGAATGATTTCTTGCGTAATGTCTCCATAAGGCCACCCGCCGAAAATTAGCAGCTACGCAATATTCGATGCGTCAACACGGTATTCTGGTCCGCCTATCCTCAAATTTTTTGAGCGGAATTCCCAAAGTTGAACCTAGAGTCGGCGTGCCCCTGTGGCGCAACGTTCATGGCTGGCGTTCCCCGACCCCGGAGTATCCGATCAAGGTTATCAGTGTGAATCAGCGTTAAGACTCTTCTTTTCTTCTGTAGCGATTGAATTGGTGGTCGCCCACGCGGCGGCAGCCCATCCATCGCCACCACGGAGCGGTCTCCTTGGTGAAGCCGGGAAACATAAACGTTGTCGGCCGCACATTGAGCTGCGTGCCCGTCCCCGCCGGTGTGATGTCCTGTTCCGGCGGAACAAGCAACCCGATCTCAACCGGTGAAACCGTGACGAACTTCTCGTCAATCAGTCCGGCACGCGCCATGCTGCCATAAAGCGTTGGGCCGCCTTCGCAAAGCAGATGCTCAATGCCCATCTCTTTCCGCAACATGCGCATCGCCGCTGGCAAATCGATGGTTTTATCCTGGCCGGCAATGATCACCCGCTCCTGGCCAATCCGTCCTTGCAGCCGGACGGCTCCCGCCTTCGTGGTAAGAATCATCGCGTCCATCTGGTCGCCGTCAAATACACGATAAGCGCGCGGATCAACGCCGCCGGAAGCCGTTACAAAAATCACCTTTTCGCGCTTGCGGCCAAGCTTGCTGCGCAGGTCGCGGAGAGATTCGTCTTCAATGCGATAAACAGGGCCGCGGCCTTCATTCAGCTTGGGCGCGCTCAGGGTCTCTTCCACCAGCGTGTGGATGCCCGTGAGAATGGTATCCGCGTGGGCTCGCAGCAAGTCCATCAACCACCGATCTTCCGGCGACTGCGATATATCCGACCCCGCGGCGTGCGGCCCTTTGAACGAAGCTACGCCATCAATGGATTGAACAAAATTAGCGTAAGTCCACGGGCGCTCAGGATGCGCGGGAGGGAAGCCCAGCTTTCCGTAAGGCGCAAAGGCGGGATGTTCGATTCGAGAAGTTTCAGCGTCGTCAAACAAAATCTGAAAGTTACGCACGCCTGAAATGCTACCTGCAACACCGCCAGGCGCGCCACTGCACAAATGCAATTCAGAATTCCGCTAATTGTCTTTTTGGGAGAACGTATGCAGATGAGCAAGAAAAGCCTGCTGAACGCGGCTCAGGTAGCGGCCCTTGAGCGTGACAACGCCAATGGTGCGTGAAGCGCGATCATCCGCCACAGCGACGTAGGAGCAATCAGGCCGCTGCTCCACCGCCATCTCAGGAACAATAGAAATGCCCAAGCCGGCGCCCACCATGGCCAGAATGCTGCTGAACTGGCCGCTTTCAAAAACAACTTTCGGCACCACGCGCGCGCGCTTGCAGACTTCAATTGCGGTATCGCGAAAACAATGGTCTTCACGCAGCAGAAGAAAAGGCTGGTCGCGCAATTCCTTGAGCATGATTTTGCGCTTTTTCGCCAGCCGGTGCGCTCGCGGCATAATGGCAAACAGCCGCTCCGTGCGCAGGTTGAAAGTTTCCAGGTCATGGCCGCGCAAAGGCATGGCCAGGATGGCAAGATCAATCTGGCCGGCTCGCAGCCGGTCCATCAAGCGCGCGGTGACGTCTTCTGCCACGTTAATCGATGCCTGGGGATACTTCCGGGAAAACAACGCCAGCGGCAACGGCAGAAAATATGGGGCAATGGTGGGAATCACGCCAATGCTCACGGGGCCGGCGACCGCCGATTGCCTTTCCGCCACTTCATCCTTGGCGGCCTTGAGCTCGCCCAAAATGGCGCGGGCACGGGGAAGAAACACCTGCCCAAACCCCGTCAGCCGGACGGTACGGCCCAGGCGGTCAAACAGCCGAACGCCGAGTTCTTCCTCCAGCTTCATGATCTGCTGCGACAATGAAGGCTGCGCGACTTGTTCTCTTTCGGCGGCGCGCGTGAAACTCCCGGTTTCAGAAACGGCGCAGAAATATCGTAGCTGGTGTACTTCCATAGTCAGTGCCTATTGAACTTAGCCAAATTATATATTGGACTTATGGCAAATTCAGCACTATTTTAAGCGGCATCAGTAGCACGCCCCGCCACAGGCTCTGGCTGGGGGCGCGGGATGCCACTGGCACAAGAGATTTGGGCCATCGGTGGAATCATGTCAGTGATCAACGTTCAGGAATCATTTCTCAACATGGCTCTTGCGGCCGGGAAGCACATTACCGTCCAGTTGCTGAACGGCGCGCAGGTTTCGGGAAACGTGCGTTCGTTTGATAAATATTCCATTGTGCTTGAAACCAAAACGCAGGAACAGCTCATCTTCAAGCACTCGGTTTCGGCCTTGCTGGTCTGCTGCAAAAACAAACACTGCACTGAAACGTGCCAGAGCGGGTCACGCGTCCACAAAGCCGATTAAGATTTCACTTCTGCCACAAAAGCCACGATGCCCGTCTGCCCTCTGTGCCGATCGAAGCAAACCTTACCGAACGATTATTTTCCCGCGTGTGAGGCAGAGGCATGGGAGGATCCCAATTCCACGTTCAGCCAGCGGTCCACCAGCTTCTGCAGGCAGGCCTGGCCGCAAAGATGTTTAGCCGTAGAGTCATGCGCCAGCATGTTTTCCCAGGGATAGATCTTTAGCATCGGCCGTTCCGGCGCCTCCGCATGAGGGCTAAACGGCTCGCTCCATGCGAGCCACCAGTGATCTACCGTGCTTTTTTGCTTGCCGCAGATATCGCAATTAAAAGTCTCGGTCCAGGTCAACGGAGGCACCCCATCCTTAGGTTGGATTTTCCTCATGAAGGTAGCCTGCCTCAGGCGAGGGCGCAACAAGGCATTTTTCCACCTGAGAAATTCGCCAGAATTCCCATATTTCATAGATGTGGACGCGTGAGTCTCTCTTTTGCACAGCCATCCACAGGAGTTCCACAAACTTTTTGTGATTCGTTCATCTTCCGGCAACAATCGTGGGCTAGGATTGAGCAGCAAATTAGCGGGAAGAAACCATTTCTAGGTTGCATTTACACCATTGACGACTATTATGGGTGCCCTGGATTTCCGGGTCCCGCCACGCTGAACGTCCCTCACAGGAGAGAGAATGATGTCACGCTTTTGGAGTTCAATTCAACGGCTGCTCACGGTAGCGCTGTTCGCCGCAACCTGCGGCGCCCTGCTCTACGCCCAGTCCACTACTGATGGCGCCATCGGTGGAACGGTTTACGACACTAACGGCGCTGTGGTCGCAAACGCGAAGATCGTTGTGCGCAACAATGGCACAAACGCCGAAACAACGATCACAACGGATGGCTCGGGATTCTTCCGCGCCAACAAACTGCAGCCTGGCAGCTATACGGTCGCAGTTACCCAGCAGGGTTTTGCACCGTTCAAGGCGGAGCAGGTGATTGTGCAGGTGGGTAGCGTAACTGACCTCTCGCCCCGGCTGGCAGTCGGCAGCAGCACGGAGACGGTCGAGGTGAATGCAGAAGCGCCGCAGATCAATACCACGTCCGCGGAATTTGCTCCCACGTTTAATCAAACGGCGATCGCAAATCTGCCAATCAACGGCGGCCGCTGGTCAAGCTTTGCCATCCTGACGCCTGGCGTGGTCAGCGACTCAAGCGGTTTCGGTCTGCTGAGTTTTCGCGGGATCAGCACGCTGCTGAACAACAATACCGTTGACGGCGCCGACAATAACCAGGCTTTCTTTTCTGAAGAGCGCGGCCGCACCCGGGCCGGCTATTCCACTCCGCAGCTGGCTGTTGAAGAATTCCAGGTCAACACTTCGAACTACTCATCTGAATATGGTCGTTCCGCCGGCGGCGTGATCAATACCGTTACCAAGAGCGGCACCAATGCTTTGCATGGCGAGGTTGACTTGTTTGATCGTGACAACACCTGGGGAGCCACAAACGAGTTCACCAAGATCGCGGTCCAGCCGACGCCAGGAGCAGCTTTTGTCCAGCAACCCTACAAGCCAACCGACTGGCGCAAGCGCGTAGCTGGGCAGATTGGCGGACCGGCAATCAAGGACAAGGTGTTCTATTCGCTGACTTTTGACTGGTTTGATCGTAACTTTCCCGGCACTGCCGTGGCCAGCAATCCAACGAATTTTTTTGACACCGACATTACTCATCCAACGGTGCTGACGGCCGTCAAGACGCTTGCAACTAATCTGGGCGTAACGCAGGCACAGGCTTTGCAGGACTACAAGGACGGTCTCACGGGTTTGAACACGATGCTTGGCCCGGTAAACCGAGACGGCGAGCAATACATTATCTATCCGAAGATTGACTGGCAGATTGGCCAGAAGAACCGCGCATCTTTCGCTTTCAACCGTATGCGCTGGGCTTCCCCCGCCGGGATCCAGACTCAGGCCACAAACACGTTCGGCATCGCCAGTTTCGGCAACGACTTTGTGAAGGACACTTGGGGTATCGCCAAGCTGGACACGATGCTCACCAACACCATGACCAATGAGTTGCGCTTTCAATATGGTCGTGATTTCGAATATGAAAACAATCAGCCGCCCACGCCCTATGAGCAGAACAACCTGCTGAACACATCCACCTTCACGAACCCGTTAGGGCTGCCGCCGCAGGTTTCCATTACCAACGGATTCACTTTTGGCACGCCAAATTTCCTGTTGCGTCCGAATTTCCCGGATGAGAGGCGCACACAGATTGCCGACACCGTCAACTGGTCGCATGGTAAACACAACGTGAAATTCGGCATGGATTTCAGTCACGTCAACGATCTTTCACAGAATCTATTCCAGCAGTTCGGCCAGTTCACCTATGGCGACCTCGCTTCTTATTTTACTGACCTGAATCGGACCAACGGTTGTGCGGGTAAGCCGTGCTATCAAACCTTCAGTCAGGCCTTCGGCCCCCTTGGTTTCGAGTTCAACACTAACGACTACTCGTTCTTTGCCCAGGATGACTGGAAAATCCTGCCGCGCCTCAGCTTGTCGATTGGCTTGCGTTGGGAATATGAACAACTGCCAGATCCGTTCAGCAACTTGGTGAACTCGAAAGTACCCCAAACCGCTTCAATGCCTTCAGACAAGAATAACTTTGGGCCACGGGTAGGGTTTGCTTTTGACGTCTTTGGCACAGGCAAGACTGTTGTCCGCGGTGGCTACGGTCTCTACTACGGGCGCGTGATCAATTCCACAATCTTCAACGCGCTTGCCAACACTGGCGCGCCGGGCAGCCAAATATCCTTTACCATGAATCCAACGAGCTCTGTTTCCGGACCGTGCGCTCCAGCTTTCCCGCGCGTTCTGTCGGCGCCGCCGAATTGTCCGGGCGCAGCTCCCAACGTCGTGTACTTTGATCCTAATTTCCAATTGCCGCAAATCCGCCAGTCGGACCTGACGCTGGAACAGGACATTGGATGGGGCACCGTGATTTCTGCCAGTTATCTGGGCAGCTTTGGCCGTCAGTTGCCGGATTTCGTTGATCAGAACCTCAATGCGCCGACCTCCACCCTCACCTATCGCATTCTGAACGGCGGTCCGCTTGGCGCTGCGGGTACATTCACAACGCCGCGCTTTACCGGTCCTCGTCCCGATCCGTCGTTGGGCGCCGAAACCGACATCTTCAGCGGCGTCATCAGCAACTATCAGGCCCTGGCTTTTCAAGTGAACCATCGCATGAGCCACCATGTTCAATTTTCCGCTAACTACACGTGGTCACATGCTCTGGACAATGGTGTGAACGGCCAAACGTTCACCGCTACTAACTCATTGCTGAATCCGTTCAGCCTCAACAATGATTATGGCAACTCCATCTACAACATTCCAAACCGTTTTGTACTGACAGCGGTGGTAACTTCACCTTGGCAGTTCACCGGTTGGGCAAAATACCTGATGAATGACTGGTCCTTCTCTCCCGTTTACCAGATCCAGAACGGTAACGCGTACTCTGCACTCGTCAGCGGCAATGCGCCCAGCTCAACAGTCAGCGGTATCAACGGCTCGGGAGGAACGAATCGAATCGATATTGGCCGTAATACTTTCCAGCAGCCAATTAACTGGATTGGCGATATACGTCTCTCCAAGGGCTTTAAAGTGACCGAGAAATATAGCGTCGAGCTGCTTGGCGATTTCTTCAATATCGCCAATAAGCAAAATGTGACTGGGGTGAATACCAACGCGTATTCCGTCGCCACCGGCACGGTGGCAACCCCCAATGGAAACGTTGTTTGCAGCGCGGCGGCCCCGTGCCTCAACTTCAACGTTGATAAAAACTTCAATCCACTGTTTGGTTCAATCACCAACACCAATAGCAACTTCATCTATTCGCCGCGGCAGATCCAGATCGGAGCAAAGTTTAAGTTCTAACCTGCTGCTAAGCTAACCTGAATCCGCGGCAGCTTCGGCTGCCGCATTTTTTCATCCCACTATATGCCGGCTAGCTGAAGCTGAATTCTTAATCGCACTTGAGGGTTTGTGAAAAAAATCATCGCTATTGTTCTGCTGGCGCTTCTTCCCGCCCAACTGCTGGCCTGGGGACCAAAGGGCCATGCTATTGTCGCGGACATCGCGGCATCCCGTCTGACGCCCGCCGCCAAACAGAACTTGCAGCTCCTTCTCGGCGCTGACTCGCTGGCCTCTGTCTCAAGCTGGGCTGATTCGGTGAGGAAAGAGCGCGACGAAAGCTACGATTGGCACTTTGTCGATATCCCCAAGGACGCTCCTGGTTTTTCAGAAGATCGCGACTGCTTCCGCCCGCAGGACAAACATAGGGACGCGCTCAGTGACCATCACAACTGTGTGGTGGACCGGATTGAGATGTTTCAAAAAATTCTGGGCGACGAAAAAGCTTCCCGGGCCAACCGGCTTGAGGCCCTTAAATGGCTCGTCCACTTTGTGGGCGACCTGCATCAGCCGTTGCATGCCATTGACGAAGCTCACGGCGGCAATGACATCAAGCTCGCGGTCTTCGGCTCATCCAAGTGCGGCGACTATGATTGCAATCTCCATTGGGCCTGGGACACGCTGCTGCTGGAACACACCGGCTATACAGAAGAGGAATATGTCGCGCGGCTGAACACGCTGATCGCGCAAAAACATCTGGAGAACCAGGCAGGCGGAACGCCGGTGGACTGGGCCAATGAATCGCATCTCCAGGCCAGGCACATCATGGAAGCGAAGCCGGCTGCCATTGACGACGCTTACTATCAAGCAAACATCGAACTTGTGAATCAAAAGCTGGCGCTGGCCGGTCTTCGATTGGCGGCGTTGCTCAATAACACGCTGGGCAAAGCGGCTGCCGCAAAAGTCAGCGGCCTTGCGCAACCTGCGGGCCAGGGAACGCTAACTTGAAAAGCGGCTGCCCACGCATGTCTCATAAAGTCCGCAGAAGTTTGTGTGCGGTCAGCGTGTGCTTCACGTTGCTGTCTCTGTCTGCCATTGCTCAACAAAAGACGCATGTGCCGGGAGCTGAAGAATTGCCGACCGGCATGAGCATCACGCCGCTGGCGGCGCGCGGATCAACGCTGCAGCCTCTGAATCCCGGCTTGCCCGATCTTCCTGACTTCACGGTGGACCATCCGATCTCAACCGCCGTGAGTCCGGATGGCAGCACGCTGCTAATACTGACCAGCGGCTTTAACCGCAACAATGACGCCAAAGGCAAGGCGATTCCGGCGCAGACGAGCGAATATATTTTTGTTTTCGATATCCAGCAGCCAAAGACGGTACAACGGCAGGCATTGCGCATTCCCAACGCCTATGTGGGACTGGCGTGGGCGCCGGATGGCTCGCATTTTTATGCGGGCGGCGGCAAAGACGACAATGTGCATATCTTCTCGCAGGAAGGCGGCCATTGGAGCGAGACGGAAAAACCAATAGAGCTTGGCCACAAAACAGGGCTCGGAGTCGCTAATCGCTCGGAAACGAAAGTGACGCCGCTGGATCCAATGGTTGCAGGTCTCGCCGTGAGCCCGGATGGCAAGCGCTTGCTTGTCGCAAATCACCAAAATGATTCCGTCTCGGTCATCGACCTGTCAACTCATCAAGTGATAGGTGAGCTTGACCTTCGTCCCGGGAAAGCCGGTCCGGCGCAAAAAGGCGTGGCCGGAGGCGAGTATCCATTCGGAGTCGTTTTTGCCGGCGACAACAAAGCTTACGTCTCCAGCCTGCGCGATCGGGAGATTGTTGTTTTAGCGTTAAAGCCAACGCTCACCGTCACCGGGAGAATCAAAACACACGGCCAGCCGGGAAAGCTGGTCGTGAATCGCTCGGGCACGCTGCTGTTTACGGCAGCCGACAACAGCGATTCTGTTGTCATCATCGAGACGATCAAAGACAAGATCGCAGCGGAAATCAAAACCACGGCTCCTGCCGGTATCTTTGCGAACCGTCCGGGCCTCAAGGGCAGCAATCCCAACAGCCTGGCACTGTCCCCCGATGAGAAGACTCTCTATGTGACCAATGGCGGCACAAACTCCGTGGCTGTAATTGCGGTAGATAAAGATCTCGATGACAGCCGCGCGGTCGGGCTGATTCCCACAGCCTGGTATCCAACTTCGGTGAGCGTGAGCAGGAACGGAGCAATGCTTTACGTTGTCAACGGCAAATCCATGCCGGGACCGAATCCGAGAGCGTGTCGCAAAACATTTACCACTGTTCCCAACAACAGTCCGTGTGCCGCCGCCGAACAATATATTCTGCAACTGGAAAAAGGCGGCTTTGCAACGGTCCCGCGACCTGACGCGGCGGAGTTGCGCGAACTTACGCAGCAGGTGGCCCGCAACAATCACTTCACCGCGCCAGTCGAAAACCTCCAAAGCCGCAAGCTTTTCGCGTTCCTGCGCCAGCACGTCAAGCACGTGATTTACATCGTGAAAGAGAACCGCTCTTACGACCAGGTCCTGGGCGATCTGGAAAAAGGAAACGGCGATCCTTCACTCACGCTGTTTCCTGAGGCCATGACGCCGAACCATCACGAACTGGCGCGCCGCTTTGTTACGCTCGACAACTTTTATGACAGCGGCGAGGTCAGCGGCGTGGGCTGGAACTGGAGCACGGCCGCGCGCACTACTGACGAAGTGGAACGCACCATCCCGATCAACTATGCCTTTCGCGGAATGCCGTATGAAGTCGAGGGAATGAATCGCAACATCAACGTTGGCATGGATTCTCCACACGACCGCAACACGGAAAAGCTTGATGACGCTGAGAATCAATTGCCGGGACATTCCGATGTGGCGGCGCCCGACGGGCCCGAAGATGAGAGCGGCGCTGGCTACCTCTGGGACGGAGCTTTACGCTCCGGGCTCACCGTTCGCAATTATGGCTTCTTTATCGACCTGAGCCACTATAACCGCATTGCCGGAGATGATCCGCCAATTCCGTTGCTGCGTGATCCCGCCGCCAGCGGCATGCGTGTGGCCACAGCCACCAAGGCAAACCTGCAACAAGTAACGGATCCGTATTTTCGAGGATTCGATCAGCGTTTTCCGGACTACTGGCGCTATAAAGAGTGGGAGCGTGAGTTCGATGACTATGTCGCTCACAATAACCTGCCGAGCCTGGAGTTGGTACGGCTTCCGCACGACCATCTTGGTTTGTTCGATGAAGCCGTGGACGGCGTCAATACGGTTGAAACGGAGATTGCCGACAACGATTACGCTGTGGGTTTGCTCGTAGAGAAAGTTGCACACAGCAAGTACGCCAAAGACACTCTGATTTTCGTGATTGAAGATGATGCGCAGAATGGCCCTGACCATGTGGATGCGCACCGCAGTCTGGCGTTGATAACGGGGCCATACGTGAAGCATCGCGCCGTCGTTTCAAAGCGCTTCAATACCGTTACGCTGCTGCGGACGATGGAAGAAGTTCTTGGCATCAAGCCGCTGGGACTGAATGACGCATTGCAGCCGCCAATGTCTGAGGTTTTCTCCACGCAGCAGGCCACATGGAATTACAAAGCCCGGGTGCCTGCGGTCCTGCGATCGACGAAACTCCCGCTACCCGCTGCAACAGCTGAAGATGGGCACGGCGCAGTTGAAAGCAGCCATGATGCCGCTTACTGGGCCGGCAAAACAAAAGATTTCGACTTTACCGCTGAAGACAAGCTGGATTCGGAAAGTTTCAACATGGTGCTATGGAAAGGGCTCAAGGGAGAATCGCAACCGTATCCCTCGGAGCGCGATGGCCGGGACCTGAGCAAACATCGGGAAGAGATTCTGCGCGATCTCAGGAAAAACCGATAAGCATCGCCGGCGGCGAATACGTTATCATTACTCAAACAACAAGTGGCTGCTGTAATCACCGCGACGAAGATTGCGCGGTCCTGTATCCCGGCGTTGCGCCCCGCCAGCAGAACAGAAGTCGGCTTTCCGCTTCCAGGGTCCAAATGCCGGTTAAAAATACGGCGAAATCATAGTTAGGGATTTTTGAAATTTTCTTTATGAGTAGCTCGATGCCTCCGCAGCATGATCTCAGTTCGCTGCGCATTGATGACCGTTCCCGCCGCGGCTCCAAGACCGGCAAGCGGCTGGGATTGTTCGCAGCGGCCGTGGGCGCAGTTTTGTTGCTGGGAAGCCTGCTGCTGGCGTTCCGGTCGCAAAAGCCCGTTGTTGAAGTGGCGACAGCCCGGCCTGCAACCGGGGCCAAGGCTGAGGCGCTGCTCAATGCCAGCGGCTACATTACGCCCCGGCGTCGCGCCACGGTTGCCGCCAAAGTCACCGGACGCGTGGAGCAGATTTATGCGGAAGAAGGTCTGCACGTGAAATCCGGCCAGGTACTGGCCACACTGGATTGTTCGCAGCCGAATGCTGCGCTAACGTCCGCCAAATCAGATCGAGACGCCACCGCCGCCGCGCTGGCTGATCTTGAGGTGCAGTCCGCCAATGCGGACCGCGAAGCAGTGCGCGCGCAGGGCTTGCACACCGCCGGAGTTATCAGCCCGCAGGCGCTCGACGCGGCCAAAACTACGGCGGAGAGCTTGCACTCCAAGATCGCGCTGACCAAAGAACAGGTACGCGCCGCGGATTCACGCATCGGCGTGGCCAAGGAGGATGCGGACAACTGCATTGTGCGCGCGCCATTTGACGGCATTGTGGTTTCAAAAGACGCGCAGCGCGGTGAGGTGGTGTCACCGATCTCAGCGGGTGGAGGATTCACGCGCACCGGCATCGCTACGCTGGTGGACATGAAATCGCTTGAGATTGAAGTGGATGTGAACGAATCGTACATTGCGCGCGTGCAGCAAGGCCAGCGCGTAAGCGCCACGCTGGATGCTTATCCTGATCGAGAACTTCCCGCCAGCGTCCGAACGGTAATTCCAACGGCAGACCGGCAGAAAGCCACGGTGAAAGTGCGCATTGCGTTTGACAAACTCGACGACACGATTCTGCCTGACATGGGCGTGAAGGTGGCGTTCTTGAGCGCTGCTCCTCCGCCGGGAACAAATGCAGGCAGTCAGGCGCGGGCGTTGGTACCCAAGTCCGCTGTGCGCAATGACGGCGGAAAGCAGATTGTCTATCTTGTTCGCGACCAGAAATTGGAGCGCCGCGCGGTGAGTCTGGGCGCGGAGCGAGGCAGCGACGTGGAGGTCCTGGCCGGACTTGTCCCCGGCGACAAGCTGGTGGTGGGCGGCGCGGACAAATTGCATGAAGGGCAAGCGGTGGAAGTGAAACAATAGCAGCAGGAGGGCATTGGCAATGGTGCGTGTTGACGGAAGCGGCAGCTCAAACAGCCTGATTAGTGCGCGCGGTCTGAGCAAGACTTATTCCCGCGGCGGCGAACAGATACAAGTGCTGCAAGCCTTGAACCTTGACGTTGATGCCGGCGAATTTATTGCGTTCATGGGCCCCAGCGGCTCAGGAAAGACCACGCTGCTGAACCTGTTGGGCGGTTTGGATGTGCCATCGGCAGGCAGCATCACGGTTGCCGGGGACGAGATCACGCACATGTCGCGCAGCCGGCTGACGCAATGGCGCGCCCGCCACGTGGGATTTGTTTTCCAGATGTACAACCTCATTCCCGTGCTCACCGCTTTTCAAAATGTGGAGCTTCCTCTGCTATTGACCAGCCTCTCAAAGGCGCAGCGCCGCCAGCACGTGGAAACAGCACTGGGAGTGGTGGGACTGAGTGACCGCATCCACCACTATCCGCGGCAGCTTTCCGGCGGACAGGAGCAGCGCGTGACCATTGCGCGCGCCATTGTTTCCGATCCCACGTTCCTGTTGTGCGACGAGCCCACGGGTGATCTTGACCGCAAGAGCGCGGACGAGATCATGGAATTGATTCTTCGGCTGGTAAAGGAATACAAGAAGACCGTCTTGATGGTGACTCACGACCCAGTTGTTGCGGCGCGGGCTGACGTGACATTGCACCTGGAAAAGGGCGTGCTGGTGGAAGCCGATCGGCTGCAAACGGTTTCGAGCGGAGGTGCGCGATGAAATTCCTTGGGCTGATTCGCGCTAATTTGTTTCGCAAAAAGATACGGTTCATCCTGACCATTGGATCGTTCGCGGTAGCGCTCTTTCTCTTTGGCGTGCTCGCCGTGGTGCGGGTGGCTTTCAGCGGCGGCGTTGAAATTGCCGGGGCCGATCGCCTGGTCGTTATCAATCGCACGTCCATCATCCAGCCGCTGCCGCTGGCATATGCGGACAAGATCAGGAGAATTCCGGGCGTGAAGGAACTCACGTACGCCAATTGGTTCGGCGGCGTTTATCAGGACGAACGAAATTTCTTTCCCCAGTTCGCGATGGACGTCGATAACTGGCGCAAGGTGTTTCCCGAGTTCGATATTCCAGAAGAGCAGTGGCAGAACTATGTGAAAGATCGCCAGGGCGCCATTGCCGGCGCAGCCACGGCCAAACGCTTTGGCTGGAAAGTTGGCGACCGCATTCCCATCAAAGGAACCTTTCTTGGCGGCGTGTGGGAGTTCAACCTCGACGGCATTTATCACGGCACGCGGCAGGCGGACGACGAAACGCAGTTCTGGTTCCAGTGGAAGCGGTTTGAAGAACAGGTTCCTGCACAGTACAAAGGCAATGTGGGCTGGTACACGGTAAAGGTCGATCATCCGGATGACTCGCTACGCATCTCCAGGGCCATTGACGCTGAATTTGCGAACTCGCCTTTTGAAACCCATACGGACACAGAGAAAGCCTTTGCCGCAGGATGGGTGAAACAGTTTGGCAATATTCAGTTCCTGATCATGGCGATCGGGGGCGTGGTCTTTTTCACGCTGCTGTTGGTAACCGGGAACACCATGGCTATCGCTGTGCGAGAAAGGACAGGAGAGCTTGCGGTGCTGAAAGCCGTTGGTTATTCAGATCGATTTGTCCTGCTCTTTGTGTTGTTTGAATCGCTGTTGATTGCGATGATTGGCGGCGCACTGGGTCTTGGTCTTGCCAAAATTTTCACGCTGGGTGGCGATCCCACGCGCGGGCTATTACCTTTCTTCTTTTTACCTGGCAAGGCAATTCTAGCCGGACTGGGAGTCACTCTGGCTGTGGGCGCGGCCAGTGGCGTGATTCCTGCGATTGGCGCAATGCGGTTGCGCGTGGTCGACGCGCTACGGAGGGTATGACATGGCGATTCCTGTTGTTTACAACTTGCGCAGCGTGAAAGAACGTTGGACTTCTGCCGTTGTCGCCGTGCTGGGTATCGCCGGAACCGTAGGGGTTTTCATTGCCATGCTTTCACTGGCTTTTGGCTTCAAGGCGACTCTGGTTTCTTCCGGCTCCAGTGACAATGCAATGGTCCGCCGCGCCGGTTCGACATCAGAAATGGACAGCAGCATTTCTCTCGACCAGATCAAGATTATGGAGGACTTTCCTGGCGTGGCCCACGCGAACGGCAGCCCGCTGGTGACGCCGGAAGTGGTCGTGATCGCGCCGTTTCCCTTACGATCGACTGGAACGGATGCCAATGTGCAGGTGCGCGGCGTCTCACCGCGAGCGCTGGAGGTCCGCAGCAAAGTAAAGATGATTGCGGGGCGCTTTTATCAGCCGGGTCTGGCTGAGTTGGTGGTTGGACGGAACGTGGACAAAACTTACGCCGGGCTCAGCATGGGCGATTCAGTAAAGTTTGGCGGTGGAACATGGCAGGTCGTGGGCGTCTTTGACGCAGGAGGTTCCGCATTCGATTCCGAAGTATGGTGTGATGCGCACGTGCTCAACCAGATTTATCACCGCCCTGAAAATATCTATCAATCGCTCACCGTGCATCTGGATTCACCGAGTTCGTTGCGGCAATTCAAAGATGCAGCCACTGCCGATCCCAGACTTACGGTCGATGTAAGCCCGGAGATTGAGTATTACGCCAAGCAATCTCGGACTTTGACCAAGCTCATCGTTGTCCTGGGTGGAATCGTTGCGGTTGTCATGGGAATCGGCGCGGTGTTTGGTGCTTTGAACACCATGTATTCCGCCGTGGCGGAGCGCTCCCGTGAAATCGCCACTCTGCGCGCGCTGGGCTTTGGCGCAGGCAGCGTAGTCTTTTCCTTCATGATTGAAGCGCTGCTCATTTCTCTTGTAGGCGGATTGCTGGGCGCTGTGGCAGTGTTACCTCTGAATGGATTGACGACCGGCGCAATGAACTGGCAGACGTTCTCTCATTTGGCTTTTGCATTTCGTATTACTCCATTTCTGCTGGGATTGGGCTTGCTCTTTGCTCTGGTCATGGGAATTCTTGGCGGATTCTTCCCTGCGCTTCGCGCGGCTCGACGTCCAGTAGCTCCGGCGCTGCGCGCAATGTAGCGCAATCATACATGCTCGCCACACAAAAACTGCCGCATCCCGAAAGATGCGGCAGCGTTATTCAGAATGCATTAAGTCTTACCAGACGTGGCAGGCGTTGGCGCTAACCATTTTCTGGCCGGCCTTGCAGCCAAACGCTTTGGCAAAGTCCGGGCTGTTTTGCAAAGTGCCATTCGTGCGGTACTCGCCTGGGGAATGCGGATCGGTCTTGGCCAGCAGCAGTGAACTTTCCGGGGTGGCGTTCTGGCACCAGACCTGGGCAAAGCCTAGAAAGAAACGTTGCTCCGCCGTGAATCCGTCCTTGGTAGCCGCTACTTTGGGATTCATCTCCATGTCTTTATGCAGTGCGGCCAGCGCGATACGCAGCCCGCCATTGTCAGCTGTGTTTTCACCCAGGGTCAACCGACCGTTGAGATGAACGTCATCCACCGCGACAAACGAGCTGTATTCATCGGCTATGCAGCCAGTGCGTTTATCGAACTCGTCGCGGTCCGCCTGTGTCCACCAGTTTTTAAGGTTGCCTTCCGCATCGAACTTGCTGCCCTGGTCGTCAAAGCCATGCGTGAGTTCATGGCCAATGACCACGCCAATGCCGCCAAAATTCACGGCGTCATCCGCGTCTTTATCGAAGAATGGCGGCTGCAAGATGCCGGCAGGGAAATTGATGTCATTGTTCGGCGCGCTGTAATAGGCGTTCACCGTGGGCGGAGTCATGCCCCACTCTTTTTTGTCCAGCGGCTTGCCGATCTTATGGAGGTTGCGCTTGATTTCAAACGCCCGCGCTCTCTGCACGTTGCCGACGAAATCACCGCGGACAACTTTCACTGAACTGTAGTCGCGCCACGTGTCCGGATAGCCGATTTTGTTGGTAATGGCGTGCAGCTTTACCAGCGCCTGCTTCTTGGTTTCCGGCGTCATCCAATCCAGGCCCTCAATGTCCTGGCCCAGTGACGTTTCCAGCGCATTCACCATTTTCAACATGCGCTGCTTGCCGTCGGGGCCAAAAGTTTCCGCAACATAGGGCTGGCCCAGCGCTTCACCCAGCAACATATCCGTCATTTGTACGCAACGTTTCCAACGGGGCTGCAGTTCTTTTTGCCCGTTCAGGTATTGCCCGTAAAAGGCAAAGTTCTCCCGGACAAAAGGATCAGACAATGTTGGCGCGGCTGTTCTTACTGCATGCCAGCGCAGATAAGTCTTCCAGTCGGCAAGGGGCACTGATTCCACAACGCCGTTGATTTTCTGAAAGTAGTCCGGCGGCACCACGTTGACTTCACTAAAGCTTGGCGCGCCGCTTGAGGTAAAGAAACGGTTGAACTTGAAATTAGGGGCAAGCGTCTCAAGTTCCGCGACCTTCATTTTGTGGTCGCGGTTTTTAGGATCGCGCATCTGCACGCGCTTGAAGGCGGCGTCAGCCAGTTTTGTCTCAATGTCCATAACGGCCTGAGCTTCTTTTTTGGCCGCCGCTTCATCGTCGCCCAGAAGCACAAACATCTTTGCCACGTGCTCCAGATATTTCTGGCGCGTCTCCTGGGACTTGGCGTCTGTATCGGAGTAGTAGTCGCGATCTGGAAGCCCGAGCCCGCCCTGAACTATGTTGGCAATCTCCATGCTGGCGTTGTGCAGGTCAGGTATGGCGCCAAAACCGAACAACGCCTGCACGCCCAGGGATTGAAGATAAGCAATGGTCTCAACCAACTGGTCTTGATTGGTGATCGCGGCAATCCTGTCCAGCTCCGGCTTTAACGGAGCGCTGCCCTTTTTGTCGGCGGTCGTTTCATCCATGCAGGATTCATACATGTCGCCGATCTTCTGCTGCACGGGGTTGCGCTTGGGGTTATTGGCGGAATCCTTCTCCAGTATGTTGTGCAGGAACTGGCGATTGTAGTCGAGCAGTTCGTTGAAGCGGCCCCAGCGCGCCTGGTCAGGGGGGATTGGATTATTCTTGCGCCATGTGCCGCATGCATATTGATAGAAGTCCTGGCATGGGTCAACGCTCTTGTCCATGGCGCCAAGGTCAAAAGACTTTGGCCTTGGGACCGTCTTTTCCGCGTTTTCGTTCTTTTCCACAGAAGCCGCGGCAGCCGGCGATAAAGGTTTTTTCGTCGGAGCGCTGCCGGTTTGCGCGCCGGCGGTTATCCCCATCAGGACAATACACGATAAAACTTGTTTCCAAAGCATAGGTACCCTCAAATTAAATTTCATAAAACTGAAAAGTCTATGCCCATTTGCCAAAGCTGTACAGCAGAAGCTTTTGCCCGGATTTTGCCCGGTAGTGGTTCAGTTTCGTAAAACCGACCACTACCGCGTATCAGCGTCTAGCAATTCGCTTGCGAATTGCGGGCCTTCAGGCAGACGTTCATCGCACCAGCGATGAATCCTTTATCAAGCTGACCCACTACCCCGGATTTGGCTCATAGCGTGTAACAATGTAAACTCTATTCGCTATGACACCATCGCCCACACACACAGGCCGTCCGCGCTACAAGGTAGTGTTTGGAAAAGACGCCCAGGACCTGGAAGGCAAACTCAACGATCCTGTTTTCACTCCTGCCGGCTATGCCGTCACCCACCTAGCTTTCAACTCGGCCAGGGCGGAATATCTTCTCATCCTGGAAGATGAACGAAACGACGGGCGCTGAAGCCCGGCAATTCACCATCACAAAGATTTCTCCGCAACTCGATTCGCGGCTCTCAGGCACCTTCCATCATCGTTTTCTTACGCTCATCCTTTGCGATGAGATTCCGCTATCATTCCTTCGTTATGACTCCTGACTTCCTCACGCCCGCACAAAAAGCTTCACGGCTGCTTGAGCTGCATCACGGTTCGCAACCGCTCGTCCTCATCAATGCCTGGGACGCGGCCAGCGCCGCCATGGTTGAGCATTGCGGATTGCCGGCCATCGCCACCAGCAGCGCCGCCATGGCCAACGCTCTGGGCTTTCCAGACGGACAGTACCTTCCCTGGGCGCAGATGCTTGACGCTGTCGCCCGTGTCTGCCGCGCCGTCAAAGTGCCCGTCACTGCCGATATTGAGTCCGGCTTCGCCGCCAACGTTACAGCCCTTGAAACTTCTATTACCCAGATCATCCAGGCAGGCGCCGTGGGCGTAAACCTTGAAGACGTGATGTCCGCAAATCCCGCTCATCAAAATGTCGATCTTCAAAATGCCGATGCTAAGAATGACGATCCTGAAGACGGCGATACTAAGAACGCGGACTCTAAACAGGCAAACCCAATCCGCCACGGCAGCCCGCTGTTTCCCCTGCCGGTGCAAATCGCGCGCATCCAGGCCGCCCGACGCGCTGCCCAGGCCGCGGGAATTCATCTCGTCATCAACGCCCGCACGGACGCTTATTGGCAAGCCGGCGTCGATCCCGCAGAGGCCATGCGCAATACCCTTGAGCGCGGCAAGGCCTATCTCCAGGCCGGCGCCGATTGCATCTTTGTTCCGGGCCTGCGCAACCCCGATCACATCCGGAGTGTCATTGATCATCTGCGCGGCGTTCATCAGGAACCCGCGATCAATATTCTGGCTGGGGCGGGCGTCCCGGCGATTCCAGAACTCGCCAAGCTGGGCGTCAAGCGCGTGAGCTACGGCTCCGGCCCGCATCGCGCAGCCATGGGCCTGCTGCGCCGCATCGCCGACGAAGCAAGAACCTCAGGAACATTCAACACGCTGACCGAAGGCGCGGTGCCGTATGAGGAGATTAATGGGTTGATGGGCAAGTGAAGTGAGGAAGAATGCACCCATTTCGTACCCCTCAAGCGTCTTTCCGAATCGCGGCTGAGCCGTAAGATATGCCACCAGCGCTAAAGCGCGTTTTATAAAACAGCCTTCTCACGGCCCTAAAGGGCCGCTCTTCCACCTCTCCCACCACGCGCAAATACTATTGCGCGTGGTGGGCGTATCAAATCCCATGAGTTCAATTCACTGTCTGCACCAACACCGGTGAAGTGCTTGTAAGAGAATTGCTGCTGCCTCCATAGACCACGGTGATGGAATGGCTGCCGCGGCTCAGGGCCGACGTGGA
>DAHUXR010000150.1 GCA_027307045.1 Acidobacteriaceae bacterium
TCTCTTTGAAAATCACCGATCCCTTCAAGTTCATTTATTCCTGTTTCTTTATTCCGTGAAGCCCAGTATTCAACTTTTAATGTCATTCCACTCTGCATTGCTTTACCTCGTTTGACACCCTTTGCCAAGCCAATTTAAGCACATGTTCAGTATGCACAGCTGCGGGCGGCTGTGCCACATGAGTTCCTCGGCGTAGAATATTCACGAGCTCACCATGACCACCATTCCACAACCTCAAATTGCTCCAGCTCACCCAAACGCTGAACCGGGCACACAATTTGCCGTCCATAATCCCGCCACGCAGGAAGTCATCGGCACGCTGCCGAATATGACGGCGAACCAGATTGCTGAAGCTGTGGCTAAAGCAGCCGCGGCGCAGGTTCGCTGGGCGGCGACGCCGGTGCGGGATCGCATGCGCGTATTCTCGCGCTTTGCCGAACTGCTGTGCGACCAGAAAGATTCAGTCGCTGCGGTGATCAGCGGCGAAGCCGGCAAGCCCGAGGCGGAAGCCATGTCCACGGAAGTAATGGTCGTTCTGGATACGGTGAAGTACTTGCAGAACCATGTGCCGGCATTTCTAAAGCCTGAGCCGGTGCCGCACGGAAATCCCGTAATGAAGTTGAAGGGCGGCACGCTGCTGCGCGAGCCCTATGGAGTTGTAGGGATTATCAGCCCATGGAATTATCCGTTCAATCTGCCGTCAATACAGACGCTGACCGCGCTGGCCACGGGCAACGCCGTAGTGCTAAAGCCTTCAGAATTCACTCCGTACTCTTCACTGGAACTGGAAAAACTTTTGCGCGCCGCGGGCCTTGATCCGGATTTGCTTCAGGTGATCACCGGCGACGGCGCAGCCGGAGCAGCGCTGCTTGCGGCAAACGTGCAGAAGATTGTTTTTACCGGAAGCGTGGCCACCGGCAAGCGTGTAGCACAGGCCGCCGCGGCGCGACTGCTGCCCGTGGTGCTGGAGCTTGGCGGCAAAGACCCGATGATTGTGCTGGAAGACGCCGATATTGACGTGGCATCGAGCGCGGCGGTGTGGGGCGCTTTTATGAATGCGGGACAAACATGTCTCTCCGTGGAGCGCTGCTATGTGCAGGAAAAAATCTATGCGAAGTTTCTGGAGAAGTGCGTTGAGAAGACGAAGAAGCTTCGGATCGGTTCGTCATGTTTGCAAACAAAAGCACAGGCAGGAGTGCCTGTGCCACAAGACTCTCCAGAGTCCGAGATTGACATGGGCCCGATGATCCATGAGCGCCAGTTGAGCATCGTGCAGTCGCATGTGAAAGATGCTGTGGCGCGCGGCGCGCGGCTACTGGCGGGCGGCAAGCCGCTAACGCAGCTTGGTCCAAACTTTTTTGCGCCAACAATCCTTGCTGACGTGGACCACTCCATGAAGATCATGCGCGAAGAAACTTTTGGTCCGGTGCTGCCGGTGCGCGGCTTTAAGACTGAAGACGAAGCGGTGGCGCTGGCCAATGATTCCGAGTACGGCCTGGCGGCCTGCATCTTTACCAATGACCGCAAGCGCGGTGAGGCGCTGGCGCGTCGCGTACAGGCGGGCACCGTGATGGTGAATGATGTGCTCACCTGCTTTGGCATCAGTGAAGCGCCGCATGGCGGCATCAAGGCCAGCGGGATTGGCCGGACGCACGGACGCTTTGGCCTGGAAGAAATGGTGTGGCCCAAGTACGTGGATTCAGACCGCATGCCGCGCATGAAAAAGCTCTGGTGGTACGGATACGGCCCGGCTTTTGGGCAGCAGATGGGCGGGTTCATTGAACTGCTGTTCGCAAAGGGATTAACAAAACGCCTGCGTGGAGGCGTGAAAAGCACAAAATCCTATCTTCGTCGGCGACTTCTTTAGGCGTAAAATCGGCTTTGGGGTAGCGGGGCCTAACA
This sequence comes from Acidobacteriaceae bacterium, assembly GCA_027307045.1. Taxonomy (GTDB): domain Bacteria; phylum Acidobacteriota; class Terriglobia; order Terriglobales; family Acidobacteriaceae; genus Angelobacter. The sequence continues at coordinate 1,903 of DAHUXR010000150.1, forward strand.
AAGTAATGTTGAAACACTCTCATCTGATTTACGACTGGAACACCCTTCCCGGAACCGAATTTGCGCCCAAACAACGCGTCATGCTTGACGACGAGTCGCTGCGCGACGGCCTGCAGTCGCCGTCGGTGAAAGATCCGCACATCGACGAAAAAATCAAGATCCTGCACCTGATGGAAGACCTGGGGATCGACTTTGTCGATATCGGCCTGCCCGGCGCTGGGCCGCGCGCGGTGGCGGATGTGGAGCTGCTGGCGCGGGAAATTGCCGGCTGCCGGATGAAGATCAAGCCCAACTGCGCTGCCCGCACTCATGAGAATGACATTCGTCCTATAGCGGAGATTTCCCAGCGCGCCGGGATACCGATTGAGGTCGCGTGCTTCCTTGGGTCGAGCCCGATCCGCAGGTTCACGGAAAACTGGACAGACGACTTCTTGTTCCGCACCACGGAAAAAGCCGTGACCTACGCAAAGTCTCTGGGACTGGAAGTGATGTACGTAACCGAAGACACTTCACGCTGCGATCCTGAGACGGTGAAGCGGCTCTACACCACGGCCATTAACAGCGGCGCAACGGCGATCGTAATTTGCGATACCGTTGGCCACGCAACACCCAGCGGCGTGCAGGCGCTGATCCGTTTTGTGCTGGAGGAAGTGGTGAAGCCTTCAGGGCAGAAAATCCGCGTGGATTGGCATGGCCATTCTGATCGCGGGCTGGCTGTGGCCACGTCTCTGGCCGCGCTGGCGGCGGGCGCAGACTGCGTTCACGGCACGGCGCTCGGCATCGGCGAACGAGTGGGAAATACGCAGATTGACCAGATGCTGGTGAACCTGAAGCTGATGGGCGTTTCACCCTGGGCAGAACAGGACCTGACAAAGTTGAAGGAATACTGCATGACCGTCTCCGAGGCGACCGGGGTGCCGATCCCTCGCAATTATCCGGTGATGGGAGAAGATGCCTTTCGTACAGCGACGGGAGTACATGCCGCGGCTGTTATTAAGGCATTCCGCAAAGGCGATATTGAACTGGCTAATTCCGTCTACTCCGGTGTACCCTCGCATTACTTTGGCCTGGAACAAATCATTGAGATTGGCCCCATGTCGGGCAAGTCGAACGTGATCTTCTGGCTGGAGCGTAAAGGTATGACCGCTTCTGAAGAGCTGGTGGACCGCATTTTCCAGCGGGCCAAAGCTTCAGACCGCTGCCTTACGGAGGAGGAAATTCTGGCGTGCTGCCAAAAAGTCCCAGCCAACACTTAGCCCTTGTTAGAAGGCGATTGGCAGGCCATCGGCAGAACGCAACTATTTTCCGCGGCGCGGGTTTCTTGTAATAACACTTTGAACTTCCCTTTAAAGGAGAAAGAATGAAGAAGCTATTTACAATCGCGTGCACGTTGGTACTGGGCAGCGCCCTGGGCTTTGCTCAGGCAGGCGGCACCACCGGCGGACAGACTCCAGCTGGCGGCGACCAGACAAAGACCGGCACATCGACCACCACCAAGAAGCATCACAAACATGGCGCCAAGAAAACTAAGAAAAGTAAGAAGTCCACAGAAGGGACTCCCGCGCCAGCAGCGAGCCCCTCACCCAAATAAATTAGTATTCATCGTTACCCCAAGCGGCCTTAGCGGGCCGCTTTTTTTGGGTCTCCAGAAGAATGCTTTCCTTTTTTCAGCTTCTCTGCTTAAAATGTTGCGCAACAATTCTTTACAGAGTTGAAGGATTCCAAAAAACTGATATCCCTCTGAAGGAGACTAATGAAGAAGCTACTTACAATCGCGTTTACACTGCTGCTCGGCGCTACCCTTTCGTTCGCACAGGCAACCGGAGGCTCCACTGACAAGCCCGCGACCACGTCAACCGCTTCCGGGAAAAAGGCCACGAGCAAGACCAAAACCAAGAGCCATAAAGGTGGCAAGAAGTCCAAGAAGAAGGGCGCAGAAACCACCCCACCACCGAAATAGACTTTCTGCAGACTCTGAAATCAAAGCGGCCTCTTGTGGCCGCTTTATTAATTGTGACAATCGGGTTGAACAGACAGCGACGCTCAGCCGCGTCCGGGGTTAAACAAGTCTAAGGGCCCCAATAAAAATTTGATACGGAGAATGGAATGAAACAACTTTTTACGTTGGTGATCACGTTGTTCCTGGGCGCCGGCCTTGCTCTGGCGCAGACCGGGGGCGACAAGAGTTCGTTGAACCCGCAACCTCTGCCTCCAGGAAAGACCAAAACGCAGACAGCCAGCACCACAAAAACCAAGTCTGCGACAAAAGGGCACAAGGGCGGCAAGAAGGCTACCAAGAAGACCACCACTCTGCCTCCGAAATAGCATGCGGGAAAAATCAGGTTACGAGAGCGGCCTGAAAGAGGGCCGCTTTCATTTTGCGCCGCATCGACCTCGGTCCTGCTGGCTGATGGCACCACGCCGAGCTAGCGCCAGTAACACGCACCTTTCCTTGTAATTTCCTTCCCGGGCGCGGCAGGTAATATAGTATTCGTTCAAGAGATGGCCAGCCGCCCACCTATTCCTGACAGCTCGCGGGCCTCAGCCCAGCGCGAGATAACCCGCATCGCGGAGATGCGTAGCGTGCACGCTGCGTTTTCATACTTGCACAATCAGGAAATGGAGTTTCGCCGCTGGCAGCGTGAGCTTACTGAAATCCCAGCTCCGCCGTTTGGCGAGGCTGCGCGAAGCGAATGGCTGCGCCAGAGATTTACTGCGCTCGGCCTGGAAAATGTTCAGCGCGACGATCTGGGAAACGTTCTGGGCTTTCTGCATCACAAGCCGGGTGCGCCGCTCATTGGCATCAGCGCGCACTTGGACACCGTCTTTCCCCATGGCACTGCGCTGCAAACGCGTGAAGAAGCCAACAGGCTCTATGGGCCCGGTATCAGTGACAATGCGGCCGGAGTAACCGCTTTGTTGGCCGTGGCACATGCGTTGAAACGAACACAGCTCAAACCGGTCACAAATGTTCTTTTTATCGGTAATGTGGGTGAAGAAGGTGAAGGCAATCTGCGTGGCATGCGGCACCTGTTCGCGTCCTCCCCATGGCGCGACGCCATCCGGTCTCTGCTCGTCATTGACGGGGCCGGCGCCGACACCTACGTCAATCAGGCGCTGGGAAGCCGGCGTTTTGAAATTACCTTTCGCGGTCCCGGCGGCCATTCCTGGAGCGACTTCGGCGTCCCCAATCCCATCATTCTTCTCTCGCGCGCACTGGCTCGTTTTAGTGATGTGCATGCGCCGGAGTCGCCGCGCACCACATTCAATGTCGGCGTGGTTTCCGGCGGGACATCGGTCAACTCCATCCCTGAGTCGGCTACGGCGCGCGTGGACTTGCGTTCGGCTTCCATGGAAGAACTGCAAAAGCTGGAAGACCGCCTGCGTGAATGCGCTGCCGAAGCCTGGAGAGAAGCTCCTCTGACGCACCGTTCCGGTGAACTCAAAATCACGCTGGCCATTGAGAGCATTGGTGACCGTCCTGCCGCCGAGCTCCCGCCCGATGCGCGCATTCTGCAAATTGTCCGCGCCGTGGACAAGCATCTGCGCATCGAATCTTTTCCCCGGCTAGCCTCCACCGATGCCAACGTCCCGCTTGCGCTGGGGATTGAAGCAACAACGATTGGCGCCGGGGGCGATGGCGGCGGCGCTCACACGCTGCGCGAGTGGTTCGATTGCAGCAATCGCGACCTGGGACTCAAGCGCATTCTGTTAGTCTTGTTGGCTCTTACCGGAGTGCAGGAATGAAAATTATTTTGGCTGTCTTGATGGTGCTTACCATGGCAAGTTTGTCTTCCGCGCAACAACCATCCCATGCCGATGTCATTTTCGTCAACGCGCAGATCTATACTGGCGCCTCTCTTCGCCTTCCTCCTTGCAAGGATGAGATCGGCGATCCGTGTCCGCCTCCAATCTGGTCCGAACACATGGGCCCCGATGTCCTCAATAATATGCGGCGACAGGCCATGGCCGTCTCCAGCGGAAAAATAATTGCCGTAGGTACAAACGGTGAGATTCAAAACTACAAAGGCCCCAAGACCCAGGTCATCGATCTTGGCGACCACTTCGTAATGCCCGGCTTCAACGATTCCCACGTGCATCTGGGTTCCGGCGGATTCGAAAAGCTCAACGTTGATCTGGTGGGGAGTAAATCACTGGATGACATGAAGCAGCGCATCGCGGCGCGAGTCAAGACCGCCGCTCCTGGCGAATGGATTCAGGGACGCGGCTGGGACCATACGCTGTGGGCAGAACAAAAGACGCCGACGCGCGCGGACATCGATTCCGTAACGGGAGACCATCCGGCAATTTTCAATCGCGTCGATGGCCATATTGCCATAGCCAATAGCGCCGCGCTCAAAGCCGCGGGCATCACCGCGCAGAGCCCGGACCCGCACGGCGGCAAGATTGATCGTGACGAGAAAGGCGAGCCCACCGGCATTCTGCGTGAAACAGCCATGGGAGCCGTGTCTGACAAGATCCCGCCGCCCAGCGCCGCACAGCGCCGCAAAGCCGCCGAACTTGCGCTTGAAGACGCCGCGCGCTGGGGCATCACCTCCGCGCAGGACAACTCTGACTGGGAAGACTTTCTTACTTACGAGCAAATGGAAAAAGAGGGCAAGCTCACGCTGCGCATCGCTGAGTGGCTGCCCTTCGACGCCACTGTAGAACAGTTGGTCAAGATGCGGCAGCATCATTCGCAAAAAGACCCCATGCTGCACACCACAATGCTCAAAGGCTTCATGGATGGATCGCTGGGATCGCGCACCGCCGCCATGCTTGCGCCCTATGATGATGATCCAAAAAATGCCGGCATTCCGCGCTACGAGCAGGAAAAGTTGAACACGATGGCCGCCGAGCGTGCGATGCACGGCTTCCAGTTGGGCTTCCATGCCATCGGCGACCGCGGCGCGCGCATGGCCCTGGACGCGTTTGCCTATGCAGAGCAAAGTCGGAAAGGAAAGGCCCCGGGGCTGCTGAGCCGCGATCGCATTGAGCATGATCAGGTCATCGCGCCGGAAGACTTTGCGAAATTCAAAAGGCTGGGAGTCATCGCTTCCGTGCAGCCCAACCATCTGCTTACTGACATGAATTGGGCGGAATCTCACATCGGCCCTGAGCGCGCGAAGCACTCGTATCCATGGAAAGAATTTGAGGACAACGGCATCCCGCTGGCCTTTGGCACCGATTATCCCGTGGAACCAATTACGCCCTTCCGCGGCCTATACGCGGCCATCACGCGCAAGAATGAAGCGGGAACCAAAGAGTATTACCCCGAGCAGAAGCTTGCCATCCACGAAGCTATTGCCGCCTACACCACCGGCTCGGCCTTTGCGGAGTTTGCAGAAAAACAGAAGGGCACGCTCATGCCCGAGATGCTGGCTGACTTCGTGGTGCTTGATCGTGACATCACGAAAGTCGCGCCGCCGGAGATACTGAAGACCCGTGTTCTGCGAACCGTTGTCGGCGGCAAGACGGTCTACGAGGCAAAATAGACCTCCGGAATCGGTAGATCTCCGCTGGCTTTGCACAAAAAAGCAAATATCACCACGGATGACACGGATTTACAGTTTTTAAAGATGGCCTATTTGAACTTTTTTGGTCCGTGTAAATCAGTTTTATCGGCGTTATCCGTGGTAAGGGTTGGGTTCTCCTCGCTTAACAAAATGAATCCGCCGCTTAATTTTATGCGTTTCTTCAAAACGCTTCGCTATTTTGTTGCGTCCACTTTCGCCGCGCGACTATAAAGACAAAGATGGGCCACGCCGGTGCTACAACACCGAACGCAGCCCTAACCACAAATCGCCTTCTATAGAAGGCGACCTACTACAGAAAGGCGACCCATGGCTGACACAGATTTTAGCAGCGCACCTAATTCCAGCGCCGCACCCAAACCCCACATCTACGATCTTCTCAACCGCCTCAATGCATCATTCGCCCGCGTTCATCGCAACATGGAAGCACTGGAACAGGTCGGAATTTTCGACCCGCTCATGATGCAGCCCCTTAACCGCCAGTCTGAGCATCTTCGGGCAGTCGCCAATTATCATCTGCTTGGGGCGATGCGCCGCATTGAGGAACGCGACCGCGAGAAATTTTCGCAGCCACCCAATGAGTGAACGTAACCATTGAACTCAGGCCCGCCGCAACAGGCGGGTCCTGTCGTCTAATATTGAGGCGAGAGCGCGTTTATGTCGCTGGTTCGGGCTTGGCAACAGTAACGGTTTTCCTAAGTTTTCTCTGTAGGTGCAGGTCCCACAATAGCCACGCCAGATACGCCACAATCAAAACATTGGTGGCAAAGATTGCCCATTTGATCGGCGTGGCGCGGTGCGCCAGTTCATAGATTTCAATGGGAAGATACAAACAGCCGCTGATCAGCGCGAACCATTCCGCCCACTGTTTTTCCAGCCACAAGCCCGTGGCTTCCACAAAGCGGACGATCGAATAAAGAAGTGTGCCGCCGATCCATAAATGAAGGTTTCCCGGGGTCACGTGCCGCGCTCCGCGAATGAGTTCGCGGGCCAGATGGCCGTCCGGATTCAGGCGGAAGATTTTGTGAAGAATACGCAGTAGATGCTCAGCAACGTCTTGAATGTCCTTGTGCAGAAGGCTCACCAACCATACTGCCACTATGATGGCAATCAGGCCTTTGCCCGCTTCCAGGAGGGCAATTCCGCGCAGACCAAAATGCTTGGCGATCAGGTTCTTCTGGTTATTCATTCGATTCAGGGATGAAGAACTATTCTATATGCACCTTTAGACGGGAACCGCAGGGGTTGTGTTGTTTCAACGTAAAGCGTTGGGCGATGTAGCCATTGAAGCTCTTCAGCCAAAAAGCGTGCGGATTTTTTCTTTTCTGAAGGCAAATATCTTTTCGAGATCCGATTTAACCTTGATCTTGTAAGCAAACTGCCCCAGCACGCCAAGCGGCAGCGCGATATTGATTGTGTCGGAGATCAGCGTCCCGCCATCTTTCGGTTCAAAACGATGCTCATGCCGCCAGAGTTTGTAAGGCCCGCGCAACTGGAGATCGACAAAGCGGTGCGGCGGCCCCCATTCCACGATTTCACTGGTCCAGCGCAGCGGGATGCCATGGACGCGCAAGCTGTAATTGATCAGCGTTCCCTGCTGGACCGGCTCGGGCTTCACGCCAAGGATCTTAAAGTTCAGCCACGGAGGAGTGAGCGCTTCCAGGTTCTCCGCTCGCGAGAAGAAGTCGAAAACCTCAGCCAAGGGGCGAGCGACCTGCTGCGCAAAAGACAACGTGTAGATTTTATCCGCCATTCAGGCCGCCTTTCCTCCATTGAAGCACACCAGACGCGCAACCAACGAATGGCATCTAAGCCATTGTGAGTAGCGTCGGGCACATCTTTGCGAATGGAACGCAGATCAAAAGACCTCGCGGGATTCTGGGCAGAATTAAAGATGCGCTGTGGCGCACGGTGGAAGCCGTGCCGGCGAAGCACACGCTGCAAATGGCGGCAGCTCTTTCTTACTATTTTGTAATTTCCCTCTTCCCTGCCCTGCTCCTGGTCTCGGCGATTCTGGCTTACCTGCCGGGAGCAAATCCTTTTAGCCAGGTCCTGTCTCTGATGTCCGGCTTCGTTCCCCAGGATTCGATTGAGCTTCTTCGTAAAGTCCTTGCCACCGTGGTGACCCCCAACCGGAGCACGCTGCTTTCCTTCGGCATCCTGGGAACGCTTTGGACAGCCTCTGGTGGGTTCGCCGCGGCGATTGAGGCCCTTGACATCGCTTACGACGTAGAAGAAGCGCGTCCGTTCTGGGTAACCAGACCGCTGGCGGTTGCGCTCACGCTTCTGGTGGGTCTACTTCTTTTGGTTGCGCTCGTGGTAATGATCGTGGGCCCGCAGTTTGGCACGTGGCTGGCGTTGCGGACGAACCTCTCATGGCTCTTGGCCCAATCATGGCCGTACATCCATTGGACGGTCGCGGTGGTTTTCACGGTACTGGCAGTGGAATCTTTATACTTTCTTGCGCCCAACGTGAGACAGCGTTTCTGGGCCACGCTTCCGGGAGCCGTGTTGGCGGTGGGCTGCTGGATTGGTCTTTCTTACACCCTGGGTTACTACTTCCGCAGTTTTGCTCACTTCAACAAGACCTACGGCGCCATGGGGGCTGTGATTGCATTGATGGTGTGGCTCTATTGGACAAGTTTCTTCATGCTGGTGGGAGCTGAACTGAATTGCGAACTGGCCAAAGAAACAAAGAAAGGAAAAATCAAGCAGGACGAAGATCCGAGCGGATTGACGGGACTTGACCTGGTGGCGTAAAGCAAAACCACCAGGGACACGAAGGAACACGAAGTTGTTTGTTTTACGTTTTATTACTTCGTGTTCCTTTGTGCCCTTTGTATTACTAACAATCAGATTCTTCTCAACCCGCGAAGAATTTTCCCCTTTAAGCCCTTTCGCATTCCGGTCT
>DAHUXR010000151.1 GCA_027307045.1 Acidobacteriaceae bacterium
TCTTAGCTGCACGCGGCGAATCTTGCCTGAGATTGTCTTTGGCAGGTCGACAAACTCCAGCCGGCGCACGCGCTTATATGGCGCAAGAGCTTTGCGGCTGTGCTGGAAGATCGAAAGAGCCGTTTCGCGCGATGGCTCGCATCCAGCGCGCAAGGTGATGAAGGCTTTCACCAGCGCGTGCCGCAGCGGATCGGGTGTAGGCACCACGGCGCATTCAACCACGTCCGGATGCTCGATGAGCGCGCTCTCAACTTCAAACGGGCTGATGCGGTAGTCCGAGGCCTTGAATACATCATCGGCGCGACCGACAAATGTGAGATAGCCTTCAGCGTCGCGCTGTACTACGTCTCCGGTGCGATACACGGGGCCTTCGAGCGGAATCAGATTTCCATCATCACCCTGATAGCCGGGCATCAGCGCTGCGGGAGGCGGATTGAGCGGCAGGCATAATTCGCCTTCTTCCGCGTCTTTTTCATTGGGATCGAGCAGGCGCACGCGATAGCCCGGAAGCGGACGGCCCATGGCGCCGACTTTAAGCTTTTGTCCCGGAGGATTGCCAACCTGCGCCGTAGTTTCAGTCTGGCCATAGCCATCGCGGATGGTCAGACCCCATGCGCTGCGGACCTGTTCAATCACTTCAGGGTTCAACGGCTCGCCGGCGCTGGCCAGTTCGCGCAGACGCACCTTCCAGTCGCTCAGGCTTTCTGTAATGAGCATGCGCCAGACCGTGGGCGGCGCGCAGAAGGTGGTTACGCCGCAGCCGGTAATGGCATCCAGCAGGCCACGCGCGTTGAAGCGCGATTGGTTGATCACAAAGACCGTGGCTTCGGCGTTCCAGGGCGCAAAGAAGCAGCTCCACGCGTGCTTGGCCCAGCCGGGCGACGACAGGTTGCAGTGTATGTCGCCGGGCTTGATTCCGATCCAATACATGGTGGAAAGATGGCCCACGGGATAGCTGGTGTGGCTGTGCATCACCAGCTTGGGCTTGGCCGTGGTGCCGGAGGTGAAATAGAGCTGCAGCGGATCGCTGGCGCGGGTTTCGCCGTCAGGTTGAAACTCTGCGGGCGATGCATAGCCTTGTTCGTATTCGTGCCATCCCTGAGCTTTTCCGTCAATGGCGATGCGAGTACAGCTTCCGCAGGCAGCTTCGATCTTTGGCGCAAGCTCGGCGGCACAGACAATATGCTTTACATGGCCGCGGGCAATGCGGTCCGCCAGATCGTTAGCGGTGAGCAGCGTGGTTGCGGGAATAATGACCGCGCCCAGCTTCATCATGGCCAGCATCGTCTCCCATAGCGGCGGAATATTGCCCAGCATGAGCAATACACGGTCGCCACGCTTCACGCCCAGCCCACGAAAATAATTGGCGATTCGGTTCGAACGCGCTGAGAGTTCCGCGAAAGTGAGTTTGTCCTGGCGGCCGTCTTCATACGCCACCCACAGCGCAGTCTGGTTGCGGCGCGCGCCTGCGGCAATCTGATCAAACCAGTCCAGCGCCCAGTTAAAGCGATCAAGCTTTGGCCACTGGAAGCCTGCGTAGGCAGCGGCGTAGTCATCGCGATGCGCGAGAAGGAAGTCGCGGGCGGCACGGAAGGCTTGCGTGGCGTCAGACGGCATGGTGGTCTTGAATTTTAGTCCATTTCGTCTAACTGCTCACTCGTTTCGAAAATCGCCTACTATAATCCAGCCGTGCGCAAAGCCTTCCTCATCTATAACCCGGCATCCGGTCGCAGACGCGCCGGGCGCACGCAGGACATCGCGCGCGTGGTGGATGTCTTGCGCACAGCGGGCGTCGAAACCGAGACCTGCGCCACAACGCATGCCGGCAGCGCGACCCAGCAGGTCCAGGAAGCCTGCGGGAGAGGTTTTGACACGGTAATCTCCTGCGGAGGGGATGGCACGGCCAATGAGGCGCTCAACGGGATCATGCGGGCTTGTGCTGAGAGAACATCGGTAGACGTTGCCCTTGGGCTGGTGCCGCTGGGCAGTGGCAACCTGCTGGCTTCGGACTTGGGACTGCCATCTGATCCGGTAGAGGCGGCAAAGAAACTGCTCACATATCAGCCGCGTGAGTTTCGTCCCGGGCTGATATGTTCGCAAGGGAAAGATGGGCCGGAGAAGAGATATTTTCTGGTCGCGGCCGGCGTGGGAGCGGATGCAGAGCTGATGTATCGCACTGAGGTGGAAGCGAAGGAGTTCTGGGGACGCAACGCATACTTTTTGGAGATGGCGCGTATGGCCGTGCGCCGCCGCTATCCCATGTTTCATGTGGAGTGGGAAGATGAACAAGGCAATCGCCAGCAGGGCGCGGCCATGCTTGCCATGTGTGTGCGCGCGGGCAAGTTTCCCGGATTGTTGAGCCTGGTGAACCTGGGGACAAGCTTGTTACGCCATGATTTTTGCCTGCTCTTGTTCAGGACCAATAAAATCCGGCGATTCCTTTCATACTTTGCCAGCTTGGCTACGGGTCGCAACTGGAAGGTGGAAAGCGTGGACGCCATCCATACCAGGTGGTTTCGCTGCACGGCGATTCCCGGCATGCGCACCATTCATTCACAAGCGGATGGCGAGTTGCTGGGCGTGCTGCCGGCGGAGCTGACGATTGAAAGCAGGCCAGTGAAGCTGCTGATGGAATGATAAGCGGCCGAATCAAGCGGAAGAGGTCGTGCCTAACGGTTCCCAGCGCGCAATCATGCACCCGTCGGGCTCCACGATGGAAGAATACTTGACCGGGACCTTTTTCCCCGAGCGGTGGCGCAAGGTGATTCTGCCCATTTGCTTTCCTTCGGCAACAAATTCCCGGAACAATGGATCTGTTACCTGCGTGGAACCGTCGACAATGTCATCGATGCGGAGATCCAGGAACAAGGCGCGGTCGTAGCCGAGCAGCTCGCATACGGAATCCGTGGCAAAAGCGAAGTTGCGATTCAGGTCCGCTACCACAACATATTTTCCTTCTGATGCCGCACCGTGATGGGTACGCACATGCTGCATGGCTTCAATCCGCTTCAACGTCTGCAACATCGGCTGCACGCCGGCCCTTGAGTCCACGGCCAGGTCCACGCTGGGGTTTCCCAGGGAGCCGCTATTGTGCAGGACCATGACTCCACAATTGGGATTGCGCTCCTTGGCTTTTCTGGCCAGCGCCTTGCGATCGGCAAAGGAAAGCGTGTGGTTCAGGATGATCACGTCAAAATCGGTGTTCTCGATACGCTCCTGGATTTCCTCTTTGGAGGCGGTTGCAACCGCTTCATAACCGGAGTTGCGAAGGATCTCACGCTGCAGGGCAAGCACTGAGTCGCTCGATCGCGAGCATAAGAGCAGGCGGGTATGCAACGTTTGAGCCATGTCCAGAGCGTTCCTATTATTTCACCCTGTTGACCAGCCCCACAACAATATCGCTGGGACAATCAAAAAAACCGAAATGGAACATCCAGCCTGGGAACCATGCTTAGAATGCTAGAGTGTAGTGTCCCTAACGCTTCTTTGCATTTGATGTCTTTCAAAAGGCCGCGATCTTGCGCCCAATCAAAGGGGTTTAGTTCAGACACAAATGTAAAAAGCTCTTTATGGGACACTACCCTAGTTTGCTTTTGAGGTATTTCCTTGGATCCTGTCACGCACATGCTAACCGGCGCCTGCGTGGGCCGCGCCGGGCTGAACCGAAAAACCGCACTGGCAACGCTCACTCTGGTGCTGGCATTTGAAGCCCCTGACATTGATTCGGTTTTCTATTTCAGGGACTCAATTGCAGGTCTGCAACACCATCGCGGCATCACCCACAGCCTGATTGGCGCTCCGTTTATGGGGGCAGGGGTGATTGCGCTGGTGTATGGATTCCATCGCTGGAGAAGCTCACGCCAGAAGATCGTCGCTGAGAGTGCGTCAAACGCCACAGTCCCCAGGCTGGCTCCGAATTGGAAGCTACTGTACGCATATGCGCTACTCGGATCGCTGGTGCATTTGTTTCAGGACTTCACCAACAACTACGGCGTGCGTCCGTTCGCGCCCTTCAGCGAAAAGTGGTACTCGTGGGACATCGTTTTTATTGTCGATCCCATCATGCTATTGGCCATGTTTCTGGCGCTAGTGCTGCCGGGATTGATGGCCTTAATCACCGAGGAGATTGGGTCGCGCAAGCCGCAGCTTCGCGGACGCGGAGCGGCCATCCTTGCCCTGATTTCCGTGGCCGCGGTGATCCTGGTGCGCGACTTTGAACATCGGCGCGCGGTGAATGCGCTTAATGCGCGGACATATCGCAGTGAAGATCCTTTGCGCGCCTCGGCCTTTCCTCAGCCCATTAATCCTTTCTCATGGAATGGCGTGGTGGAAACCCAGGATTTCCTGGAGATGGTGCCCGTGGACTCCGGCTCGGGTGATATCGATCCGCAAAATATGGCCATCGTCCGCTTCAAACCGGAAGAGACTCCGGTAACGATGGCGGCCAAGAAGTCGCGCCTGGGCCGCGTGTATCTGGATTGGGCGAAATATCCGCTCGTGACCGTGGAGAAGCTGGAAGGCGAAAGATTTCAGGTGCAGTTTGAAGACCTGCGGTTTGATAGCGTTGAGGGCGTGGTCCATCATCAGAGGCCTCCGCTGGCGGGCTATGTGGTGCTTGATCCGCAGCTTAGGGTGGAAGAGACGTTTATGGGAAGGCCGCCGCAGGCAGCTCCAAAGCGGGAATAAGCTTCTGCTTGACGTTTGTGGTTTCAAACCGTCACAATACTTATTCTGAGGTGCGTATGCTCGCTTATCTGTTCGTGGTTCTTGCGGTGTTGTTGCGTTTGGTGGCCGGTACCGGCGCGTTTGCGACCCTGGGCTTCAGCCTGGTGGGCGCTTCACTGCTGTTCTTTGGATCACGCATGCCGCGCAAACACTTCTGGATTCCCGCCGCTCTCTTGATCGGCTCCGATATCTATCTGAACCTGCGTGTTTATCAGCTGCCGTTCACGCTGGACCAGATTGTGATGTGGAGCTGGTACCTGGTTCCCTGTTTCATCGGATTGCTGCTGCGCGATCGCGTCAAGCCCTTGAACGTTTTTGGCGCGGGGCTTGGAACGGGCGTTGGCTTCTTCCTGACCAGCAACCTCGCCGTCTGGGCGTTCGGCAATATCGCTTATGCCAAGAATCTCTCTGGATTGATCCTGTGCTACACCAAGGCGATTCCATTCTTCCGCAACGGCATCATCTCAGACGTGGTGTTCTCACTGGTGTTCTTCGGGATCGGGGCGCTGGTGGCGCAGACGCAGCATGAGGGCGCTGTAAGCAAGAGCGCGGCAGCGTAAGCTGGCTTCTTAGCCGGATTCTCCGCAGAGACCTACTGGCAGTCTTCAACATAGGTAATTGCCCGTCTCTGGCGTAGAACCTTACAATCTTGCCCTCATCAGTTTCAAATCTGGTCCCGTAGCATTCATTACCCGAAAGCAAGACAAGATCAGATAGTGTCCCTGCTCTTTCATGGCATTACAGGTGAGCCGGAGTCGAGGATTTGGTGCCAAGCCTTGAGGCTCTCCCCCATAATCAGCATCCGGACAAATTTGATTCATTGCTCAGGAAAACGGCCCGGCCTTCCATCAGCAGAACCCGGCCACGACAACGCCTAAGAAGGAAACGACAGAGCACAAGAGATCATGGCGGTCCATCTCTTTTTTGGATCCTGCTGAGGTCAGGAAAAAACTTACCAGGCCTTCAATGTGACTTCATCCAGCCAGACATTGTAAGGATGTTGCTTGATATCTCCGTCCAATTGAAATGCGACGTTGATATTGGTGCCGTTGAAATTTGTCCGCGGGTTCTTGTAAATGTCTACGGGCATGGTCTTTCCGTCAACAGCCAGGTTGATGCCGGAAATCCTTACCTAGCTAAGCTAGGCGACGGCATTCGGCTGGACCACGGGCGCAAGAGAATGCGCTTTGTTGCCGCCTTCAGCGCGGGCGATCTCCAGCGCGCTTTCCACGCGGTTGATTACTTCTGTGACCATGTCCACGGCATCAAACCGGTCTTGCAACACGGCTTCCGCAATTCCTGCGCTGATGGGTGGAGTCCGCTCGGTGCCGGGGATTTTTGTGGGCGCCAGCACTTTTCTCATCTTGTCCACCACCAGAAACGCGTTCTTCTCCGTCGTGTCGGCGAGCACCAGCGCGATGGTGGTGAGATCGTAGCGTATGGCCACATCATTCTGGCGGATGTGTGAAGCCAGGCTCTGTCCAATTTGCTGCATCATGCTTTCCACCGGCGCTTCGCCAATCTCCTTAACCATGGCGGAGGCCTTGCCAAAGTGCAGAAGCATCAGTGTCAGTGGAGTTTTTTGCTGCAGTGATCGGCGCACTTCAGAAAGAAGAACGTCCAGATAAGAAGGCCGCTTCAACAGGCCGGATTTTTCGTCGGTAACGGCCAGCGTCTTCATCAATGTGCGCAGGCGAACGTTGCTCACCGCCAGCACCATCTGCTCCGCGATGGTCTTCAGCACCACAACATCGGTTTGCCGCCATTGCCGCGGAGACGTTTGCTCCAGGATCAGGATTCCGGATTGCTCGCCTGAGTCGAGCAGTGGCACCGCCAGCAGCGACTCAATGTTCAAGGCGTGAATGTGCTCGGCTGCCGGAGCCAGTTCGCGCGATGCCTTGGCATTCGCGATATTCACCACTCCGGTCGCCGCAAGCTGCTGTGTAAGGCCAATTAATTTCACGATCGCCATTACGTCGGACTGCTTTACGCCGGGCGCGCAATATTCCAGCGCAGCGGAAGGCGGCTTGCCGATGGTGCAGAGTCCCGCCACGCATCGGCTGGCGTTATAGTGGCGTCCAATATCATTGACCGCGGTAAACAGCACGCTCTTCACGTTGGCCTGGCGGTAGATATTCCGCGTAATCTCCGTGACGCGGGCAAAATTATCTACCGCGTTTTCTTCGTAAGCAGCAGGAGAGGGCGAAGGAGCAGCGGGCGCTTTTTCCTTTGTCGCCGCTTCTGGAGCGGTGGCGCGCGCGGCTGCTTCGGCTACTTCATACACGGGCGTGAATCCGGCCGATATATAAAGGTGGCGCAGCTTTTCATTTTTCTGCTCTTCGCGCGGGAAAAGCTTGCTGACGCGTTCAATCCGCTCCAGTGCCTTGGAGCGCATGCCGTATTGCAGATAAATCTCCGCCTGAAGAATAAAATCCTCCAGCACGGTTGGCTCGGATTCGCCACGCGTCGGCGCTGCCGCTGCCGGCTCGGGCGCAGCCACGGCCGCCGCCTGCGGCTTATTGTCAGTACGATGAAAGCGGTTGGCGATGCGGCTATACGCGTGGTCGTCAATCCGTCCGCGCAGCATCTCCAGTCGTTTGGCGTGGCCGGGCTCGTAAGGATCAAGCTCAGCGGCGCGGTCCAGCGTCTCCCCGGCTTGTCCGTACTTCCCGGCGGAATAGTAAAGTTGGAAGAGCTTCAGCAGCGTATTGCTGTACTCATGTTCTCGATTCGCGGTATCAAAAAGCTTGACCAGGTATTCAGTAAATCCCAGCGTCGGCAGCCTGCGATCGGACATTTCATACATGCTGGTAATGAATTCGCGACGGCGTCCTGCAGACGTTTCATGCTCTTCAAGTTTCCTCGCCAGCTCCAGCGCGCCGCGCGTGTCATTGATGTCCAGATAGACGCCCACCAGTGAAGCCACTTCTTCCAATTGCTGTGGGTCTTTCTCGAAAGCTTCCCAGGTGTAAGGCTCGGCTTCCGCTGGGCGTTTGGCCGCCATCAGCGCGTGGGCGTAAAGCTCACGCAATTCGGGCAGGCCTTTTACCTTGGTCACAACGGGCTCCAGCACGGCCAGACATTCCGTAACCGCGTTGCGGGAAAATAGCCCGCGTCCATAAAGATAGATTGCCTGGAAGTTCAGCGGGTCGAAGTTGTAGGCGCGTTCATAAGAGTGAAATCCCGAGCCGGGCGATTCCTGGTCCTGCAAGAGTCCGAGCTGAACAAAGTTCGACGCTGCGGTTTTGCCTTCGCCCAGGGCGGAAGCCTTCTCCGCCGTGAGCTGCAGATTTTCGATTGTCGGTGAAAGTTCAACAATGCGCTTGCATGCGGCCAGGGCCTGCTTGTCTTTGTGTTGCCGTTCGAATCCCTGCAGCGCCGTGGTGTAGGCGTCCAGCGCTTCTTTGCGGTCGCGCTTTTCCGTGAGCTGGGCGTATTGAAAGGTCTGCGTAGGCGTGGGGGTCGTTATCTTGCAGAGCTTTTTGTAGGTGACTGACCCTTTGGCGGTTTCGCCGGCCTCAAACTCCTGCTCCAGCAGGGTACTGAACAGATCAACGGCCTGCTGGCGGCGGTCCAGAACCAGGCAAAGGTCGGCGGCAGCCTGGATCACCTGGATGTTCCTGGGCTCTTCCGCGAGAATGTCCAGGTATTCTTCCAGCGCAGCCTCAGGCTTGCTTCTTTGCAGGTACTTTTCCGCTTTTTCAAGTCGCTTGGAAATATCCGCCATGGGTCAATGGGTCAACGGCAAATTCCTCAAAATGCACTCGGAGGGGGCGCGCCGGGATGCACTGAGGCTGAGTATGTAATTCTATGCGCAATCGCCGGAGCACTCAATGCTTCATCTCCACTCGTTAGTAATCGCCCTGAAGAAGCAAACGATTCTGGCAATCCGCCGTAACAACCGTTATAACTTCCCCAATAATTCAACCAATAAAAATGACCGGCCCAAATACGACTGACCAAGAGCGGGGATTAAAGCGGGAATTGACCGCGCGGCAGATGGCGATGGTGGCCGTCGGGGGTTCCATCGGCACGGGATTGCTGCTGGGATCAGGCGCCGCCATTCAGGTGGCTGGGCCGGCGGTGGTTCTAACTTTCGCTTTGAGCGCGCTGATCTCCTGGACCGTGGCCATGGCGCTGGGCGAGATGTCCAGTGTCCATCCCGCGGCAGGTTCGTTCGGCGTTTACGCCGATCTCTACCTGAATCGCTGGGCCGGCTTCATTGCCCGCTATGGATACTGGTTCGCCGTGGTTATTGTGGTTGGGTCGGAAGTGGTGGCGGCGGCCACTTACATGCGCCAGTGGTATCCGGCGGTTCCGGCACTGGTGTGGATGGTGACATTTGGTCTTTTTCTGCTCGCGATCAACTTCTTTTCCGTCGGCCATTACGGCACGTTTGAATACTGGTTTGCCCTGTTGAAGGTCGTCACGATCTTCGTTTTCATCGTGACCGGAGCGGCCCTGCTGTTTTCCGGCAAGGTGCAGCCGCAATACGTTGCCGATGGCGGCTTCGCGCCCAAAGGCTGGCCCGCGCCGCTCATGGCAATGTCGTTTGGGCTCTATAGCTTTCTCGGCATTGAGATGGTGGCCATCTCTTCCGGTGAGGCCCGCTCCCGCAAGGACGTAGCGCGGGCAACGCGCATCGCCTTTGCCACGCTGGTCCTGGTCTATGTGGGAGCCATGGCCGTGCTGGTGGGCGTGATGCCGTGGAAAAATGCGGGGGTCTCTGAAAGCCCGTTTGTCACGGTCTTCAAAGTCGCCGGAATCCCAGCGGCCGGCTTCATTATGAATTTCGTCGTGCTTTCCGCCGCGCTCTCCGGGGCCAACGCCAGTCTTTACGTTGCGTCACGCATGTTGTTTGCCCTGGCCCGCTCAGGTTACGCTCCACAGCGCATGGGCGTCCTCAATCAGCACGGCGTGCCCATGGGAGCGTTGCTGGTCTCGATGGGGGGAATCGTCGGCGCCATCCTTCTGCAATTGCGAAACGCAAACGCTTATCTCTACATCATTAATGCCGCGCTGGTGGGTGGAATGATTGCGTGGCTCGTCTCGTTGATCGCCCATGTGCGTTTTCGACGCACAATCTCTGCCGCGCAACTGGCGGAAATCGGACTGCGATCTGCTTTGGGCGGGGTTGGATCGATTCTGGGCTTCGTCGCGATTGTGGCCGCGATTGCCTGCACGTGGTGGGTATCGCAATCGAGCGTGGCAGCCAAGAGCGCGGGGATTTATCTGGTGGTGCTGACGGTGGCGTATTGGCTGGTGAGGAGGAAGTAGGCTGGGAAAAATCTCGAGCTTCGGCGAGAGATCCCTGTCGCAACAATGATTCTGGGGAAAAGTTTAGGATAAGGAAAAAGGAAGAGCAGTCATGGGCTTGTGTGTCCACTCGCTTGGCGAGATAGCACAGACCGGCGCAGAGCGCGCATACTACATCTATTTGTTGGACTACGGCTGGTCTGAAGGTTTGGGCG
>DAHUXR010000152.1 GCA_027307045.1 Acidobacteriaceae bacterium
GGTTCTCTCCCCTTCGGCAAGTTCAGGGTCGGGATAAAGAAAGAAGCCCCTCTTCAGTAACCAGCGTCTAAAGAAGAGGAGACGTACAATAACAAGATGACTGGACGTCCGCTGGTGGAAACGGCGCGCAACACGATGCTCTTTAGTGAGATCGTTACGCTTGCGGTGGACTCTTTCCGGGCCAGCAAATGGCGCTTCGCACTGACGGCCCTGGGCATGGTGATCGGCACAGCTTCACTGATCGTTGTCGTGACGATCGGCCTCACCGGCAAGCAATACGTGATGAACCAGATCCAGGGAATCGGGGCCAACCTGATTTATGCGTATTACGAAGGCGGCAGCAATGCTTCTGTAAGCACCAGCGCCAGAGACGATCTGACGGTGGAGGACCTGCGGGCAGTGCAGCAGGAAGTGCCGGGAATTCAGGCGGCTTCGCCGATGATTGAAATCCATGATCGCGTAAGCGTTGGTGGAGGCAAAGAGCGCGACATACAAGTGCTGGGCGTTTCCACGCAGTACTCCACGGTGCGCAACCTTGAGATTCTGGCGGGACGTTTCTTTGATGAAGAAGATTCAATGTCGCGGGCGCATGTGGCGGCCGTGACGCAGCAATTCGCGCAACGCGTCTACCAGAGCCAGAGTGCCGCCGTGGGGAAAGACATCAAGATCAACGGCCTGCCGTTCGTGATCATTGGAACATTCCGCGAGCGCGTGGAAACTTTTGGCCAGTCTGAAATTGCCGGCGACACGGTCCTTATCCCATACAACGTGGCGCGGTATTTCACCGGCAATGACGCGGTGAAGCAGCTATTTTTTTCTGTGTCTGACGCAGGCGAGGTAACGCGCTCCACGGAACTGATCAAGCAGGTGCTTCAATCGCGGCATCGCGCGGCATCGGTCTATCGGGTGGAAAATCTCACGCAATTGCTTGCAGTCGCTTCCAGGGCCGCCAATGGACTCACGCTGATGCTACTGGGAATCTCTTTGCTGGTGCTGATTGTGAGCGGCGTGGGAATCATGAATATCATGCTGGCCAACGTGCGGACGCGTATTCGCGAAATCGGCATACGGAAGGCCATTGGAGCGACTAGCCGTGAAATCCGCCTGCAATTCTTGACCGAAGCTGTCCTGATCTCGCTGACGGGCGGCGTCGTAGGCACGATCCTGGGGCTGGCTCTTCCTTTTTCCGTGCGCTTTCTTACTGAGTACCGGATTCCGATTTCAGGGCTCTCCGCAATCATCGCGATTATTGTCGCAGTGCTGGTGGGAGTAATTTTTGGAACGCTGCCGGCGACGCGAGCGGCCCAGTTGGATCCAGTGGAAGCATTGCATTACGAATAAGCAATCAGCGTTTTCTGTAATCCCGACCCTGAGCTTGCCGAAGGGGAGGGAACCCTTCCGTTGCGAAATCGTTCAGGTCCGCAAAAAACTTGGCCGCGAATTTTTGCGAATCAATACGAATTAGATCAAGAAATAAATTTACGTTTTTTCCAAGCTAGTAATTTGCAGCTAAAGGGCTCCCTCCCCTTCGGCAAGCTCAGGGTCGGGATAAAGAAAAAGCCGGGCTGGTTGGCCCGGCTTTTTCGGCATTCATGATGTGGTTACATCACTAAAGCCAAACTCTCAAGTTCCTTGTGCAACGATTCCACATTGCAATTGGCGCATTCAATTCGGCCTGCCGCGTCGAGTGCATTTTCCGGCGAGACACCGTATCCGCGCCCGGCTAAAAACATTTTTAAAAGTTCCGCTGTCTGGAATGAATCAAGTCCGCCTTGCAGGAGTTCATTCCGAAGCGCCGCCACTTCAGCCACCGAGAATTTCTCTCCCATAGGTCACCTCCGACCTTTATACCGTCTTGCTTAATTAGACACGCATTCCGTCCAGTTTGTTGCAGGAATATTTATTTGTCCTAAATCATAGGTAACACGACGAAAGTAATTCGGGCCTGCACTGTATGCAGGCCCGCGCACACAAACGTTCTTGATAGTTCCTAACGTAACTTTTCAGCCGATTCTACGGACAAAGCCTTAATCCGCCATCTTGCTCAAATGCAAATCGAACGC
The DNA here is from genome assembly GCA_027307045.1 of Acidobacteriaceae bacterium. Classification (GTDB taxonomy): domain Bacteria; phylum Acidobacteriota; class Terriglobia; order Terriglobales; family Acidobacteriaceae; genus Angelobacter. The sequence continues at coordinate 2,064 of DAHUXR010000152.1, forward strand.
GTCTTTTGCCAACAACGACGTCAATTGAAACGCCTTGAATTTATCACCGATCAATTCACGCTCCCGATAGAGCCCCGGCTCGCTATCCACCACTTCATGCCGGGCCTGCCAATCCTGCAGGAACTCCTGTGCTTCTTTGATGCTGATTTCACCATTCGCACCTGGCATTGTTAATGCCTCAGTGGCGTAGGACTCCAGCAACTTGGGCCAGTATTTTGCCAGCAACGCGCTGCCGGCGAACATGTCTGCCCACACTATGTGTCCCTTGACTGCTACTACGACGCCAACCGCATTCTGGTTCCGCAGTTGTTTGATTACACTTTCATACGATTTCCGCATGGGCCCCGTAATTGATTCAACCTGCTTCTGGACGACACCATTCTCCCGCGCTTTTGCATAGGATGAGGTACTTTCGATTTGAGCTTGCGCGCTTGTGACCTCCGCTGTGCTGATTCCCGCGCTCGGAGCATGCAGCATGGCGCCGGACATATTCTTCCTGGAATTCGCTACCTCATCCCAAACTTTCTGCTGGTCCTGATCCGCCATTGCTTTCATACGTACGCTGGGTTGCAGCATTACGGATGCATGGGTATCGAACTTTGTTGAGGTTTCCGTCCACCGGCCATGCTCAACGCAGAAAACGGAGAGATCCACGGGATCACTTTCAGCAGGAACGATGCGATCTTTGCCTACAACGCGGTCCTGCTTTCCGCCGGTAACAACTTCACCGGCCAACAGGATCAGCGGATGTTTTGAGTTGTTGACCAGCACGAGTCGATTGACTTCAGCTCCTTGATAAGGGCGCGCTTGATAAGGTGGACGGCGCTGCATGGTGGAATGCAGGTTTCCCACTTCGGTTACGACAACTTCACCGGAGCGGATACCTTCATCCAAGGTAATGAAATCGCTGGTGTCATGCGATTTGGCGGACACCACGGGAAAGATTGTTAGATCGCCATGAGTGATAGGCGCAAGGATTTTGTAATCGTTTGACGTTGCCGGCAAGCTTCCAGCATCTCCCGCAAAGGCTGCGGAGATGACTGCGAATCCGGTGAAAAGAACCGCCAGAATGGGCAGGAAAGAGCGCTTCATATCAACTCCCTTTACAACCATGGCCCTAGTTTTCACTCTAAGAATGTAAAATGGCGGTATTCTTGCGGTTAAAATTGATACTATCCGAACCATGAGTTCTGGGCCCAGGCCGGCTGAAGCAAACGCACTCTCTTTGCGCATTCTCTTTGAGAAGAGCGGAGGCGAGCGCTATGGCCTGACCTTGCAAGCTTTTGGCGTGGTGCTGGAACAGGTGGCGGTCAAGTACGTGCCGCAGGCATCGCAGCAGCAGAAGCTGGAATTCTGGCGCGACCTGAAGCTGGAAGAGCTGGCCCTGGCCCGCGCATGCGCCGCCGGGCATGATGCGGCCTGGCAGGCGTTTCTTACGCGCTTTCGCGAAAAACTCTATGACATTGCGCGCGGCATCACCAAGGAAGATTCCAGCGCCCGCGACCTGGCAGACTCCCTCTATGCCGATCTCTATGGCACGTCTGAGAAGGAAGGCCGTCGCGTTTCCCGCCTGAATTTTTATATGGGACGCGGATCTCTAGAGGGCTGGTTGCGAACGGTACTGGCGCAGGAATTTGTCAATCGGTACCGCAAGACCAAGCGGCTGGTAAGCCTTGAAGAACAGGCGGAAGAAGGGGTGCAGTTCTCCGCGGCGCCCTCCTCCGGGCCCACAAGCCCGCTGGATAGCCGTCTTGGGGCAGCCCTGGACGAGGCGTTGGGGCTGCTGAGCGGCGAAGACAGGCTGGTGCTGGCCTCTTATTACCTGGACGACCGCACCCTGACCGAGATAGGGCGAGTGGTGGGGGTACATGAGTCCACGATCAGCCGTAGGCTGGAAAAGCTGCTTAAAGGCTTGAGAAAACAGGTTTTGGCGGGCCTGGTTTCAAGGGGCATGAATCGGGCGCAGGCGGAAGAGACGCTGGAAGCCGATGTGCGTTATTTACAGGTGGATGTGACCAGAAAACTGCAAGAAAATCGTCCTGCTGCGTTCCAACAGGATAAGGGATCAGATTAGCAATGCCAGAATTACCAAATTTATTGCGCCAGAGGCTCGCCGTGACAGACAACGGCGAAACCCAGGCGCATCCCGATGCCGACACGCTCACCGCTTACCTGGAGCACTCTTTGCCCGCTGCGGAGAGCAAAACCGTGGTTGCGCACCTTGCCGTATGCGAGCCCTGCCGCGAAGTGGTGGTGCTGAGCCAGGCGGTGATGGCGCAGCCGGAGACGCAAACCGTGCTTGCGCCAGCCCCGGTTCCCCGCTGGCGAAGGCTGGTTACCCCGGTTTTTGGCGCGGCTGCCGCGGTGGCTGCCATGGCCGTGATCACCGTTATGGTGCTTCAGCTTCCACAGAAAAATCCGCAGCAGGCTTTGAATAGCCCGGCATCGCAACCGGCGCAGGAAACGCGGCAAGCAAAAGCAACTTCCGTCGTTGATCAAACCGTGCCTGAATCGAAACCCGCGGCGCCAACACAGCAAGCCGACGCTCAAGTAACGCCAGCCACCGCCAATGTGGCTGCGCCAGCCAAAGAAACCGAAGCGAGGCTTGAGGATTCCGGAAGGGCCAGAGCAGCTAAAAAGCTCGCGTCCGCTGCGCCCGGTACTGCGGCGACGCAATCCGCGAATGCTCCCGTGCTTACGGCGGCGTTGCCTAAGAAAGATTACGTCAACACCAACTTTTTTAATTCAAACGGCGCCGACAAAATTGCGGTGGATAGCCAGGGAAATAATCTTCCAGCCGCTCCGCAGCCGCAACCTGTGGCTACCAACACAATCTTTAACACGGCCAACAACAAGACCATGATATTTGCCGACCTGCCCGCGAATGCGGCCGGCAAGTCGACTGTGCGCCTGCTGACGCCGCCTCCTCCGCCGGAACATCTGGGTTGCACCGTTTGCAAATTCGTGCAATCCACGGCGCATACTCTGGGGTTCCGTTCTCCGGTAAGGACGCCGGCCCTACGTGCGGGCGCTTTGAGCAGCAGCGCTTTAGGCGGTCCGGGGATGTTCAGCGGCGCGATAGAGAAGAACCAGCCTGCTGAAATTTCCCCGGCGCCAGCAAGGGACGACACCAGTAGTCTGGCTGCGTCAAGCGCGCTGAGCGCAGGCGCAATGGCCTATCCATCCGCTGATTCCGCAACTTCAACGTGGAAAATCGTGAGCGGTAAGCTGATGAAATCCAGCGGCCAGGCGCAATGGGAAGACGCTTACCCCATCGCCAGCAGCACCATGGAATTTTCCTTCGTGAATGCCCGCGGGAATGACGTTTGGGCCGGAGGCAGCCATGCGTCGCTGATCCATTCACGCGATGGCGGCCAAACCTGGGAGACCATCAAGTTAGGCGACAACGCCAGCGGCTCGATCGTAAGCATTATTGCCGGGACCATGAGCGTGCAGGTAAAGACCTCTGAAAACCAGACGTGGGCCAGCACCGACGGCGGCAAGACCTGGGTGCTGCGCGAGTAGAGGTCTTCCGACCTCACGGCACGAATGGCAAACAACTGAGCGCAGTGTTCAGAGCCAACATTTATCGGCCATAGCGACCTCTCGCTGCGCTCGCAGATTGCTCCAGAAAAACTACAGCACTATCTCCATGCCTTCAGACGCGGCGCGCACTTTGGGATAGTACTCACGGGCCTGCTTGACGACCGCGTCAATGCATGAGTCGGTATGATCGGGGTCGTGGTGGAAGAGAATAAGTTCCTTCGCGCCGCTCTCCATGACGACGTTGACGGCTTCGCGCCAATGGCTGTGTCCCCAGCCTTGTTTGCGGGCGGCGTATTCTTCAGGGAGATATTGTGCGTCGTAAATGAGCAGGTCTGCGCCTTCAGCCAGCTTGCGGACGCTCTTATCAAACACGGGATCGCCAGGCTCGTTGTCCGTGGCGTAAACAATGACCTTGCCCTGCGTTTCCATGCGGAAGCCCAGGCAGCCCTGCGGATGGTTGAGCCACATGGCCTGCACGGTGCAGTCTTCAAGCTTGGTGCGGCCTTCGTCGATGGTGCAGAACTGGCGGTGCGCGGCCATTTCACTCATGTTCACGGGGAAATATGGGTCGGCCATTTGCTCTTCAAGCGCCTGCTGCAGGCCCCGCGTGCGGCTGGATGAATGAAAGATGAAAGAGCTCTCGCGATCGTTATACAGCGGCGAGAAAAACGGAATGCCCTGGATGTGATCCCAGTGAAAGTGGGAAAGAAAAATGTGCGCGTTGATGGGATGGCCGTTCTTGCCATCTCCAGCGTGCTCCAGCGAAAGCTGTTTGCCCAGGTTGCGGAATCCGGTGCCGCAGTCGAAAACGTAGATGTGCCCATTGACGCGGACTTCAACACAGGAGGTATTGCCCCCGTAACGCAGGTTTTCTGATTGGGGAGTCGGCGTTGAGCCGCGCACACCCCAGAATCTGACTAGCATTCGTCTTCACCTGTGGCGCCGGAGCTTGATGAGGCGCCTCTTCTGCCATCGATTCGGTCCCGCGAAAATCCAAGGGGGCACAACAGTTCGTGCGGGAAATGCTCTGCTTTCTGATATTTGACGCAAAGTATAGTCCAATATGGGACTCCGAAACCACCCGGATTAACGTTCCAGCGTAATCAAATGTGTACTTTGGGCGTATAAAGAGGTACGTGTACGTTCGTGCCGTGAAGCTTAATGAGAATTTAAGAATCCGTTACCATAGGCCTCCTGATGCTTTTTCCCGACTACAAAGAGTTTTCCCGGCTGGCCGCGACGGCGTCACTGGTGCCGGTGGCCAAAACCGTTGCCGCCGACCTGCGCACGCCTGTCTCGGCCTTTTTGAGCGTGGCCGCCGACGAGCCCAACGCCTTCCTGCTGGAGTCTGTGGAAGGCGGCGAAAAGATTGGCCGATACACCTTTCTTGGCGCGCGGCCATATATGGTTCTGCAGGCGCGCGGCCGCCAGATCACCATTGAACGCCACGGCAAAAAGACTCGAGCTGAGGGCGACGTCTTTAAGGTCCTTGACGGCCTTTTGCGCGAGCATACTCCCGCCTCCGTTCCCGGACTGCCTCCGTTTACCGCGGGCGCAGTCGGCTTTTTTGCCCATGACGCTGTCCGCCAAATCGAAAAGCTGCCCGTGATCGCCAAAGACGACCTGCAAATTCCCGACTGCAACCTGATGTTCTTCGACCGGCTGCTGGCGTTTGATCACGTGCGGCATGAAATTTTCATCATCGCCACGGCCGACGTGCGCCGCCAATCTCCCAAACAGGCTTATGCGCAGGCCTTGCGCGACATCGCCCGGATCGAAAAGAAACTGGCTGCGCCGCTGCCGGCAAAGCTCCTGCGCGCACCCAAAGCAAAAGGCGGCAAGGTAAAGGTCGCGATATCGGTGAGCAAGAAGCATTTCATCAGCACCGTGGAAAAAATCAAGGACTACATCATGGCCGGCGACGTCTTCCAGGCCGTGCCATCATTGCGGCTTGAGCTTGAGCCCGGCGTTGAGCCGCTGAATATTTACCGGGCGCTGCGTCGCGTGAATCCATCGCCATATATGTATTTCCTCCGCATGCAGGGGCTACAGAGTGAAGCCATGACCGTTCTTGGCTCGTCGCCGGAAATGCTTGTGCGCGTCAGCGGCCGCAAGCTTGAGTACCGCCCCATCGCGGGCACGCACAAGCGCGGCGCCGACGCAGCGGAAGACGAGCGCCTGATCGAGCAGCTACGGAACGACGAAAAAGAGCGCGCCGAACACGTCATGCTCGTTGACCTGGGCCGCAATGACGTTGGCCGCGTCAGCGACTACGGCACCGTCCGCGTTCGCGACCTGATGTTCGTGGAGCGCTACTCGCACGTCATGCATCTGGTCTCCGCCGTGGAAGGCACCCTCCGGGCCGACCTCACTCCCATCGCCGCGCTGTCATCGTGCTTTCCCGCCGGCACTCTCACCGGCGCTCCCAAAGTCCGGGCCATGGAGATCATTGAGGAAGTCGAGCCTGTCCGCCGCGGCATTTACGGCGGCTCCGTTCTCTACGCCGACTTCGCCGGCAATCTCGATTCCTGCATCGCCATCCGCACCATGCTGGTCAAGGGCAAGAAGGCTTACGTGCAGGCCGGCGCCGGCATCGTGGCCGATTCAGTCCCTGAAAGCGAGTATCAGGAATGTCTCAACAAGGCCCAGGCGCTGGTGCGGGCCGTTGAGCTGGCAAGGTCAGGGGAGTAGACAAAAGCCATTCGCCGCGAGATGAACGCTGATAGACGCTGATCGGGGCTGCAACGTTGAATCCACTGGGAAAGACGACTACCATATCATTGCGGAGGCGGAGTATGGCGCTCGATTGGTCTCAGTGCCCGGCAGTGGAAAGCGTGCCCGGCAAAGTGAGCGGGGCATGGGTTTTCCGGGGCACACGTCTGCCGGTGGCCACCGTCTTTGAAAACCTCGAGGACGGAATGACCATTGAGGAAGTGATGGAGCAATTCGACGTTACGCGTGAGCAGATCAACGCTGTGCTGGAGTTTACGGCCCGCAGCCTCGATGCACCCGTCCGTCCCTGATGCTGATTCTCTTTGATCATGGCACTCCCAGAGGCATTGCCCGCTACCTGCCGGAGCACACGGTAAAAGAGGCGCGAGCACAGGGCTGGGACCGGCTCACGAATGGCGAGTTGCTCAAGGCGGCGGAGAGCGCTGGTTTTGACCTGCTGCTCTCCACGGACAAAAATATCCGCTATCAGCAAAATCTGCAGCATCGCAAAATAGCCATTGTAGTCTTGGGCAAAGCCCGGTGGCGGCTCATCAAGCCTGTGTTGGCCCAGGTTGTGGCCGCAGTGAATGCAGCCCGGCCAGGAACCTACACCGAAGTGGATATACCATCTACGCCGCGCTTGTGAAGAGAATTACCTTGATCACGCCTTTCGCGCTCGAAGCAATTTGAAAGAGACTGAAGGGAGATGTTGAGATGAAAAGCGAAAAACTGAAAGTGGTGCGCGGAAGCGGCAATGTTTTCCGTGATCTGGGACACAAGAACGCGGATGCTGAGCAACTGGCGGATGATCCTGAGATTTGGCTCGCCGAGCTAAAGAAAATTTCTGCGGATACGCAATTTATGAAGGAACGCCGTCAACCTAAGACTCCGAAGCGCACGGTCTCTAAATGAATTGTCTGTTCGATACCAATGCCTGCATCGCTAACGAACTGAAAGCACCTTCATGCGATCCCGGCGTTAGGCGGTGACAATCGGGTGTGCTCTGAAGAATTTTGCTCTGCTGGCCAGAACGATAATTGAGATTCCGAGACCACTGAAGGTAGGCTCAGAGGTTCGATTACAGCGCCATGATGGAAAGTGGGCAGTATGGGACCGTTTTGTCTTGCTGCCTCATGCAATGATTCCACTAAATTCGTGTAGTTTGTAACGTTAGCCTCTAACAAGCCGTCTACAGGCAAACCTTTTTCTGTGGGGGCTTTCACCCATCGACCATTGAGAAGCTTCTGTCGAGCGTGGGCTTTGAGAAATGGATTGGCATCAGTGATTGTGACCGCAGAAAGACCAACAAGTAAAGGCAAATGCCGCCTTCCGCCAACAGCTATTAACCAAAAGCCACGTCCAAGGGCTTGCTCTATATTCATCAGTTGCCAGATGTGCCAACTGGCTTTACTACGACTTGCCAAGCCCGTCTGAAACTCTTGGGCAACAATTGATAGATGTCTGTGATCGCGAAAAAAAGATCGCCAGCAACAGGCTGACCAAGGCCAGTTGATCGAGGAAGGTGAAATGGATGCTCGTGTCCGGCGGCTGTTCCCGTCTTGATGTGTATCCGCTGGCTAGGGTCGCTCCGCGCGCTGCGCGCGGGCCTGCGGCGCAAGGAAGCGGAAAGTTTGTAGTACATTCTTTAACACGGCCCGGAAAGGGCCGTTCTTCCACCCAGAAAGTCAACTTTTTGCTTGACAGGCAGGGCGAACAACTGGTAGATTTGAAGATTCGCTCCAGAGCGAAAACTTAGTGCGTTGGACGGTCTTTGACAAAAAAAGCTGCTAGCTACTAGTTCTTTGACCGCATGATTAATGGACTATAGCGGAATTTCTCCCTCGCCTTGGCGCGGTCAAACTTCCATTGA
>DAHUXR010000153.1 GCA_027307045.1 Acidobacteriaceae bacterium
TTCTTGAAGCTGGATGAATTGATTGTGCCCGGACGGGACGATGGATACCAGGCTTATACCTGATTTTAATCCCGACCCTGAGCAGGGGAGGTAGCTCTGACGCTACCAAAAACTGAAAGGTATGAAAACTGAGTAGCTTATTGAATTTCTGTTTTATTCCTGAAGAACATCGTACCTAGAGAGATCCCTCGCTCCGATCGGGATAATCAAAACTTCTCCTTTTCTTCCCTGCGGCATCAGCCGCAATGGCAGTGGGGGTTTCCGCAGTCAACTGACCACCGTACTGCGTGATGGTGACGGGCGTTCCCAGCGCGTCCAATTCCATGGCAAAGCCGAAAGGATTGCCGGGAGTGATTCCTGCATCGGACACCACGGCGCGGGTGAAAGGAGGCAAGGTTCTGCACTCCCTCTCCGGCAACATAGAGATGATTATTGGCGGGTTCAGGAACAGCGCGTTCAGATTGCCATCGCCGAGATCCGTGGCATAGGTGAACTTCGTGAGTGTGGGATCAACGGCCGCGGCAAACATACCATTGAGGCCAGCCAAACTTTGTTGTTTCTGGGGAACGAAGTCTACAAAATTAGAAGGTGCATAGATTAATAGCTTGAATTCTACTTCACCAGCAGCAACACGCCCACGCAGACGAGCGCGGCAGAGAGCCAGCGGCGGCGGTCCACGTTTTCATGCAGCAGGAATTTGGCCATGATGGCGGAACAGATATAGGTAAGCGACGCCGATGCAGGCGCGACGAGGCTGGCGTCGCCCCAGGAGAGCGCGGTCAGCAGGCAGAAGAAGCTGAAGATGAGGCAGCAGAGTCCAAGAAGGAAAAGCCTTTCCCGAACCACGTGGCTGATTACGCCAAGAAGTCCTTTTTCCATGCGGATAAGGTCGAGATCGCCGATGCGCTTCATGGCGGCGGAGAGCATCACGTCACCCGCGCTGGAGGCGAGGACGAGCATTCCGATGGCGGTCCAGAGCTTAAGCGAGTTCATGTTGCTCCTTGGAAAGTGCCGCGTCTTTGGCGAGTGATGGGTCTTTGCTCAGAGTCGTGTCTTTAGCAAGCGCTGAGTCTTTGCTGAGCGTCGCGTCTTTTGTATGACGTTCAGTCAGCGAAGGCCCGCGCGCGACGAGACCGACGCCGCAGGTGATGAGCAGGACACCGGCCCATCGCCAGGGACTGACGGTTTCATGCAGGAAAACACGCGACAGGAAAGCGGTGACGACGTAGCCGAAGGCCGTCGCGGGCAAGACAAAGGTGAGGTCAGCCCAGGAGAGCGCGGTGAGGTACGAGTAAAAAAATCCGGCGAGAAAACAGATTCCGAGGAGGACCCAGGGGTCAATGAAGGCGTTGAAGATGTGGGTCCAGTGGTTGAGGTGGATTTCACCGAGGTTTTCCATGCCGCGTTTGAGCAGCACGTCGCCCGTGCCGTTGCAGCAGGCGATGGCCAGATAGATGAAGATTTTCTTGAACTTCACTCGGATGTCCGCCATCAACCCGCGTGAAGCGGGTCAACCCTGAATTTTATTTGACCAGAAAATTCGGTAGTGGTTCAGTTTGTAAATGGAGTTCATCGCTAACGCGATGAACGTCTGCCTAAAGGCCCGCGATTCGCAAGCGAATCGCTAGACGCTGCCACGAGAAGTGGGTCAGTTTTCCAAACCGACTCACTTCAGAAATTTCCAAATCGCGGCGACGACAAAAACGGCCAATCCGATGCCATACCCGATGATACGGGCTTTGCCGACTTTTTCCTGGTCCATCATGCGATCTTGCTTTGTACGCTTGGGCAGCCGCGACCATTTAGTCGCCGGCGACTTCAGCCCTGCTGGTTTTTTCCGCAGCAGCGTGTTTTGCGGCCACCATGTCTTTAGTGGCTTTGTTGCGCGCCGAGCGCAGCTTCATGAATGATTTGGCTTCCTTATATAAGCGCTGGCGCTCTTCTCCGTTGAAGACCGCTTTGCGCACGATGCGGAAGACGGCCTTGGGGCGGAAATAGTATTCGTCGTAAAACTTGTGGACCATTTCCATGACGTGCTCACGCGGCAGGCCGGGATATTCGATCTGCGCGACCTGGTGGCCGCCGTCGTCAACCATGCGCTCCGTGCCGACGATGAAGCCGTTTTTCTTGGCGAAATCGTACATCTCAGTGCCCGGATACGCGTGCGCGATGGAGACCTGGATGGTTTCCACGTCCAGCTCTTTGGCGAAGTCAATGGTGCGGCGGATGGACTCGCGGCTTTCGCCGGGAAGTCCGAGGATGAAGTCGCCATGGACTTTGAGGCCGAGCTTTTTCGTGTCCTTGGTGAACTGGCGCGCGCGCTCTACTGTTGCGCCCTTCTTAATGTTCTTGAGAATCTGCGGGTCGCCGGACTCATAGCCGACTATCAGTAGGCGGCAGCCGGCTTCTTTCTGAGCTTTCAAGGTTTCGTAGTCGGTGGTGACGCGCGATGTGCAGGACCACGTGAGATTCAGCGGCTTCAATTTGCCGCACAGTTCGACGGTCCGCGCCTTCTGGATGTTGAACGTGTCGTCGTCAAAGAAATATTCCTTCACAAACGGCCAGTACTCTTTGGCTTTGGCCATCTCGCGGGCAACGGCGTCAGTGGAGCGCTTGCGCCAGGGATGTCCGCTCAAAGTCTGCGGCCAGAGGCAGAATGTACACTGCGCCGGGCAGCCGCGCGTCGTATAAAGCGCCACAAACGGATAGAGCAGGAACGGCACGTTATACCGGCGCACGTCCATATCTCTGTAATACACGTCAACCACGTCGGGAAGGGAATCCAGGTCCATCACATCGGGGCGATCAGCGTTGTGAACAACTTTGCCGCTCGCGTCGCGGTATGAAATGCCGATAATCTCGCTCAGCGGCTTGCCGTTGGCGTACTCCACCACGGAGTAATCAAATTCGCGCCGGCAGACAAAGTCGATGGCTTTGCACTCATTCAGCGACCGCTCCGGCAGCGTGGTGACGTGCGGCCCCACAAAGGCGATCTTCAGCTTGGGATTCGCCTCTTTCATCTTGGTGACCAGCTTGATGTCACCCGGAAAGCCCGGCGTGGAGGTAAACAGCACCAGGAACTCATACTGTTTGCCCAGCTCAATCGTCTCCTCAGCCGACACATGGTGCGGCGGGGCGTCCAGCAGCCGCGATCCTTCCAGCATTCCAGCCGGATACGCCAGCCATACCGGATACCAGTACGACTCAATCTCACGGGTGGCAGGCCAGCGCGAGCTGGCGCCACCGTCAAAGTTCTCAAACGACGGAGGATTCAGGAATAATGTTTTTAATGGCATGTCTGTCCTAGCAGTTATATTAACATCCTTTGCCGCGCCCTAAAGGCAGAGAATCCAAGCGGTTACAAGCGGCAGGCCAATGGTCGAATGGCGCATTGGGCGGCGACCGTATGGGTTAGGCGGCTTTGTCGCGGTGGATAGACAATTAAGAGAAAACTCCAAATCGGGCTACCCCGGCCTTTGCCGTGACGACGTTGAGCAAGTCGAGCTTCTGCTCAAAGCGGGCGCTGATCCTAACGCGCGGCGAAACCGCTCTCGGCAAGTATGACGATGACGTAAAACAGTTGCTGATCAAGCACGGCGCCGTGCCGATCGCCAAGGCAGCGGAAGAGGAATAGCGCCAGAAGCAGTTTGCCTGCGTCTTATCTACGATCTCTTTGAAGCTTAATCCTTGAATCGATGAATGGAGTTGAAGCACCAAAGCTGATTGCCAGTTGCCAAGTGCTCCTTTCGGCCATAGTCGGAGATCTTTACTTTCCGATCTTCGCATACCGCGGAGACAAGGGAATCCTATGGGTCTTTTTGATGATGAAAAAGGCGGACGGCCCAGCTTCGCATCTCCTTTTATCCCGGCAGCCGCTCCCCGTGCCGAGCTGAGTGTTCCTGGCTACTCTTTCAAGGGTAATCAGAGACTCTGGTCAAATCGCCTTCCTTGTTATATAGTTTGCAAACAATTTCCCCCCTTAAACTGTGCTGAGGTGCTTGCGGTGAATCCTGTTCGGCTATTGTTTTCAGTTGTTCTTTTGGCGGTTTTCATTGTGCCCGCTCAGGCGCAAAAAGAAGACTGGCAGCCCATTACCCAGCACGACCTGGAGATGAAGCAGGTTCCGGGCAATCCCGGGGCGGACGCCGTTCAGCTTTACTATGCCGATTTCATCGACGATCAGGAACAGACCGAATTTTTTTACGTCCGCATCAAGGTACTGAATGAAAAGGGCAAAAGCCATGCGGACGTGGAATTGGTGGTGCCGCCAGAAGGATCAATTTCCGGTCTGAAGGCGCGCACCATTCAGCCAGACGGCAGGATCACCGAGTTTACCGGCAAACCGTTCCAGAAAACCGTGATCAAAGCCCGAGGCGTAAAGGTTTTAGCCAAGGCGTTCACCATGCCGGAGGTCAACGTAGGCAGCATTATTGAATACAAATACAAAGTAGGGTGGCCCTGGATCATTACCGATAACTATTGGACCATCCAGCATGAACTCTATACCGTGAAGGAAAGCTTCCGCATGAAGCCTTATTCCGGCGGGCTGGAAGGGTTTGAGAGCGGCTATCAGGTGGCAACTCTCTACTCTCACATGCCGAACAATATCAAGCCCGTAGAAAAGAGCGGAGGGTATGAGCTGGAAGTTGAAAGCATGCCGGCCTTTGAGTCTGAAGGGTACATGCCTCCGGAAGAAGACCTCAAACCTCAAATGCGGTTTTTTTACGTCGGCCCTGCAAGTTCCACTCCAGATAAGTTCTGGCAGGAAGCAGGCCGTAAGTGGAACGATGAGGCGGAACGGTTCATTGGAAATCGCAAAGAGATCAGCCAGGCCGCTGCTCAGGCCATTGGAAATGAGACGGATCCCGGACAGAAACTGCGCAAGCTTTATGCGCGGGCGCAGCAGATCAGGAACCTGAGCTATGAGCGCGAGCGGACCGAGCAGGAACAAAAGAAAGAAAAACTAAAGCTGAACCAGAATGCGGGCGATGTTCTGGCGCGGGGCGCAGGCTACCGCGACGATATAACGCGGCTCTTCGTTGCGCTGGCCCGCTCTGCCGGATTTGAAGCTTCCATCGTGCGCATAAGCGACCGCAAGAACAAATTTTTTGATAAAGGGCTGCTTTCAATGCGGCAGCTTGATGGTGAGATTGCTGTCGTCAACCAAGCCGGGAATGACATTTACCTTGATCCAGGAACCAAGTTTTGCCCTTACGGATATCTTCGCTGGACTCGTACTTCAACTATGGGCATCAAGCTGAATAAAAAAGGCGGCGTTTTTGTCACTGCGCCAGCCGCTGGATATGACAAAGCCATGACCCGGCGAAGCGCGGCAATGGCGCTGGATGCAGACGGTAATTTGACGGGAACAGTCACCGTAAAATTCGAAGGTGGCGACGCGCTGGAGCACAGGCTAGACGAACTCAATGCCGATGATGCAGGTAGGAAGAAAGACCTGGAAGATGAATTGCAGGGCTGGCTTCCTACCGGCGCGATTATCAAGATGACCCAAGGGGAAGGATGGGAAACAAGCGACGGTCCACTTACCGTAGCCTTCAGCGTTGACATGCCGGGGTATGCTTCTGCGGCAGGCAAGCGTTTTCTACTGCCGACTTACTTGTTTCAGGCCAGGCAAATGGACGCGTTCAAGCATGTGGATCGGAAATTCCCTGTGTACTTCCCGTACGCGTTTGCTGAAGTCGATCGAGTTGACATCAAGGTCCCGGACGGCTATACGCTGGAAAACATTCCGCAGGCGCAAACCGCCCGTTTAAGTTATGCGGCCTACCAGAACCTGGCGCAGTTTGACGGCAAACAGTTAATCACTCAAAGAATATTGCAGGTGAACGGCATCTTCTTCAAACTCGATCTATATCCGGAAGTCAAAGATTTCTTCGGCAAGGTTCAGGCCGGCGACGAACAGCAAGCAGTCCTGATCGGAGGTGGTGTCAATGCTCAGAAAAGTAATTAGCGTTCTTTCTTTTGTTTTCTTAGTGAGCTTTCTGCCGACGGCGGCCAATGCGGGAGTGCCGGACTGGTTTCGCGCCCTCGCTCAGCAGCCGGCAAAAACCTATGCTGATGATGCCAATGCTGTTGTTCTGCTGGATGACCATGAAACCACGGTTAAAGACAGTGGCGAAATTGTCATCCATGAGCGCATCGTTTACAGGATCTTGCGCCCGGAAGGTAAGTCATATGCACGATATCCGGTGTACTTTGATTCCGAAACCAAGGCCAATTCTTTCCGCGGCTGGAGCATCACGGCAAAGGGTCTGGAATACGAGGCCAAAGAAAAAGATGCTTTTGAGCGCAGTCTGGGCGGCCAGCAGGAGTTTGCGGACACCAAGGAGAAAGTTATTGCCCTCCCGGGTGCAGACGTGGGTACTGTTGTTGGGTTTGAATATGAGCAAAAACGCCGGCCCTACCTTTTCCAGGATTATTGGGATTTCCAGTCCGTAATTCCGGTGGAAAAGAGCAGATACACGCTGCACATGCCATCCAGGTGGGAATATCGGGCAGACTGGCTTAATCATGCCGAACAGAAACCGGCAGAGCAGAATGGCGCTCTGGTGTGGGAAGTTTCTGATGTTCCGCGAATCGAGCGGGAGTACCACGAACCGGATTTTCGGGCCCTCGTGGGTCGCATGATTGTTACGCTTTTCTCTGACAAGACGAGCCACCGGAATTCCGAATCCTGGAACGATCTGGGGATCTGGTATTCGCGGTTGACCGCGGGCGTCCGGGATCCCAGTCCGGAATTGCAGGCCAAAGTCCGGGAACTGGCGCCTGCGAGCCTGCCAATATTTGAGCGCATCCGGGCGCTTTCTCTTTTCGCCCAGCGCGACGTGCGTTATTACGCAATTGAAATTGGAATAGGCGGTTTTCGTCCGCATCCAGCCGGCGAGATTTTTAGCCATCGTTACGGCGACTGTAAGGACAAAGCCACGGTGCTCAGCTCTATGCTGGCGCAAATCGGCGTGAAGTCCTACTATATGGTGATCCATGACACGCGGGGGATCTTCACGGAAAAGACGCCCCCCAATGCTCATTTCAATCACGTGATTTTGGTGATTCAGATGCCGGATGCCAGCTTTTCCCAGAAGCTGCCGGCACTATTTGAGCATCCTAAACTGGGCCACCTGCTCATCTTCGATCCCACAAATGACCTGGTGCCGCTCGGACAGCTACCTCCCTACGAGCAGGATAGCTTCGGCCTGTTGGTAACCGATTCCGGGGGGGAGTTGATCCACTTGCCTGTAACAACGCCGGACCTGAACCAAATCCATCGCAATGCCAAATTGACGCTGCTGCCCGACGGGACATTGCAAGGCGAGATTGAAGAAGTCCGGTCCGGTTACCTCGCAATGCTTGGGCGCGAATATCTGCAGCACCAGACCCAGAACGATCGAAAGAAAATGCTTGAGCATTTCTGGGGCCCGAACCTCGGCGGTTTCCAGATTGATACTTTCAATCTAGAAAATGAAAACGACATCGATAAAGACCTTGTACTGCGCTACAAATTCACTGCCAGCCATTACGCGAAGTCCGCGGGGCCTTTGCTACTGGTGCGGCCACGAGTTGTGGGCGAAATGGCCGGAGCTTTTGATGTGACCAAGCCGCGCCACTACGCGTATGAATTTGACGCGCCTTTCCTGCGGAGTGACAGTGTGGAAATTACTCTGCCTGAGGGCTATAGCGTGGACGAACTGCCGGAGCCGGCAAAGGCCATATTCCCTTTCGCTGAGTACACCAGCAAAGCGGAAAAAGATGGCAATATTCTTAAATACAGCCGCCAATACCGCATGCAAACCACCCAGGTGCCGGTGGAACGAATTGAACAGCTCAGAAAACTGTTTGCCCAGATTGGTACGGACGAAAAGAACATGGCTGTTCTAAAGAAGGCGAACTAATCTAAAACTCAAAGTAGCGCGGCGGGAACGACAATGAAAAGACATTCGTATCTGTTGGGGATATGGCTATTTTTGTTGCCCTGGACATGCTTTGGACAAAACCAGGATTGGCTCGAGGTTACGGCTCAGGACCGCGAAATTAAGGAAGTGCCGGGCGATCCCGGGGCTTCGGCCATTCAGCTGTTTTTTGCCGACTATCGCGATGATGATGTCAGATACCAGTTTATCTATCACCGCATCAAGATACTGACTGAAGAAGGCAAGAAGCACGCCAACGTCGAAATCCCGCTCTTTCCGTGGTATCACTTTGACGGCGTCAAGGCGCGCACCATCCATCCTGACGGTTCCATCGTGGAATTTACGGGTAAGCCGTTTGAAAAAGTCCTGGCCAAAACCCGCGGCGTAAAACTTCTGGCTCAAACCTTCACCATGCCGGATGTTACGGTGGGAAGCATCATCGAATACAAGTACAAATATTCATGGGAGAGGCTGACCTTTGATACCAGCTGGTCTGTGCAGCACGATCTCTTCACAATGAAGGAACATTTTTGGCTCCAGGGCCATTCCAAACAGCTTCAGACCAAGGGCTACCTGATTGGAGTCGGGACCCGTCTGGCTTACGTCGTTTACGGTAATGTCGCCCCGCCACATCGCACGAAGAGTGGTGCAATTGAGTTGGAGGTGGAGAACGAGCCCAGTTTCAAGAGCGAGGAGTATGCTCCGCCGGTGGCGGATTTGAAACCGATCATCCGGTTTTTCTATGGCGGCAACGAGCTGATCTCAGCTGAAGCCTTTTGGCAGGAATTTGGACGTAGTCATTTCGATGCATCAGAACGCTTTATCGGCAACCGGGATTCCATAAGGACTGCGGCGTCCGCTGCCATCGCCGGTGAAAGTGATTCAGAAAAGAAGCTGAATAAGCTTTATTCACGCGCCCAAGCCACCCGAAATCTCAGCTTTGAACGCAGGCGCACAAAGCAGGAGGACAAGAAAGAAGAGCTGAAGCCAAATGAAAACGCCGGCGATGTGCTGGAGCGGGGTTATGGAACGCACAATGATATTACCCGGCTTTTTGTGGCATTGGCGCGCGCCGCAGGCTTTGATGCTCAGGTAGTGCGCGCCCCAAACCGCAAGGAATTCTTCTTCAAGCCAAATTATCTGGTCGCCGGCCAGCTTGCGTCTGAGCTCGCTGTGGTTAAGCTCAACGGTAATGATGTCTTTCTGGACCCCGGAACTGAGTTTTGTCCTTTTGGCATGGTGCGTTGGATCCATACTTCTGACAAGGGCCTTCGATTGGATAAATCCGGTGGCACGTTCGTGGTTATTCCGCCCGCGACCTCTGATAAATCGCAACTGCGCCGTATTGCCAAAGTCGAACTTGCGCCTGACGGCTCGCTCAAGGGAACTTTGGATGTCGAGATCAGAGGAAATGACGCACTTGAACGCCGGCTATCGGCTTTGCAAGAGGACGATGCGGGGCGGCGCAAGGCGTTGGAAGACGAAGCTAAGGAATGGTTGCCTGAAGGAGCTATTGCCACCGTCGATAGCATGCTGGGCTGGGAAGCCACGGACGACCCGTTGCAGATTCGCTACAAAATTGAAGTACCCTCATTTGCTTCACTCGCAGGAAAACGCCTGTTGATCCCGGCTGCTTTATTCAGGACCACAAAACAAAAACTGGCCTTCCAGCACAAGGACCGCAAATACCCTGTGTACTTTCCATTTGCTTACAATGAGATGGACA
>DAHUXR010000154.1 GCA_027307045.1 Acidobacteriaceae bacterium
ACTAGTTCTTTGACCGCATGATTAATGGACTATAGCGGAATTTCTCCCTCGCCTTGGCGCGGTCAAACTTCCATTGAATGCGGGTGCCCTGATGATTCACCTCTTGATTCCAAGCCAGTACCTCTGCGCTCAGTCGGGAGATGTCTCCCAGCCGTCTCTTCCCCAAACATTGCGGCGCCAGCAAGCCGATTTCTATTTCTGCTTGGTTGAGCCAACTGCCGTGTTTGGGTGTGTAGTGCAACGTAAACCGCTGCCATACTGCCTGGCCCTCTGGCTCCCCATAGCGATCCACCAATGCCTTGCGCCGATGGGTGTTGAGATTGTCCATCACCAGGTGGATGGTCTGGGCTTGGGGATAGAAGTCCGCCAGGCTCTTTAAAAAGCCGGCTAATTCATGGGCCGCCCGCGTCGGCGTCACCGCGGTGAAATGCACTCCGGCTTTCGGCTCCACTCCGCAAAAAACATTCGCCGTGCCACAGCGCTTGTATTCCGAGTCTCGTCGCCCTACTTGGCCGGGTTGCAGCGGGACCGGTTCCCGCACTTCCTCTTGCAGGCTTACCGATTTCTCATCCACACAGACCACCGGTTCTTCCACCGACAGCGGCTTTTCATAGAGGGCCAGAACATCCTCCATCCTCGCCACATACTCTTGATCCAACTCCGGCACACACCACATTTTTTTCCCGCCACGGCTTCAAATCATGACTGCGCAACAACACCCGTATCGTTTCTCGTCCCACACCCGGCACCAGTTCACGCTTCACCGCTTCCGTCGCAATGAGCCGTACCCTCCATCGCCCCTGCCCCGCCGGGGCTGGGCCGCACACCATGGCTATGATCTGTTGTCGTTCCTTGGGCTTCAGCAGCGGCTTCGCCCCCGGTCGCGCTTGGTCGTACAAAGCTCGCGCCAATCCACCCTGTTCATAGCGCTTGCGTATCTGGCATACCGTGTTCACAACTACCCCCACACTGGCCGCCACCTGGGGAGAGCTTTTTCCTCCTCCCCATTGCAGCAGCACCAAAGCACGCCGCACCGTCCCTACCGGCTGGATGCCGCCACTCAACAACATTTCCAATTTCGCACTGTCTTCTGCGGAAAGCTGCATCTGTATTTTTGCGCAGAGATCGCCTCCCTGTACTTAGCCTTTTCTTGCTTTTCCGCCAAGTATCTTTGTGGCTTCCTTCTTCCAGGCGGTCAGAGTACTAGCAGGCCTAAAAAGGCCTGCTCACCCTATGGCGGTCCGCGTTTTCGCCGAGACTGCTTTAGTTGCCAGGCGGCGGCGTGGGTTGCGGCGTCGCCGTTGGTTGCTCTGCTGGCGGTGGCTGCGTTGCCGGAGGCTGCTCTGCCGCCGGTGGTTGCAATGCCGGAGGCTGCTCTGCGGCAGGTGGCTGCGTGGTCTGCGGCTGCTCCTGCTGACTTGTGCCTTGTGGCGGTTGGGCAGGCGCTGCTCCCGGCAACGTTGTTCCGGCCGGCAGTGTCCAGACTTCTACTTTGCGTCCCGGCTCGGTACCAGCCTTCGCCTGAATGCGCTGCGGATCGATGCCCTTGAACTTCGTCAGATAAGCCATGGCGTTCTGCGCGCGCTGCAATCCCAGGCTGCGCGGCTCGCCGCTATCGGCGGAACCGGAAAGCACCGCATTTAAGTTTGGGTCCTGCTGCATCTTTAACGCAACATCGTCCAGCACGGCCTTGGAACGGTTATCCACGTAGCCGCTGTTTGGTTTGTAATCCAGTTCCATCAGCTTTTGTGCTGTGGGTGCGGCAGGCGCGGCAGCTTCCACGTTGACGTTAACCACGGTTGAGGCGCTCAACTGCCGGTCGTCAAAAGCCGTGGCGCGGACTGCGATCGGCCCTGGGCCGGCGTCAGTGGTATCAAGCGTCGCCTGGTTGCGATTGGAAGAGAGCTTTCCGCCATTGGCGACATACGTGATATTCACGGGCCGGTTATCGGGACTTACGGCCTCACAGCTGATGGAAGCGCTCTCACCGGCGCGCAGGCTGGTGGGTGAAGCTGAGCAGGTAATCTTCGGTGGAGTGGTACTGGTGTTGGCCGCTTCCGGTTGCGGCGCATTGGTGAAGGATGGGCTGATTGGCGCCAGGACCGGCGCATCGCTTATGTCCATCATTTCAACCCCGTCGCCCACCGCTATGTCCTCAAGCGCGGTCAGGATCATGGCTGTAGCGCTTTTGCGCTGCACGTTAAGGACAATCATGTCTCCAAGGGTCCTGCGCGGCAGGCTGGAAAGCTCGCCACTAGGAAGCCTGTGCGGATCTTTTTGCGTATCGTCATAATCCGTGGCCTTGAGTGACAGCCCCGCGACCGGATCATGGTAGGAATAGGAATAGGTGCGCGTTGCGCGCAGATAATCGCCGGGTTTCAGACCCTTGTCCGCTCCAATGTTCAGGTACGCCTTATATTTGGAGCCCAGAAATGTGTCGAATTCCTTGGCCATCACAATGCGCCCCTGGGGTTTTCCCGTGGGCGGCGTATAGCGGTCCAAAGTCACCTTGCGGAAGGGAGGAGCCTCGCGTTCTACCAGCGGAATGGCGATATCGCCGGGCATCACGTCGGCGCAGCTCAATTCGAAACTGGCTATCGCGGTGCTTTTCTGCACATCCGTTACTTTCACAATACCCAACTCAAGGTATGGCATGCCCGCTTTATGCAATGCGCTCTTTTGCCCCGGAAATACTTCGTAATTGTTGGTGTCTTTCACCAGCCGGACGATTTGGTAGCGGTCGCCTTCCTTCATTCCCTGGCCGTGAATAAAAATCGTGTCACTTGCGCCTGCATACCGCGTTTGGTCAGGACTGTTGTGTCCGCCCGCGACGAACATTTTTTCCGGGATCCTTTCGTTCGTCAGAAAGCCCGAGCAATACATGTCAGTGCGCGTAGGCGTATTGCCAACATCCAGATTGGCGGCGTGCTCCTGCGCTTTCAGTGCTGGTTGCACCGGTTGCGGCTGAGCAGGCTGTGTCTGAACAGGCTGTGTTTGAGCGGGCTGCGGCTGAGCAGGTTGGGGCTGTTGTGAAAAGCCCGGGCTCGATAAAACGGCCGATAAAACCATCCCCGCCAACGCCAGCGGCACCAGCTTGAAAAAATTCATACTTCCTCCCCCATACGCCTCTGCAGGAGAACAAGTCTCTCCCACGGGACGCGCAATGTCCCGGGTGGAACATATCACCGCCTTTCCTGCGACTTCAACTAAACTCTTATTTACTAAGCAGATACGCTTAATTACAGAAGTTCTATTCACTTCTTGCATTCGGTGCTTGAATCTGTGATTTTTGCTCACGTATGATGGCCAGCCCTTTGTAAATCTAATGAATGGAACATCATCCAGTTACGCGCCAAGGTTCCTGCCCGCCCGTCTACCACGGGTGTGTGTGGCTATTGCCGCTTCCAACCCGGCGGAAATGGTGCAAAAAGCGGACCTTGCGGTCCGGGATAACCCCTTTATTGAGTTCAGGTTAGACTATCTTCCCAATCCGTCTCTGGGGCTGCCCAAGCTCAAGACATTTGTGGAGTTTCACCCTGAAGCCCTGATTGTCGCCACCTGCCGCCGCGCCGCCAACGGAGGCAAATTTAAAGGATCCATAGCCTCGCAGGTAGACATTCTGGTAAAAGCCGCTGCTCTTGGCTGCCATCTGGTGGATGTTGAGCTGGAGACGGCCGCGCAACTTAAACCAAATGATTTCAATCGCTTGCGCCGATCCGCCCACTTGATTCTCTCGTTCCATGATTTTCGCGGCACAAAAAAGCTGGAAGAAACTTTTGCCAGGATGCAGCAGCATCCCTGCGACTTCTTCAAGCTCGTCACTACGGCAAATTCTCTTTATGACAACGTGGTGATGATGAAGTTCCTGGAAAAGTACAGTCACGCGCATTCCCTGATTGGGCTCTGCATGGGTGAGCAGGGCGTCATCAGCCGTCTGCTCTGCGTCCGCGCCGGCAGCCAGTTCACCTTTGCCGCTGCTAATCCCGGAGAAGAGACCGGCCCAGGACAGTTAGCGGCCCGGGCGCTGCGCGATGTCTATCGCATTGACCAGGTTGATGCCGCAACGCGCGTTTATGGCGTGGCCGGCGATCCCGTGGCCCATTCTCTTTCCCCTGCGATGTTGAACACCGCATTTCGCCGTGAAAACGTGAATGCCGTTTATCTGGCGCTGCATGCCAAGACCTTGGAAGACCTGATGGCTTGCGTGCAGGATATCCCCATCGCCGGCCTCAGTATCACCATGCCATACAAAGAGCCGATCCTGAAGCATTTGGATAAGAGCGATCCGTGGACAGCGAAAGTCGGCGCCTGTAACACGCTGGTTCGCAGCCATGATGGCAATCTCTACGGCTTCAATACTGACGTGAATGGCGTTGTCAGGCCGCTGGAGATGCGCATTCGTCTTCAGGGAGCAAGGATCCTTGTACTCGGCGCCGGAGGCGCGGCCCGCGCAGCCGTTTTTGGATTGAAAGAGCGCGGCGCTGAGGTCTCCATCCTGAGCCGCAATGCCGCATCGGCGCAAAAGCTTGCCAAGCAGGCCAAAGCTAAAGTCATCAACCGCACCATGCTGAAGAAGCTGGAGTTTGACGTAATCATCAATGCCACGCCTGCCGGCATGGAAGGCAACAAAGATCCGCTGCCGCTCGCCGAGCCGGAGATGAAAGCAAAATATTTCTTTGAGATGGTCTATACCCCGGCGGAAACCAAAATGATCAAAATGGCCCGCGCTCGCGGCATGCACGTAATTTCCGGTGCGGAAATGTTTGTCCAGCAGGGCGCACGCCAATTTGAGATTTGGACCGGCAAGCCTGCTCCTATTCTCGACATGCAGCGCGTAGTTGACCACGCACTAGCTCAGCAGGCCGCCGCAAAAGCGGCAGAAGCCGGCAGCGGGAAAAAAGGGAAGTAAGTTAAGAAAAGAAATTCTTGCCGCAGATTAGGGGGATAAAGGCTAATCTTTATTTTTGAACTAAGGCACTGGTTGTTGCTTCATCTTGATTCGGTGTGGTTGAAAGGGCTCTATTGACAACGTATACTCATCAGACACTATGGCCAACTCCAATCAAGAACAAATAATTGAACAACTCAAAGCATCATTCGATGCAACCATACCGTCAGGTATTACTATCGCTGAACGCGCGGTTAGCCGTGCGTTGACGGGGCACAGAGCTGATCCAAAATGGATCAAAAAAAACTTTAGCACATTAGTGGAGAAGGTTCAGGTTGACGCATACCAGGTTTATTTAGAAGCTGAGAAATTCGCTGCGCGCAAAGCTTTTGCTGGCACCTTCCTTCCGCGGATCAATAAAAGTGCCAATCCAAAAGAGGTGATCCAGTGGCTCGGAAATAATTTCTATGCGCTCGACAAGTTCTTTCTTGGTTTGACCAACGGGCGGCGGCCCCGAGCTGGAAACGCCTTTGAGCTGCTGATTCGTCGGTTGTTTTTGCGATTAGGATATCCATTTACACTCCGACCGATTATTAACGGGCAACCCGATTTTGTTCTTCCGTCAATAGACCATTTCGAAGCTCATGCTATGGATGCCATAATTTTCACCGTGAAGAGGAGTCTAAGAGAACGTTGGCGCCAGATTGTCACCGAAGGAACCCGGGGATTAGGTTTTTTCCTGGCAACCATAGACGAGAAAGTCGCAAAGCGCGATCTCAAGGAAATGAGAACGTCACGTATAAGTCTTGTCGTTCCAGGAAACGTGAAGATATGCCGTGCGGACTACAAAGAGGCCGCAAATGTTATTACTTTCGAGGATTTCTTCAAATTCCACTTAGATCCTGCCATGAAACGTTGGCGGGCACGAAAAGTGATTTAACCAGCATCAGGCGACAAAAATTGTGTGAGTCTCTGTTGAAGAGAATTCAAATCCTTAGTGACACATTCCCATACGACTAAAACCTCCCAACCGTGCGCTTCCAGGTTCTTCTGGTTTCGCTTGTCCCTTTTGACATTCGATAGCCGTTTTGTCGCCCAAAATGCGGCATTAGTCGCAGGAGTAACCTTGCCGTATCGGCATTTGTGCATATGCCAAAAACAGCCGCGCACCTCAATAATTTTCTTCCTGCTTGTCAGAACGATGTCTGGCCTTCCTGGCAAATCTTTTCGATGCAGGCGATAACGGAACCCCATGCGATGCAAGAGGGAACGAACGATTAGCTCAGGAGAAGTGTCTTTGCATTTGATAGCCGCCATGTTGCGGCTGCGCTGCTCGGTTGTGTGCACATCAGTCATGCAAGTTTCGATTTTGCAGATTTAATGAAACCTTCCATATTCATCAGATTCATTTTGGCTTTTGGTGGGTAAAGCTTATGCAGATCATCTGGGACAATCAACTGCACCTTGGCTTCGGACATCTCGCTCAATTGGCTACCCGATATTCCTTGCTGGGTTGTGATAATGTGCTTTTCCGGAACACGCTTTCCTTCATTAAGTACCTGCCGCCACCGGTCTTTGCACGTCGTTTTGATGCCTACTACTATGAGCTTTTTTAGCGGATACGACGTGTCTAGGTATTCCTTCTCGCCGGGAATGACGATATCGGGCTTGCCATCAATATTTGGTCTCACTGAATACGGTATGCCTGCCCGGCGAAGAACATAACCCACATGGTTCTCCAATGATCTGCCCGCACGTGATTTCCTTCGGTTCATAATCCTGGCGGCAGTTTCAATGAAATCATCAACATCTCGAAACACTCTTACAATGTCCGGCTGACATATTTGCCGTTCTGCGAGGCGAAACAACCTGTATTCCGCCTCCATGCAACTCATCAGCAATTTGTCGGCTGTCAGCTTGTCAATGCTCCTGATGCATTCCTTAAGGGCGCTCCACGTTAGTTCCGAAAAGACCTGCCCCGGCGGAAAGGAAGGCAGATTCCCAGCGAACTTGCGGAACCTTCGCTCGATACATTCGTCTTCAGTCTCTTCCTGAGGTGTACCATTAATGAAACAAGCCCAGGTCTTAATGATTTCGAGGCTCAGTGATGCTTCGATTTCCTCAATATCTTCATCGCTATCGAGGATGTAGGCTAGAAATCTCGAATGTGATTCGGGTATCAGGACGAGCAGTTCCCCCACATTATCAGGCGTAAGGAATGGAAAGCCCTTTCCAAAGCGAGTCAGTCGATATTCGCTTCTGGTGCCTTTTCCGTACCACTTAACGCGGGAGGCCGTTTCGATCTGATCGTTCCAGACGACTTGCACTGTCGTTTCAGCATTGATTCCTGTTTTAGGAGGATGCGGTGAGAATATTTTCCAAACAGATTTTGGCAGGTAATATCCGCACTGATGTCCACCGGTAAGGCCTACATCGTTAGGAGAAATAAATTTCAGAATCGCATTGCCAACTCTAAGTGCCTCGGATATTGCCCTTTCACACGCTAGACTTGCCATGACCTACCCCGCAGCAACTTGAGAAAATTGATCCCCACCTGCCTGTTTTATCAAACAACCATTGGGCGTCTGCATGAGGTGCCATCGAATTGTTGCAATGATCTTCTCTCCTACCGCATAAGCAACCTTCGGAACGACAGCGTTGCCGAATTGCCTGTAAGCCTGAGTATCCGAAACAACAATCGGCTTTTCATCGAAGCCCATCAGCCGTGCACATTCGAGCGGCGTAAGCCGTCTCGGATTTTTTCTTGCCTGTGGAACAAGAATCTCCGATCCGTCCTTGTAGTATCTGGCACTCAGAGTCCGCGTTACACCATTTTTGTCTGCCAAGCCAAATCCAAAACCATTGCCCTTTAAGCGATGGCGTTCCGCATAATCCTGCAAATATTTCCAGAGGTGATCGGTCAATGTATAACGGTTATCGGGGTTGGGTTCCAGGATATCAGCCAGCTTAGGAGGAGCACCGAGGGGCGCAACCGGAAACTCAAACGGCGGATGTTCTCCAAACACTTCTTTGTCAAAGCAAACGATGTATATCCGCTCTCTGTGCTGCGGTACCCAACCAGCAGCATCAATCACCTTGAAAAATACTGCATAGCCAAGCGATTTTAGAGCTTCGTGGATCGTGTTCCATGTGCGGCCCTTGTCGTGCGAATGGAGATTTTTGACGTTTTCCAAGAGGAGCACAGGAGGCCGCTTAACTTCAACGATGGAGACAATATTGAAGAATAAGGTTCCCTGTGTCGCACACTTAAAACCATGTGCGTGTCCGAGGCTCTTCTTCTTAGAAACCCCTGCAATCGAGAATGGCTGACAAGGGAAGCCCGCTGCAAGAATATCGTGATCTGGTATCTCATAGGGCTTTACCTTGCGTATGTCGCCATGCGGGGTTTCCCCATACCACCATTTGTAAGTTTTTTGTGAATACTTATCCCATTCAGACGAAAATACGCATGTGCCGCCCAGTTTGTCCAGGGCCATGCGAAAGCCCCCAATACCCGCGAATAAATCAATGAACCTGAATGGCAGCGCTCCCGGCACCGTCACTTCTTTGCGGACCTCCTCAAAGGGAAGAAGCGGCGTTTGTGCAGACTCGCTGGCTTTCCGCAGTACGGAAAGAACCAAATGCTGTTGAGAAACTTGATGGGCTCTACAGGACTCGTCGATCCACTGGCCTATGTCATCAGGAACATTGCGAACCAGCACTTGTTTGGGCATTATGCCGTCCTTTGCTGGGAAATTTTGATAGCACGGATGATAGCAGAGATTCCCGGCGTTAACAACGAAGCTGAAAAAGTAATAAATCCCGCTGGATTTTCACTCATGCCGAATCTTGTCCCGCCCGACGCTGCCGCCGACGAAGCCATTACCAATGCTGAGCGTGCTCTTTTGGCCGAAAACGGCTTTGCCGCTCTGCACTATACGACTGAGACTGGAGCGGAAGGAGGGCAACTGGTGTAATCTACTTTAGGCAGGACCCCACGGATCGGTTCTATATTGCGCGTTTGGAAGCTACTCCGTAGCCATCGAGTAATATTTAAGGGAAGTTACTCCGTAGCACGCGCAGTTTTAGTGTGAATCATTCGTCGTCCTGCCGTAACTCCACCAACGTCAAATCCGGATATTGGCCAATTAATCGCAGCTTTACAGACACATCGCATTTGTTCGGCTCACGCCGACGTTTTTTGAAGTTCAGCCAATTTAGATCTCCGAAGCACCTGGCAAGATTGTGCGATTTCTCTTGACGACTGGAGCGAACAAATGGTAAATTGAGAGATTCGCTCCAGAGCGGAAAAGTAGTGTAGTCTGCGATCTTTGACAACAGAATAGGCAGCCCTCAAAAAGGACGCGATTGGGACCCGAAATGAGGCGGAAAAAGGGGTTCGACCGGTCGGTCACCGTTCGGTCGAATGGCGTAAGGCTTTTGTTTGCAACAAAACGGCTACCCCCGGGTGGGCTATGTAGAAGAAAAGCAGTATTTGGTAGTTAGTAGTTGGTTTTTAGCCAAACCAAAAACCAGATCCAGAGCCTCTGAACCCTACGCCAATCGAGACTTAGGCGCTGAACCCCGCGCCAATCTGGAATGAA
>DAHUXR010000155.1 GCA_027307045.1 Acidobacteriaceae bacterium
TGCTAGCAGTCACAAACACTATGTTTAACACGTTTGCCAACGGGCTCACTCCGGATGAACCGTTGTAATCAATAGAGGAATATCAAGCTTTATCCGATTCTTAGAAAGAAATCGTGGATAACTTGTCGGTTCGTTCAACCTGATTCGGCCCAGATGGGATGTTTCGACTCGCCTCAGGCGGCTCAACCATGACAAGGGGTTAGGTCACTTTTTCGCCAGAAGCCAAAGAGACCACGATACCCAGCGCTCCGGCATCAGTTTGTCAAGGCCATGTACCGATTCGCTATTGATATGGGCGAAGAAAATAGCTATACTCCGGCAGCGCCCAAGGGTGAGTTTGTTGCAGGAAGCTCTTTGAAAATTGAGCAGCTAGCTAAGCTAAAGCTGGTACTTGGTATTTGGTACTTGGTAAAAGCCCACGACCCTCTGCCGATTCCTTCAGCCTAGGGACGGGATGGGACACCATGGGACATTATGGGACGAACATAGGGGTAGGGGAGGGGTGGGGGGCGCAAACTCTTTGAAACCTACGCCAATTCGGGATCAGATGGGTTGATATGGGATGCATAGGGAGGGGTGGGCATCGCCGGAATCGCCGACATCGCACGTGATCGCGCGGGATCGGAAAACCCAAGACCTCACCGCGGAGGCGCGGAGAACAGCCAAGGTCGGAGATCGGAAAAGCCAGGAAAGGCCACAGCCGAGGGCGGCGCAGAGTTGAGGGCTTCGCCAATCTGGATCGTTCGACTCCGGCTGCGCCGCTCGCTCACGATGACAACTTGAGGCGCGGCGAATATTGCGCCGCGCGGCGTCCATTGCCCCGAACGTTCCAACACTCACCCCGGTGGTTCCCTGACCCTCGGTAATGCGCTGATTCTCCTAAAGTAACGCTATTCTTGGGTTTACTGAGCATCGGAGTTATTAGCAACGTGCTCTATCGCAAGGGAGAGTTTGCCTAAAATGAAGAACCGCCTGGCCGCCAAAGTCCTGATTTCCGCCGCAGCCATTTTTGTGATGGTGTTTGCCCTGGGTTATAACCTTGCTGCGCAGGCGCGCAACGCCGACACGGGCCGCATGGACCTGAACTCGGCGCTGATCAGCCTGGACCGCGCATCACAGGCCACCCAGAATGACATTGCCAACATGCGCGTGGAGAGCTGGAAATCCGGGTGGAAGCCGGGTTTTTTGAAGGGCAATTCTCACCAGGCGGAAGCGCAGCAGGCAGCAACGTCATTGCAGCGCAACCTGCGCTACGCGCTGCCGGAGCTGGTCCACAACGTGCAGAGCTCGCGCGGCAGCATGTCCACCACGTTCAAGCTGTATGACGATGTAAGCCTGGTTTGCGAGGCCGTGGACTCGCTCATCAACGCCAGCGAGGCCGCGGGCAAGAAGAATGAAGCCGCGCCGCTGGTGGACGATTACACGGCGCTGGCCAGGGTGCGGCGCTCGCTTTCAGCCTATATCCAGGAAGCCTCAGCGCAGTGGGAAAATCACGGCAAAGCGCCTTACGCCGCGCTTTCCGCGACGCCGGCGCAGCGGCAGGGCTTGCAATCGCAGAACCAGCAGCGCACGCAGTCGCGCTCGCAGAAGGCTGCTGCTCCTGCAACGCAGGTGGTCGACGATGGGGGCGTGAAGAAGATCATTGTGGATGACACGGTCCCGGAAAAGAAGACCCCGCCGGCGGCCAAGAAGAAGCCGGAGACTTTTAGCAATCTGTAATCGAAAATCTCACCACGGATGAACACGGCGGAGCCGCACCAAAAAGAAACACCAACCACGGGAGGCGCGGAGACGGGGAGGAAACTCAACAATCCAAAGGGATTTTGGGTTGAAATGGGTTTTTTGATCCGTGTAAATCAGTCTTATCAGCGTTATCAGCGGTAAGGTTTGCGATTTTCCGTCTGTAAGAAAAAGTGTAACCAGATTACAATAAAGGACATCCTTCTTCTTGCTTGTAAGAAAGGCCTATGTCCTCATTACCGTTTCCGATTACCGCGTTCCTGGCCGGGATCGTCTCATTCTTGTCGCCATGCGTGCTGCCGCTGGTGCCCGGATACGTCTCGCTGATTTCCGGCGCCAGCGTGGAAGAGCTGCAAGCCAAAGACCGCAAGTTGTTGAATACAGTGCTGTTGCACTCGTTGATGTTTATCCTGGGCTTTACCCTGGTGTTTGTGATGCTGGGCGCGGCCGCCACCAGCATTGGGCAGATGATCCATGAATATAAGAAGTACCTGGAATGGGTGGCCGGCGCGGTGGTCATTATTTTTGGCCTGCATTTGACCGGGATCATGAAGATCAAGGCCCTGTATGCCGATAAGCGCCTGCATTCGGTGAAGGGCGGCAAGTCTCCGCTGGGGGCGTTTGTGGTGGGCTTTGCGTTTGCCTTTGGCTGGACGCCGTGCCTGGGCCCGATCATTTCCGCCATCCTGATCATGGCCAGCTCGGCTGAGACCGTGACCAAGGGCGTGATGCTGCTGTGGGTTTATTCGCTGGGGCTGGCCGTGCCGTTTCTGTTGACGTCGCTTCTGATTGACCGGTTCCTGAAGTTTTACGGCCGCTTTCGCCGGCATCTGCATACGCTGGAAGTTTGCAGCGGGGTCTTTCTGGTGGTGTTTGGCGTGCTGATCCTTACGCGCCACTTCTCCGTGCTTTCCAGCTATCTGGGATTTTTAAACCGCTTTACCTTGTGAGGAAATTGTTTTGAATCGTACCGTCGTCATAGTGCTATGTGTGGTGGTTGGAATCACCGCGTTGCTTCTGCTGGGCAAGAAGGCGTCCAAGCCAAAGGCTTCCGCTGATCCCGCGAAGCAGAACGTAAGTGGCTCGCAGGAGCCTTCCGGCGCCGATCCTGCCATTGGTTCCCTTGCGCCGGAATTTTCTTTAAAGAGCGTTCCAGACGGCAAGACAGTAACGCTTTCTTCACTGCGCGGCAAGGCCGTGGTGGTAAATTTCTGGGCCACCTGGTGCGGCCCGTGCAAGATTGAAATGCCGTGGCTGGTTGACCTGCAGAAGAAATATGGCGATCAGGGACTGCAGATTGTGGGCATCACCAAGGACGATTCCAACGAAGACACCATCGCCAAATTCACTAAAAAGATGGGCGTGAACTATACGATCCTGGTGGGCGACCAGAAGGTCCAGGACCTGTACGGCGGCGTTGGCGGCCTGCCGACATCGTTCTTTGTGAACCGCTCCGGCAAAGTGGTGCATGAAATTATTGGCCTGGATAGCGAATCAAAATTTGAAGACGCCATCAAGCAGGCGCTGCTCTAGCGGTTCGTCTGTCGCAGCAAAAAGTTAGTTGAGGATTTTTCTACGTGGATAGAAGAGTTGTCCTGATTCTTTCTCTGGTCGTCGCGTTCACCGGCGTGGTGATGGTGCTGAAAGGCCACTCGCGGCCCAGTAACGTTGTGGATCTCAGCGCGGCGCAGCCTTCTGGCGTGCAGCAAGCCGCGAATCAGGATGCTCAGGCGCCGCCACCCGACTTTCCAGAGCCGCAGAAAGGTTCCGTGGCCCCGGACTTTGCGCTGAAAAGCGTGCCTGATGGCAAAGAAGTTCGGCTGTCTTCGCTGCGCGGTAAAGCAGTGCTGGTGAATTTCTGGGCAACGTGGTGCGAGCCCTGCAAGATTGAAATGCCGTCGCTTGTGGATATGCAAAAGAAATATGGCCCGCAGGGATTGCAGATTGTGGGCGTGGCCATGGACGATGCCGATGACAAGGAGATCAGCACGTTCGCGCACAAAATGGGCGTGAACTATATGGTGCTGCGTGGGACAGAAAAAGTCGGCGACCTTTATGGCGGCATCGATCGCCTGCCCATGACCTATTACCTTGATCGTTCCGGCAAAGTGGTGGACGAAACTATGGGCATGGCCGGCGAAGCGACTTTTGAAGATGCCATCAAACGCGCTTTAGCGCAGGGCAATTAATACAGGAGCGGAATGAGATTTCATCGGCTAATTTTGCTGGTTGTGAGCGCAGGCTTGTTGAGCAGCGCGCTGGTTTGCGTAACCAAAGCTCAGGAGCAGGAGCCAGTCGCTCCCAAGCCGCGCGTCTTTGTTGATTTTGTTGCGGCCAACAACATCGTTGTCTCACCCGGACACTCCGCGCCGGTGCAGTTCACTTTTCACGTCCAGGACCCGTACCACATCAATTCCAGCCAGCCGCTTACGGAAGAGTTGATCCCCACGCAACTGCATTTCTCGCTGCCGCCTGAAGTGGCGTTTGGCAAACTGCAATACCCCGCGGGAAAACTGATGAGCTTCCCTTTCGATCCCAGCACCAAGCTCAGCGTTTACTCCGGCGACTTTGCAATTAAAGGCATTGTGCTGGCGCCCGGGCAGGCGTCATCGGGGATTTATACGATCCACGGCGAACTGAAATATCAGGCGTGCGACAACAATGCCTGCTATCCGCCAAAGAAACTGCCGTTTACGTTTAATGTGAGAGTTGGCAGCGGTGGCAAGAGTGTACCCAAAGCACGGCCCACGAGGACGAGCCCGCATATTCATAATTAGCGTTACAGCTTCATTCCCCGTACTTCATGCACTTCCGGCAGCTTTGCGATTTCCTGCAACACAGCTTCCGGCGCTGGAGAATCAACCTGCACCACGGCAATCGCTTCCGCGCCATCTTTCAGTTCTTTGCGACCCAGCGCAAAATTGCCGATGTTCACATTATGCCGACCCAGCAGCGTGCCAATTTTTCCCACCACGCCTGGCACATCGCGATTGCGCATGTAAATCAAGTTACCGCCCAGCGGCACTTCAATGTCGATTTCATCCACGCCCAGGAGCCGCAGAGAATTTCCGCGCAGCACTCCGCCGCGCACCTGCCGTTCATCGGAAGTCGTCTTCATTGTTACCGCAATCACGTCTGGCGCGCTGCCGCTCGCGCTTTCCGGCTTCTTGCTTTCATGCACCTGGATTCCACGTTCCTGCGCGATGGCCGCCGCGTTTACAACATTGGCTCGCTCGGCAATTCGCTGGTTCAGTATTCCCTGGATCGCTGCGTTGCGGATCAGCTCCGTGTTCCACTCTGCAATCCGCCCCGTGTAGCGGATGGAAATTTCCTGAATCGATCCCGAGGCCGGAACAATGTGCGCGAGGAATGCGCCCAGCTTTTCCGCCAGCGCAATGTAGGGCTGCATTTGCGTATATTGCTGATGGTCGATTGACGGCATATTCACGGCGTTCTGGATCACGCCGCGCTTCAGGTATTCGCGCACCTGGCTGGCAATCTGCACGCCCACGGCGTCCTGCGCTTCGTTGGTCGATCCCGCAATGTGTGGCGTGGCAAGTACGTTCTCCAGCGCCAGCAGCGGTGAGTTTTTCGGTGGCTCTTGCGTGAAGACGTCCAGTGCGATTCCCCCAACCTGCTTACTCGCCAGCGCCGCGGCCACGGCAGTTTCATCCAGCAGTTCGCCGCGCGCGCAGTTGATGATGCGGACGCCCTTCTTCATTCTCGCCAGAGATTTTTCATTAATCATGCCGCCCGTCTGTGGCGTAAGGCCAACGTGCAGCGTCAGGTAATCAGCCTGCGCATAGACCTGGTCCAGTTCCGCCAGCGCAATTCCTTGTTCCCGCGCCACGGACGCCGATACAAACGGATCATGCGCGACAACCTTCATGTCAAAAACTTGTGCGCGTCGCGCCACTTCTATCCCAATGCGTCCCAGTCCCACAATGCCCAGCGTTTTACCGCGCAGCTCCGTTCCTTGCAGTGATTTTTTTTCCCACTTGCCTGCGCGCGTGGTTGAATCTGCCCGGCAGAGATGCCGCGCCATGGCCAGCATCAGCGCGATGGTATGTTCCGCCACGGCCACGGCGTTTGCGCCGGGCGTATTCATCACGGCGATTCCTGCTTTGGTCGCGGCTTCCAGGTCTATGTTGTCCACGCCCACGCCGGCGCGTCCGATCACGCGCAGTTTCGGCGCACTCCGTATGACTTGCGCATTCACGTCCACTGCCGAACGCACAATCAGCGCATCCGCATCTTTAAGCGCTGACTCCAGGCCGTTCGCGAGTTGGTCATGCGTCACGACGGTCCAGCCCGCTTCGTCTTTCAGCAGTTGAACGGCATTCGCCGCAACTTTTTCCGCAACCACTATCTTCATTTGTTGTCGCTTCGCTCCAAGCCGCTACAGCAGGTTCTCCCGGCAGATTTAGTCGTGCTCCTGCCACTTGCCGCTCAGCATGCAAGCCAGCTTCGCGGTTTGAGTTCTCCGCTATCTCGCCGCCATCGCCGGCTGTGTCGTTTCCGCATACACCTGCTGCGCGGCTTTCAATCCCGCGCCAAATTCAATTGGAATGCCCATCTCTGCCAGCACCTGCTCCAGCGCGCCAATCGCGGCAATGGTATCCAGATAATCGTAATAGCCAAGATGCGCAATGCGGATAAGCTGTCCCTTCATCTCTCCCTGTCCGTTGGCCACAATGGCGCCAAAGCGATTGCGAAACGCTTTTACGATATCGCTTGAATCCACGCCATCCGGCGCAGCGATCGCCGTCAGCGCCGCGCCCGATGAGCTTCCAGAGAAAAGTTTCAGTCCTAGAGCTTTGGCCGCGGCACGCGTCATGGCTGCGGCCGTTTCCGCATTGTCAATCAAAAGCTTGCGTCCCGCGGCCAGATCTCCGCCGCCTTGTTCGCGGATGTAATCAAGCGCCGCTGCCAGTGCCGCTACCAGCGCGGTGGAAGGCGTATAGCTAGACTCGCCCTTCGCGCCGTTCTTTCTTTCTTTTCGCAGATCAAAATAGTAGCGCGGATTCTTGGCGGTCTCCATGCGCTGCCATGCGCGCTCACTCACGGAGCAATAAGCCAGTCCCGGCGGGACCATCACTGCCTTTTGCGATCCGCCAATTAGCACGTCAATGCCCCAGGCATCGGCATCAAAATGCGTTGTGCCCAGGCCGGTGATCGCATCGACAACGAGCAACGTGTCCGTGCCCTTCACCAGCCGCGCGATTTCTTTAACATCGTGCCGCACTCCGGTGGAACTCTCAGTGGCCTGCATGTAGAGAACTTTATGCTCGGGTTTCACCGCATCACGCACCTGTTGCGGCGTTACCGTCTCGCCGTAAGGCGCGCGAACAGTTTCATACTGGCAGCCATAAGCTTTGGCCAATCCTTCCCAGCGTTCGCCAAACTTG
Source organism: Acidobacteriaceae bacterium (assembly GCA_027307045.1). Taxonomy (GTDB): domain Bacteria; phylum Acidobacteriota; class Terriglobia; order Terriglobales; family Acidobacteriaceae; genus Angelobacter. Next base: position 7,149 of record DAHUXR010000155.1, read on the forward strand.
CCCGCGGAAACTATCAGCACTTTGTCCCCGGGAGAAGTCAGGTTGGCCACGGCCGCTTCCATGGCGCCGGTGCCGGAAGCGGTAAACATCACCACGTCATTCTTTGTGCCGACAAAGGTTTTCAAATCCGCCAGCACGCGCGTATAGAGCGCGCGGAACTCCGCCGTGCGATGGTGCATGGTGGCGGCGGCCATGGCGAGCTGTGCTGAAGGTAAAAGCTGGGTTGGACCCGGAGTAAAAAGACGGCCTTTGCGAATCATATTTAACTGTTCCTGTTCTTGAAATCCTGTTATTGCTGAGCCAGATCGATTTTGTTGAAGTCTGCGGGACGGGCCGAGAGGGTTTGCGTGCCGTGTCTCAACAGCACCACGCTTGCGGTTGGATCGTTCGCGTTTTGCACAACCAGCAAACCATCGCCATCGGGAGGTAACGGAGGACCTGACGACATCCATTGTATCTTTCCCAACGCACTCTTGGATATCCGCGCCAGGAATTCCACTTTGAAAAAAATCGCGTCGTAGGCCACGGCTCCCCTGCTGAGCATGCTCACCCGTCTCCGACCGGCGGTATCCACCAACAGATAAGCTGAGTCGACGGCGCTGCCACGTCCGCTAAAATCGGCCACAATATGGCCTGAAGGCTCCAACCGGCGTTCTTGCAGATAGCGCTGCACTGCGGCAGGGAAGTCATCTTTTGTCGCTGCGTGCCATCCTTGCAATTGCTGCAAGCGGATCGCGTCACCCGGTGCCACGCCGGTAGGCGGCGCAATGGTATTTGCATTCGCGCTGGCCCCAGGCATTCGGCTGTAAGGTTGTGTGAAAAGCAGGGCCACCAGGCACACCAGCCCTCCCGCCAGCGCTATCCGCACCGGCCAACTGCTGCCCCTTCGCGGCAGCGGATCAACCTTGATGCGGTCTGCTCCCGGCATCTCGTGTATGGCGTTTGCCAGCGTCAGCATGGATTGCAGATGATCAAAAACGTGGTTCGCTGTAAATGGCGGTATGGTGAGTTCACTCAGTTCAATCACGCGGTCACGGACGGTGAGCCCAGTTTGCGTTGAACAGCAGAGCTGCTCAAGGCCGCTCTTTATGGCGGTGACCGCGGTCAGCATCATGAATTCCATGGGATGGTCCGTCCGGGCGTTGAACCTTCTGTCCAGGGACGAGCTGCCGGTGCGCATCAGCACGCGTCCCTCGTTGGCGGCGACAATATTTTTGGGGACCAGAAAAAAGTTAATGGCTGCCGGCACGCGCATTTGAATGTCGAGTCCCGGCGTATCCACGCGATGAGAAAAGCGGACAATCGTGGGATTGCCGCCATAGTGACCCTCCAGCACTACATCGCTGCGATCACGCAATGGCTGCGTCTTCAGCAGCTCCGCAATCTTAAGTACGTCCGGCTCAATGGCTTTATAGCCCAGGAACACGGCGAATCGCCGCACCCAATAAATCACAATCCCCACAATGGCCACAACGATGGCAATGTTCAGGATAAGGGCGAGCGGCTGCATGATTTCTCCGGAGGAGTTCCGATCATAATTCGCCCGCAGGGCCGGAATCAAACAGGTCAGCTTATAATTCTCTTTCTCCACCTCCGTGAGGTTTCCATCGATGACGATCAGCGAGCAGATCCAAAAAGACATGGTTGACGCCATGCGCAGCCGCGACGAGTTGCGCCTTTCCACCCTGCGCATGGTCAAATCGGCGCTCGGTTATAAGGAAGTTGAAAAGCGCGCGCCGCTCGACGACAAAGAGACGCAGCAGATCCTGAGCACGCTGATCAAGCAGCGCCGCGATTCCATTGAGCAGTTCACCAAGGGCGGACGCCAGGAATTGGCGGACAAAGAAGCGGCTGAGATCAAGATGATCGAGCACTACCTGCCCAAAGCCATGGGCGAAGAGCAGATTGCCGAGGCCGTGAAAGCCACCATCGCTGAGATGGGATCACCGACGATGAAGGATATGGGCGCGGTGATGAAGAACGTGATGGCAAAACTCCAGGCCACGGGCGCGCGCGTGGAAGGCAAGACCGTAAGTGAGCTGGTGAAAAAAGGTTTGGGTGGATGAGAGTTGAGCCGCTTTGCGGGCGTGAGCGAAGCGGGAGCCCGCAGGCGAAATCCTGAGCGGAGCGAAGGATCTCTTTGCTCTCGGCGCGCGCGTAAAAGATAAAGACCGTGAAAGAGAGTCTTGGTGGATGAGAAGTTTTTCTGCCCGGTTGCTTGTTCCACACGGTTGGTCATTGTCCCTCGGCTTTTTAGCACTCTATTCGTGC
>DAHUXR010000156.1 GCA_027307045.1 Acidobacteriaceae bacterium
GAATGCCCGGCTCCTCCGTGACCGCCAGCGGCCGCAGCGCGTCACCGGCGCCGAAGGTGTCAAGCGCGCGCAGCCCGTTAGGCCCAAGGGCCAGGCCGGCTCCGATCGGCTCAAGCGATGCGGCGCGCTGCACCATGGGGCCGATATCGATGCGGGAGCGAGTAGGCGCAGGCATGCGCGCCAGCCGCGTGTAAGCCTGCATAAATCGGTTGAGCGATTCAACGCGGTTTTCAATCACGCGCAGGCCCTGGTTCATGTCCTGGGCAACGTCTTCTGGCAGTGCGGCGCGCGCGGTGAGCGAGCCCAGCGTTCCCGCAATGGACTTGATTGGCGCGAGCGAATTGTTCAGCTCATGGCCCAGCACGCGGATAAGCCGCTGCCATGCCTGGCGCTCTTCTTCACGCAGGGCGCGGCTGAGATCGGAGATGATGAGCAGTTGGTGCGGCACGCCATTCTCGCGGAACTCTGTGTGGCTGATGGCCCATCGCCCGTGCTTGCCGGGAAACGTCATCTGCACGGTCTGCGGGCCGGGCGATTGCAGAAATTCTTTCAGGCCAACTTCTTCCGCGGTGAGGCCGAGCATGCGTGGAGCGATGCGTCCCATAAGCTGCTCGCCGGCGCGGTTGACGATGCGCAGACGCTGTTGCTGGTCAAAGGTGAAGACGGCGACGTCGATCTCCATCATGACTTTTTTGAGCAGCGCCGTGGCTTCAAGCGCGCTGACTTTTTGTTGTTGCAGCCGCATGGCCAGCGAGTTGATTTCGTAGATCAGGTCGGCCAGAGAGTCTTCGCGTCCGCCGCCACGCAGGCGAAAAGAAAAATCTTCTTCGCGGATGGCGGCCACCATGTTTGAAAGCGTTTGCAGCGGGCGGATGATCTGGCCGTGGAGCATCGAGCTGCCGATCATCCACGCCAGCCCGATGAACAGAGTGACGGTCCATTTGAGTTCCAGCGAGTGGTGACCCAGCCAGAGAAAAAGTTCGGCCACGATGGCGCCAGGCAGGCTGATGAGCAGTGTCATCAGGAGTATGCGCGTGTCGAAATTCAGCTTGATCCGTCTGTCCGGCTTTACGGCAAGAATGCGGACGGGTTGTAGCGGATCAGACGCCATACTTTTGCATGCGACGATAGAGCGCGCTTCGGCTCAAACCGAGCGCGTCCGCCGCATGGCTGATATTACCTGAATGGCGCGCCAGGGCTTTCTTGATCAGCAGGTTTTCGACTTCTTCCAGGCTCAGCTCTTCAATGCGTCCGGTAACGGCTTTGTCGGTTTCCAGGCCCAGGTCCACGGACTGAATGTGGTCGCTGGTGCTCATCAAAACGGCGCGTTCGATTGAATGGTCCAGCTCTCTCACGTTTCCAGGCCAGGGATGGTCCAGCATTTTCTGCAATGCTGAAGGATCGAATCCCTTCACCGGCTTGCGATATCGCTGCGCATAAAGCTTAAGGAAATGCGCCGCCAGCAGTGGAATATCTTCTTTGCGTTCGCGCAGCGGAGGAATAGGCAGCTCAACGGTGTTGAGCCTGAAAAGCAAATCCGGGCGGAAGCGGCCTTCAGCGCTTTCCAGTTTCAGGTCGGCATTGGTGGCGGAAATCACCCGCACATCGACTTTATGCGTCTTCGACGAACCCACGCGCTCCATCTCACCTGTTTCCAGCACGCGCAGCAGCTTGGCTTGCTGTTTCATCGGGACGTTGGCAATCTCGTCCAGAAACAGCGTGCCGCGGTCCGCCAGTTCAAAGCGTCCGACTCGGTCCGCGCGCGCGTCAGTAAATGCGCCTTTCACGTGCCCAAAAAGCTCGCTCTCAAACGTGCCTTCCGGCAGGCCGCCGGTGTTCACGGTAATCATCGGGCGTCCGCTGCGCGAAGAAAGCGCGTGCAGCGTCAGCGCCACAACTTCTTTTCCGGTGCCGTGCTCGCCCGTAATCAGGACGTTCGCATCGCTTGGCCCAATGCGGCTCAGCAAAGTCAGCAGCGGCTCCATCGCTTTCGATTCCGCAATGAATACAGGACGGTTCTGCGCGCGCAGCAAACTGTTTTCCGCTTCCAGCCGTTCCGCGCGCCGCATGATGCGGTACAGATCCACCTGCGTGCGAATAATGCTGAGCAAACGATGGTTGTCCCACGGCTTCTGGATAAAATCTCGCGCGCCGCGTCGCATCGCTTCCACGGCCAGCTCAACGCTGCCCCATGCGGTCATCACCACGATGGGCAGCTTGCTGTCCGCTTGCTGCACTTTGGAGAGCAGGTCAATGCCTTCCTGGCCGGAGGTAGTGTCCCTTTGATAGTTCAGGTCCATCAGCATGATGTCGAATTCGTTGCTCTGCACCGCTTCCAGCGCGGACGCAGGACTGTTGACCGTCTCCGTTGCAAAGCCTTCAGCTTTCAGCAGCAGGCGCAGCGCTTCACGGACGTCTGCCTGATCGTCGGCAATCAAAATGCGGACCGGCTCAGACCTGGTCGCTGTGGTGCTCACGAATTCCTGCGCTTTAGTCGACACCAAAACTTCTCCTGCTTTCAGAATTTCAATCGATTCTGCTCAGGCCGTCGCGCTTGTACCCGGCACTACGGCGGAATCTTCTACAATCCATCCGTCTTTGAGTTGAATGATCCTGTTGCCAAATGCCGCGTTTGCTTCAGAGTGCGTCACTTGAATGATCGTGGTTCCCTGCTGGTTCAACTTTTTGAACAGCTCCATGATCTCTTTGGCCTGTCCGGAATGCAGATTGCCGGTCGGCTCATCGGCCAGGATCAATTTAGGATTTCCCGCCACGGCGCGCGCCACGCCCACCAACTGCTGCTGTCCGCCGGAAAGCTGGTTGGGATAAAGATCTTTTTTCCCAACGATCTGGAAGCGGTCCAAGATATCCGCCACCATCGACGCACGTTGCGCGCGCGGAATATCGCGGTAAGAAAGCGGCACATCAATGTTTTCCTGCACCGTCAGATTGTCCAGCAGGTGATAGCTCTGGAACACAAAGCCCACAAACCTGCGGTTCAGCTCCGCCCGCCTCTTGCGGTCGAGTTTGTGCACCAACTGCTCGGCAAAAACATATTCGCCGGCCCAGCCGTCGTCCAGCATGCCAACAATACTCAGCAGCGTGGTCTTTCCCGCGCCAGATGGGCCCATAATGGTTACAAACTCGCCCTCTTTTATGTCGACATTGATGCGGCGCAGCAGCCACACCGTTCCTGCCGGGCTCTTAATGGTTTTTTCAACGTTGCGAAGTTGAATCATGTGTCCTTTATCCAAAGCGTCTGGAGACCAGCAAACATCGTTCTCGATTGCTCGTTTATCTCGCCGGCGATTTGGTAATCACGCTCTCTTTAAATTACCCAATTACCAATTTACCCAATTACCAAATTCGCCATTCTCTTCCATTTTCTCATTCATAGCGCAAAGCTACCATCGGATCGACCTTTGTTGCGCGCCTTGCGGGAATTAAGCCGGCGAGTGTAGCGATGCTGCCCAGCACCGCGATCACCGTCAGCATTGAGAGGGGGTCAGCCGGGCTCAGGCCGAAGAGCATGGAGCTGAATACGCGGCTCGCCAGCAAAGCTATGGGAATTCCAACCACGATCCCTATGAGCACTAGTTTCAGGCCCTCATTCAATACCATGCCGAGCACCTGTGTTCGCTGCGCCCCAAGCGCCATGCGTACACCAATTTCACGCGTGCGGCGGCTGACCGTATAAGACATGACTCCATAAAGTCCCACACAGGCCAGCATCAGGGCCAGCAAGCCAAAAAACGCGGAGAGACGTGCGACCAGGATGTCCTTGGAGATCGACGAATCCACGAGTTCGTCGAGGGTCCGGATCTGCGATACCGGCACATTCGCGTCCAGTGCAGCAAAGGCCTTCCGCACTGGTTCGGTGAGATCTTGAGGTTTGCCGGCGGTCTGAATCTCGAAATTGACGGCATACATTGCATCCAGCGCCTGCCCGGTGGGCACGTAGAAACGGCGCTGCACCGGCCCGCGCAACGTATGATCGCGCACATCGCGGGCCACTCCTACAATCTCCATTGGCTGATCTTTGTGCTCTTGATCGTCAATCCACATCTTGCGGCCGATTGGGTTCGCATGGCCGAAGTAGAACTCCGCCATGCTCTCATTGATGATCGCAACTTTCAGGGAGGTGGGGGTATCTTGTGGACCAAACTCACGCCCGGCCAGAATGGGAATGCCCAGGGCGTGGAAGTAATTGGCGCCGACCTGGTCCCAATACACCACCCGGTCCTTATCGCGCGAAGGCGTATAGCCTTCAATTTTCATTTGATCCGCGGATTCGGTACCGCTAAACAGGCCGTTTTCTGAAGCGGTGACGTTACGCACTCCAGGAAGCGCCGCGAGCCGTGCGCTCATCTCGCGTTCGTAGTCGATCGTTTGGGCCGGCTTGTAACCGGCGGCAACCGGGTCCACTCTGGCCATGAGGATGTTGTCGCGGCTGTATCCCAGATCGAGATCTCTCAAATTCTTGAGGCTACGCACCAGCAATCCCGCGGCAAACAACACCAGCAGACAGACAGCAACTTGCGAAGCAACCAGAATCTTGCCCAGAGGAAACCGTCCAGAACCGGCCTGTGCCACGGTGTTTTCCTTGAGCGTGGGTGCGACGGCGAGCTTCGCGGAACGCAGAGCAGGCGCCAACCCAAAGAGCAGCCCGGTCACAAGACACACGCAGGCGGTAAAGGCCAGGACACGCCAATCCGGGCTCACGCGCAATCCTTCGGCGGCACGCGCGCTTAGACTAAGCTTCAAAAGGCTCGCCGTTCCCCAATGCGCCACAAGCAATCCGGCAAGACCGCCGGCGAAAGCAAGTAAGGCACTTTCAGTCAGCAGTTGCCGGATCAAATGACCGGGGCTGGCGCCGATCGCCAGTCGCACCGCTATTTCCCGCTGGCGTGAATTGGCCCGTGCCAACATCAGGTTGGCCACGTTCACACACGCGATCAACAGGACGAGGCCAACAATCGCCATCAGGAGAATCAGAGGACGGGAGAACTCCGGCCGCAATCCAGAGAAGCCCCCGCCGCCGGGAACAACGGATATTTTTTGCTGCTTGAGCGCCTGCTGATCGCCCGGATCAAGCGGCCGCCCCTGCGGACCCTGCAACCATTGCTGAAACAGGACATCCAGATTGGCCTCCGCCTGGCTCCTGCTCACACCGGGCTTGAGACGTGCCATCACGCGCAGCCAGGAAGCGTGAATATCATCGAGCCAGGGCCGCCCCGGCATCATCTGCGGTTGCATGCTCATGGGCACCCAGAAATCCTGCTTCTCGTCAACGGTGTCCCCGAAGAATCCAGGTGCGGCGATTCCAATAATTACGTAAGGATTCTTGTTGAGCCGCACCGTCTGCCCAATAACAGCCGGATTTTCGGCAAGCTTCCTGATCCAGAACTCGTAACTGACCACCGCAACCGGGTTCGAGGATTTGGCTCGATCATCTTCCGGCGCCAGACTGCGTCCGCGAAACGGGAATACACCGAGCACGGAAAAGTAATTGCCGGATACCAGGTTTACCGTTGCGTCCTCGGTGACAACGCCAGAACCCGGCGTTTCCACTGCCACTCGGTGTTCTTGCCCCGATGCTGCCATCCCGGAAAATACGTCGTTGCCATCCCGCAGATCGCGGTAGAGGGGATACGAATAGATGTCCGTTCGCGGCGTGCCGATACTCGTGCTGTTGGCCATAGCGGGGTCGCCCACAATCACCAACTGCTGGGGATCCTGAACGGCCAGAGATTTCAGCAGGACGGCGTTGATCAAGCTGAAGATGGCAGTGTTGGCTCCGATGCCCAGCGCCAGTGTGAGCACAGCCACTATCGCAAAGCCCGGATTTCTCCGCAGCATGCGCAGACCGTAGCGAACGTCCTGAAAAAGAGTTCCCATATTTATTCGTACCGCAACGCGATCATCGGATCCACTTTTGCCGCTCGTCGCGCCGGAATGTAACAAGCCAGCGCTGCTACAGCGCCCAGCAGTAGCGCAATCACAACAAACGTCACAGGATCATGGCGGCCCACTCCGTACAGCACGTTCGGCAGCAGGTTCGTCAGCCCCATAGCCAAGGGCACGCCGATCACCAGACCGATTACAGTCAACCTGATTCCTTGTCTCAACACCACGCTGAGGATGTTTTTCTGGTCTGCGCCCAGCGCCAGGCGAATGCCGATCTCGCGCGTTCTCTGGTTGACCCAGAAAGAAAGCACGCCATAAATTCCGATTGCCGCCATCACCAGCGCCAGAACAGCGAATGTTGTGATGAGAAACATCAGCGTCCGTTCAGAAGTCATGGAGCGCGAGATCAACTGGTCCATGGTTGCAACATTGTTGAGCGGCAGACTGCTGTCCATGCTTGTTACAAGGCGTCTCAACTGCTGCACCGCTACCGCCGGATTGCCTTTGCTGCGCATCACCAGAGCTCGCCCAGTGATGGGAACGTGATAGCGCTGGTGCTGGTCAAATGGGACCAGCAGCTCACCCTGAATCCATGGCTCGCCGTAATGCCTTACGTCATTCACCACGCCCACAATGGTGAACCATGGGTTCTGTTCACTCGCCAGGTCGCGGGCTTTGCCCAGGCGCAAGCGCTTGCCAATCGCATCCTGATCATGCAGCCATGTATGAACAAAAGATTTGCTTACCAGCGCAACAGGCATGTTGCTGTCATTGTCTGCCGCTGTGAAGTTTCGTCCCTGCACCAGCTGGATTTTCATCGTTTGTAGATAGTCCGGGGTAATGTAATGCAGCCGTGTGTAATTGATTTCATCGGGAGCGGGATAAGGATCACCCTCCACTAGAAAGCCATAGCCCCAATTCACACCAGAGAACTCCAGCGGCACACTCACCGTCGACGACTCAACGCCCGGTGTGGCGTTCAGCTTTTCCACCAGCGTGTCAAAAAAGACGTCGAGCGCAGGCTGGGTCTTGTACTTATTGAGCGGAAGCTGGATTCCAGCGGTGATCAGGTTGTGATGATCAAAGCCTGTTTCCTGCCTGATCAGTCGAATGAAGCTCTGTACCAGCAGGCCTGCGCCAACCAGCAAAACAAGAGAAACTGCCAGTTCAGCCACCACCAGAATATTCTTGATACGCTGCCGTCCGGCGCTGACAGTTCTCTGCGTTTCACCCTGCAAAGCTCCACGAAAACGCGAAACATGCCATGCCGGAATCAACCCAAAGCAAAGACCGGTGAGCAGCGACACAAGAACCGTAAAGCCCACCACCGGACCATTAAGATGAATTTCCGGCACGCGTATCAACGTATCTGAGGCTAATGCCAGAAGTGCTTTAACCCCCAGAGACGCCAGCAGCAACCCCAGCGTTCCACCAAAAACTCCAAGCAAAACGCTCTCCGTCAGCATCTGGCGGAAAAGCCGCGAGCGTGATGCGCCCAGAGACAGGCGGATCGCCATCTCGCTTTGCCGCGCTGTGGCCCGCGCCAGCAACAGGTTGGCAACGTTCCCACAGGCAATAAGAAGCACCAACCCCACAGCCGCAAGCAGGACGAGCAGCCAGTCTTTTATGCCGTAGACCGTCACATCATAGAGAGGCTGCAACAATGCCTGCTTCTCATAATCAATGTCGGGATAGGCCTTGGCCAGCCGCGCGGATATCAGATCGAAATCAGCCTGCGCCTGTTGGATTGAAACGCCTGGCTTCAATCGCGCGATGGCATAAATGCCGTCGTGCTTGGCTCGGTCCTGCTTTTCGCGCGTGCTGGCGGTCAATCCGATTGGCACAAAAAGGTCTGGCTCTGCGCCCAGAGGAAACTGGAAATCGCGAGGCATCACCCCGACGATGGTATAAGCACCATCGTCAAGCTGAATGGCCGTATGCAACACGTTCGGATCGCTGCCAAGACGCTGCTGCCAGAACTTGTAGCTAATCATGGCTACAGGCGATGCCGAAGGCGTGTCTTCAGATGAAAGAAATCCTCTGCCCATCGCTGGATTCACGCGCAATGCGGGGAAAAAACCTTCAGCTACAAAACTGCCGGGGATGAGTTCTGGGTTCCCGTGGCCCGTCAGCATAAAAGAAGCGCTCTGTATGGCCCCTACGCGTTCGAAAACATGGTTCTGCGCTACCCAGTCAAGATAATTAGGATATCCAATGCTGGAACCTGAATTCCCTTCGTTCAGGTACACCAGCCGGTCCGGCTCAGGATATGGCAGCGGCTGCAATAGGACCCCATTCACCACGGTAAAGATTGCTGAGTTCGCTCCGATGCCCAGCGCCAGTGTGAGCACAGCCACTATCGCAAAGCCCGGATTTCTCCGCAGCATGCGCAGACCGTAGCGAACGTCCTGAAAAAGAGTTCCCATATTTATTCGTACCGCAACGCGATCATTGGATCCACTTTTGTCGCCCGGCGTGCCGGAATATAACTCGCCAGCAGCGTAATCGTCAGAAGCACCGCAATTACCAGTATCATGGAAACCGGATCGGTGCCTTTCAGCCCAAACAGCATCGACGAAAAAAGTCGGCTCGCCAATATCGCTGAGGGTATTCCGATAACCACTCCCAGCAACACAAGTTTTCCTGCTTCCTGCAAGATCATTTTCAGTACACTGCCGCGCTGCGCGCCCAGCGCCATGCGCACGCCAATTTCGCGCGTGCGTCCCGCTACCGAGTATGACAGGATTCCGTAAAGCCCAATCGCAGCCAGCAGCAGCGCAAGTCCGGCAAAAAAGCTGGAGAGGCGCGCAATAAGAATCTGGTCGCTAATGGCTCGCTCCGTCAGTTCGGTAAGCGAACGAATGTTATTCACGGGAACGTTTGCGTCAAGGTTCTTGAGCTGTTTGCGCACGGCCTCGGCCACCGCCACGGGATTTCCCACCGTCCTGACCACAAAAACCACCACGGGAATCGTGCCCATCGACTGTGAAAGCGGAATATAGAACCGTCGATCCACATTCCCTTTGAGCTTATGGTCGCGGGCATCCCGCGCAACTCCCACAATTTCCACCGGCCCTTTCGAGCTCGGATCATCAACAATGATTTTTTTGCCGATTGGATTCGCTTTGCCAAAATAAAATCTCGCCATGCTTTCATTGATCACGGCGACCCTGGGAGAAGTCTCTGTGTCCTGGAGTCCAATATCACGGCCCAGAAGCACTGGAATACCCACCCCGCGAAAATAGTTGGGAGACACCTCGTCAAAAGCAGCCGT
>DAHUXR010000157.1 GCA_027307045.1 Acidobacteriaceae bacterium
AAACACCCTTTTTATCAGGCTCTCCGTTCCGTATTTGGTCAAACTGCATCTGTCGAAGGGACTCGGCTGGGGAATACTCAAATTGGAGGGATGTATATCGACGAAGCCTACCTTTATGAAATCCGTTGATCACTCCATTACTTTACTTTAAGAATGACCGCAGTCTGATCGTCAAAGACTTCTGTACCGGCGGCGAATTCCTCTGTTGCTCTAAAGATTGCGTCCACAATCTCTCGCGCCGTGCCGTCGGCGTGCTTTGCGATGACGTGTTCCACGCGGCTGCGGCCAAAAGGTTCATCTTTCGAATTGCTGGCGTCAACAATGCCGTCGCTAAAGAAGGCGAATACATCGCCCGGCTGGGCATGAATTGTGACTTCGTCGTGCGAAACGTCTTCAAACATGCCTAATGGAAGGCCGGCAGCCTCCAGCATGTGAGCATGGCCATCATGGCAATAAATGGGGCGGGGATTTCCTGAGTTGGCCACACGCAACGTGCGTTTTTCATCGTCCCAAAGAGCGCAGGTGAGCACGAGGTATTGTGCGTCCAGCCGACGATGGTTCAGCGAGCGGTTGACGGCGTTCAGCATGTCCGCGGGATAAGGTTCGTCGCGGGCCAGGCTGCGCAGAATCCCACTGACCAGCGCGGCGTACAAAGCAGCAGGCGCGCCTTTGCCGCTCACGTCGCCCACCACAATGCATGCGCGAGGCAGCGTGTAGTCAAGAAAATCGTAGAGATCGCCGCCAATGGCGTGCGCTGGATTGAAGCGCGCCGCAAGTTCCGCGCCCTGCATGCTGGGGCACGTGGGCGGAAGCAGATGATGCTGCACCTCACGAGCCATAGCCAGATCGCGTTCCATGCGCTGTTCTTCACGCGCGATACGTTCATAGAGCGTCGCATTTTCAATCGCGATGGCAACTTGCGCAGCAAGCGTGCTTACGGTTCGCAAATGATCCTCAGTGAAATAACCCCGGCGCGTATGTTCCAGGTCAAGAACGCCGATGACCTCGTCCTTATATATAAGAGGCACGCAGAGCTCAGAGCGCGTTTCAGGATTTGCCTTGATATAGCGCGGATCGCGGGCGACATCGGGAGCAAGCACCGGTTTCTTGCTTTGCGCAGCTGCGCCCACCAGGCCGCGACCGACGGGAATGTCATGCTTGATCTGGACGTTCTCCTTAAAGCGGACTGAAAAACGGTGCACCAGCTTCTGCTTGGTGGCATCCAGCAGCAGGATGGAGAACATGTGGTAGTCGATGACCTTCAATAAAAGATCACCGATCCGCTTAAGCAACTGGTCAACATTCAGGATCGAGGTGAGGTCGCGGCTGATTTCGTTCAACAACGCCAGAGTGCCGGCCTGCTTGACGATTCGCGTGTACAGCCGCGCATTTTCAATGCTTACCGCAATGCGCGAAGCAATCAGCGTGAGCAGCCGCGCATGCTCCTGGTTGAAATACGCGCGCTCCTTCGCCTCCAGGTCCATCACGCCGATGACGCGGTTCTTGTTGATCAACGGCACGGCCAGTTCCGAGCGGACCCGGGGAACGGCCTCAATGTAGTCCATATCTTTGGAAACGTCATCCACAAGAATGGCTGTGCGATCCTGGGCGGCGCGCCCGGTGACGCCTTCACCCACCTTCACGCGAATGCGCTCCGCGACTTCAGGGAGATGGCCAATCTGGAAGCGGAAACGCAGTTCCTGCGCCCGTTCGTTCAGCAAAAGGATGGAAAAGATTTCATAATCGATGACGCGCTTCACCACCTCGGCCACGCGCTGCAAGAGCGTGTCGAGATCAAGCGTGGTGTTAAGAACGTCCGCCACTTCAATCAGAAGTGCTTCAACGTCCACGCGCGGCGGTGGTGTGGTTGTGGCCATGGGGTCCATCCATGATGATAACAGTTAGGCGCGGCTGCGCGAGACGGTGGAAAACAGCTTTCAGCAAAACCAATCGCCCTGGAACGCCGCATCCAGAGCGATTGGAGAAGCTTCGAATTCAGCATACAGACCAGCGATTATTTAAATCGATAAACGAGGCCCACGGAATAGCGCGCATCTTTTTGATTGGCGCCGAAGACATGCGCGCCATGATAATCCAGCTGGACGGGACGGATGGCAAAGCTGGAGTTCAGATTGTAATCAGCGCCGCCTCCAAGGACCCAGCCCGCGCCGGTGCTGCTGGGGCCACCATCAACGCTGGCATGCGCAACGCCCAGCAGTCCATGGACGAAAACGGTGAATTTGTCCACGGGGTGCGAGAGTTGTGGTCCAAAAAGAATGTTGTACTCGCGCACCGATCCGCCGCCAAACGATTTGTAATTGCCGCCCAGGTCAGCCTTGAGTCCGAACCAGTCATTCAAGTTGCCGGTAAGAGCCGCTTCCCATCCGCTGCCGTGCGAGAGCGTGTCACCGTTGAGAAGCGAGTAGCCGACAAACACGTCGCCGGATGAACCTTCATGACTCATGTCATGGGTTTTCTGGGCCCAGCTGCCGGTAGAGAGAAGTAGAAAGGTAAAGAGGACAAAAATCTTGCGCATTTTGCGGTAATGCCTCCTGCGAAATATTGAGCTTCTATTGTGACTGAGCAGCGCGGAAAAGGTTGAAAAAAAATGTTCTTAGTCCGTTACGGATGGGATACGCCAGAAGGACAAATTTGTTGTGGCTAAGCTTTCACCTTGGGCGTGAACTCAGGCGCGCCGAGTTCGCGGACGATGGCGACTCCGGCGCTGGCGCCGATGCGGTTGGCCCCGGCATCGATCATGGTATTGGCATTAGCCGCGGTGCGAATACCGCCGGAAGCTTTTACGCCAGCCTGATCGCCGACAACGCCGCGCATCAGGGAAACATCTTCCGGGTTGGCCGAGCCGAAAAAGCCGGTGGCGGTTTTGACGAAGTCCGCCTTGGCCGCCAGACTGAGCTGGCAACTCAGAATCTTTTCTTCCAGCGTGAGCAATGGAGTTTCAAGAATTACTTTCACAATGGCGCCGCTGCCATGCGCAACTTCCGCCACGGCCACAATGTCATTCAGCACGGCTTGACGGTCTCCCGATTTCAGCGCGCCAATATTCATGACCATGTCAACTTCCTGAGCGCCCAGGCGGACGGCTTCGGCGGCTTCAAAGCGCTTGACAGTAGTGTGGTTTGCGCCCAGAGGAAAACCAATCGTGGTGGCAATTTTTACCGGCGTCCCATGCAGGACTGAGACAGCCAGTCCGATCCACCAGGGATTGACGCAGACGGCGGCAAAGTTGAAGCAGGCGGCCTCTGCACAGAGACGGACGATCTGATCCGCGGTGGCTTCTGATTTGAGTAGGGTATGGTCAATGAAGCCGGCAACCGTTTGCCAGTTCCGAATGGAAACCTGAGGATCTGTCAGGACCTGTGACATCCAGAACGGATTGTATCACTACTTTACCGGCTTCACTTTACCGGTCTTCTGAAAAGACGCAAATGTCCGGTAAGTTACGGAAGCGCTCCGCGTAATCCAGCCCGTAGCCGACAACAAATTCATCCGGTATCTGAAAACCAACGTAGTCAGCTTGCACCGGCATCTGGCGGCGTGAGGGCTTGTCCAGCAGCGCGGCGAACTTGAGCGTCCGAGGCTTGCGCGCCAGCAGCAACTTTCTGAGAAAGCTGAACGTCAGCCCCGTGTCAAGGATGTCTTCCACCAGGACCACGTTTTTGTCTTCCAGCGGCGTGGTTACGTCCTTGATGAGCTGGACTTCGCCGGCGCTTTCTTTTTGCGTGCCGTAACTGCGCACAGCGATGAAATCAAAAGTCGCGTCAAGCTCGATCTGGCGCGCCAAGTCGCTTAAAAACAGACACGCGCCCTTGAGCACGCCAACCAGTATGACGGATTCTCCGGCAAAATCGCGGGTAATCTGCTGGCCGATGCGAGCAACGCCATCAGCAATCTGTGTGCGGGAAAGGAGGATTTTCATGTTGTGCGGCATTGGGAAGCACGGATTGTATCAAAAAAGCTGCTAGCTACCAGCCGCTGGCTGCTAGCCAAAGCAGGTCTATGGGCGACTCTTGCACAATTTTGAATTCCAATTGTTGCGATGCTGAGATTTGCGGCTTTGGCCGCGTTTCTAGGTTCGAGATCAAAAGGCAAGCCGCAGCCGCCAGGCCAGGCGCAAATGACGAAAGCGCTTTGTCTGGCTAGCCGCTAGTGGCTAGAAGCTAGCGGCTGTTCTAGAATTTCACCATGCCCCCACCTGAATACAAACAACTTGTGGACGAAGCGAAGCGCGAGATCAAGGAAATCAATCCCGCCGAACTCAAGCGCATGCAAGAGCAAAAGCAGAACTTCACGCTGATCGACGTCCGCGAGCCGGACGAGGTGGCTGAAGGTACGATTGCCGGCGCGAAACCGCTGCCTCGCGGCCAGCTTGAACACAAAATCGATACAATCACCATCGACAAGAACGAGCCGATCGTTTGCTACTGCGGCGGTGGTGGACGCTCCGCCCTGGCTGCGCAGTCACTGAAGAAGATGGGGTTCAAGAACGTGACGTCATTGGCAGGCGGGTATAAAGGGTGGAAAAATGGCTCTTAGCGACTGGTGTGTGGTACTTAGTATTTGGTACTTGGCCGAACGTTTCACGCAATTGGGAATGTTTTTGAGGCATCGTATTCATATGCGATCGATTCATATTTACGTGCCAATCGGCTCAACAGGCCACCAAATACCAAGTACTAACCAAGTACCAAACTAAAATTTCTTTGTTCTTCAAAAAGGAACCCGCATGAATCTAAACGGAATCAAAATTACATGGCTTGGGCATGCAACGTTTCTGCTGGTAACGCCCGGCGGCAAATCGCTGATACTTGATCCATGGGTCACCGGCAATCCGGCCACGCCCGCCGACAAAAAGAAAATCGAGAAGCTTGATTACATGCTGATCTCCCACGGGCACAGCGACCATTTTGGCGATGCGGTAGAACTGGCCAAGAAACACAATCCGAAAATTGCCGGGATGTATGAGCTGTGCACGTTTTTACAAAAGAAGGGCGCCAAGCAGATTGCGCCCATGAACAAAGGCGGCACACAGCAGGTAGGCGACCTGAAAGTCACCCTGGTGAATGCCCACCACTCAAACACGATCGACGATGATGGAGATTCCGTGCCGGGCGGCGAGCCGTGCGGCTTTGTGATTGAGTTTGAAAATGGCCTCAAGCTCTATCACGCCGGCGATACATGCGTCTTTGGCGACATGGCGATTATCCGTGAGCTGTATGCGCCTGATCTGTGCATGCTGCCGATCGGCGATCTTTTTACCATGGGTCCGCGTGAAGCTGCTTATGCATGCACCCTGCTCAAGCCCAAGGCCGTGATCCCGATGCACTATGCGACGTTCCCGGTACTCACCGGTACGCCTGAGGCATTCCAGAAAGAGTTGAATGCGCGCGGCGTAAAGACCGAGCTGATCACAATGAAGCCGGGAGAAACGATTTCATAGAGAATCGTGGAGCGCATTGGAAATGGAGACGTAGCATGTTGCGCCTACGTTGAGGAACGTCGCCATGCAAGGAATCACAGAATCCGCAGTCGATGAATACCTGCTATCGATCCTTCCGCCGCGCGATTCTGTGCTGCAGGAGATGGAAGCGCAGGCCGCCAAGCGCGATATCCCAATCGTGGGGCCGGCGGTTGGACGTGTGCTGTTTCAATATGCGCGGCTTATTAACGCCAAAAAAGTTTTTGAGCTGGGCTCCGCGATTGGATACTCCACGCTCTGGTTTGCCAGAGCCGTGGGCGAGGACGGGGAAGTCTTCTATACCGACGGCGATCCCAAAAACGCGGATGAGGCGAGCGGATACTTCCGTCGGGCCGGCGTGGCGGAAAGAATCCATATTGGCGTGGGCGACGCGCTGGAGCAGCTCACCCAACGCCAGCGGGAGTTTGACATCATTTTTAACGACGTCGATAAGGAATACTACCCGCGCGTGCTGGATCTTGCGCCGAACCATCTGCGCCGCGGCGGTCTCTTCATAACCGACAACGTTTTGTGGTCGGGCCGGGTGACGGAGCAGAATGCCAAAGACAAAGACACTCGCGCTATCCAGGAGTTCAATCAGCGCCTGTACGCGATGAAGGATTTCTTCACCACGATCCTGCCGTTGAGAGATGGATTGGCGGTGGCGGTGAAAGCCTGACACCGCCAATTTAAGGACAAACCTTTTTACGGACAAATTCCCACTTCTTTACGAAACTCTTCGTTTCGCTCATCCAGGACTGACCAGAGCTAAATCAATTTCATAGTAAAGGATTTATTTAGAAAAAGTAGTGACACGTTTTTGCCGCTCTGAACACTTATATCTAGAGGTGAGAAAGGGGAATAACCGGGCCTTGCAATACGTGGTCCTTCGCTGACCGCGCGAGAATCAACTTCGAACCGTCTGCCGACCTGCCTGAAAATACGACGGTGACAGACAGAAAGCCAAAGGTTTGTATGCCAGGAAATTGGACTCCATTAATCAACCAGCCGACCTTTCCCGCCAGTACTATGCTGCTGTTAACTGATGGGACGGTCATGTGCCAGGAATCCGGTGGTCGAGGCTGGTGGCGCCTCACACCAGATCAACACGGAAGTTATGTAAACGGAACGTGGTCAGCTCTTGCATCCATGGCGCATAGCCGCCTTTACTATGCTTCCGCCGTGCTTGCCGATGGAAGAGTCTTTGTCGCCGGTGGAGAGTACAGCGATGCCGGCAGCGACACCAATACAGCCGAGATTTACGATCCCGTCATCAACACCTGGACAGCGATTGCGGCGCCTCCGGGATGGGCCAACATCGGAGATGCTCCTTGCGCGGTTCTACCCGATGGCCGTCTCCTGCTCGGGTCTATCTTTACTCAGCAAACGGCAATCTACGATCCCAGCAATAACACCTGGACCGCCGCAGCGAATAAAGACGACAGCAGTTCCGAGGAAAGCTGGACGCTGCTCCCGGATGAGACGGTTTTGACGGCGGAATGCCGCAACCACCCCAGATCAGAAAAATATGTGGCGGCCGCCGACAAGTGGGTCACCGCCGGCAGCATTCCAGTCGACCTGGTGCAGGCTTCTTCCATTGAGATTGGTCCCGCGCTTTTATTGCCCAGCGGACATGTTTTCGCTACTGGGGCAAGCGGGCACACCGCCGTTTACACTCCGCCGAATATTGGCAACCAGCCAGGCTCCTGGGCTGCCGGCCCTGACTTTCCCCTGGACGGCAATGGCAAATTGATGGAGGCCAAAGACGCTCCAGCGTGCCTGATGCCCACCGGACGAGTGTTATGCGTCGCCGGCCCGGCAGGCGAAGGCGGAAGTTTCCCTGGTCCAACATCGTTCTTTGAATTTGACGGAGCATCGCTGGTTCCGGCGCCGAATCCACCCAACAATGGCGGACCACCCTTCGTTGGCCGCATGATGCTCGTGCCCACAGGCCAGGTGCTGTTTGCAAATGGAGGAAGCCAGATCTTTGCCTACACCCCCGCTGGAGCATCCGACCCATCTTGGGCGCCGCACATAACTTCATTCCCGGCAGCGCCCCAGGCCGGCCATAGCTACGTTCTGCAAGGACGCCAGCTCAATGGGCTTTCGCAAGCGGTGGCTTATGGCGACGATTGCAGCTGTGCCACCAATTACCCGATGGTGCGGATCAAGCACCTGGCCTCCGGCAAGACCTATTTCTGCCGGACGTTCAACCACAGCACCATGGGCGTGGCAACGGGGACATCCATCCAGAGCACAACCTTCAAGGTGCCGTTTGGCGCGCCTGTTGGGGAATCTGAACTGGTGGTGATCGCCAACGGAATCGCTTCCAACGTTGCTTTCGTCAACGTGAGGCCCTTCCGCTTCTGGATCATCCCCACCTATGAGATCGCTGCCAGGCTGATTGGAAGTCTTGCCGATGGGCCGCTTTGGGTGCTTGGACCGAATGGTCCGGTTCCCGTGGATCCATGGGGTCCGAAATATATCGGGCCCGTGAAGGAGGCGTATGCGTCGATTGAGAGAGCAATCAAAAGTCTGGAACAAATCGGCGCAGAAATTTCCGCAGAGCAAGTAAAGGAAAACGCTGCAAACAGGCTTCCGGTCAAGAAAGTGGCGACAGAAGGCAGCAAAAAGGCCGCTGCATAGGCGCCAGGGTTCAGGAACGGGAAACCGCCAGCCGCGATCAGTTCGCAACTTTCGGAATTGATCGCGGTTTTTTGCGTTTGATTTTTACTTCTTAGGTCAATGTACGGCTTCCCTGCTAACGGAAAATGGCCGTCTGATCACCGGCGTTCGAGCAGAGGTCGCCAGCAACTCGGACAGTTGATCTGCGGCCCGAATTCCTAGTCCCGAAGATAAAAGCACGATGACCTGATTCGCAATTGATTCGCTGATTGAATTGCGCGAAGATAGACTGGGCCCAAAACTGAAATAAAGCCCAGAAACCTTTACCGCAAGGGATGCAGAGCGCGCAAAGGAGATCGGGGATGGGACAAATGTGCTGCACCCCGAAAATGAGACAGAGATAATATCCCCACTGAGCAGGAAAGGAGCTGCGAGTGGCGAATTTAAGAGGGGCCAAGAAACGCGGGCTGCAGTTTTGGCAGGCCGCGGTGGCGAGGGTACAGGCAGGAGAGAACTTAGCGGAAGTGGCATTGGAGTTGGGAGTGGATCGACGGGGACTGGCGCGGTGGCAGGAGCGGCTGGATCCGGAGATGCTGCGAACGGACCGGCGGCGGGAAAAGGCGCTGGTGGAGGAAGTGGAAGAGCTGAAGAAGGCTTTGGCCGAGAAGGTACTGGAGGTGGATTTTTTGCGCGGTGCCTTGCACAAGGTCGAGGCGCGACGCCGGCAGAGCGGAAGCGTTGGCGGGCCGGGGTCTACGACCAGATCCAGGAAGTAATGCGTGTGCAAGGCAGAGAGCAGGAAGAAGGAAAGAGCGCAAGCGGTTTGAGTGTGGAGAAGATGTGCCAGGTGGCGGTGGTGAGTCGAGCAGGATACTACCGCAGCTTTGCCCAGCAATGTCCGGAAGAAGAGGAGATGCTGGTGCGGTCGGTGATCCAGAAGATCGTGGTGGA
>DAHUXR010000158.1 GCA_027307045.1 Acidobacteriaceae bacterium
CCGATCTGATTCGCGCGCGGTCTTGTTCCATCGCTGGCGTAAGGAAAAACGAATATGAGCACGAATGTATTGACGCAATCGATCAAATAATCGTCGCTTCGCCTGATGGCCAGGATTACCGGCGCGCTTTATCTCATCACCATAGTTACAGGAGTATTCTCCGCCGGTTACGCGAGCGGCAAGCTGGTGGTCAACGGCGATGCCGCGACTACGGCGGCCAACATACTGGCACACCGGAGCTTGTTTCAGTTGGCTTTCGCAGTCTATCTCCTTGAAATGGCATGCCAAGTCGCCATCACGGCTCTCTTTTATGACTTGCTGAAACCGGCGGGCAGGAACGTCTCTTTGGTTGCAGCATTCCTGGGCCTCACTGGTTCCATCATCAAGACTTTTAGCCGTCTCTTTTTTATCGCACCCTTGTTCATCCTGGGAGGCGCACACTACTTGAGTGTGTTCAGCGCGGAACAGTTGCAGGCGCTCGCGCTCCTCTTTCTCAAGGTGAATGACCGTGGCGCCGGCATGGCCCTGGTGTTCTTTGGATTCTATGCAATCCTGACGGGCTACCTCATTATCAAGTCCACCTTCCTGCCTCGGATTCTGGGCGTGCTATCGGCGATTGGAGGTTTCGGCTGGCTGACCTTCCTGTATCCGCCGCTCGGAGGCCGTCTGTTTCCCTTCATTGCAATCTTCGCCATCCTCGGAGCAGGATCGCTCATCTTCTGGCTGCTAGTGTTTGGCGTGAACGAACAACGATGGAAGGAGAAGACCGGCGCGGCGGCGGCGTCCATGTAGAGACTAAAGCTGCTGTCAACGGACCATGTGGCTCAGAGCCCGCAATGGGGCCAGTCACGGTAGTCCAGCGTCTTGAGCTCACTGCGTGCCGCAATCAAAGACCAGGACACAAGCGCAAGATATCTTTAATTCAGGCAAAACAAAAATGGCAATCTTCAACGTTGACGAGTCACAACGCAAAGCCGCCAGAGTCGCGGGCATCTTGTACCTGTTCACGATTCTCGCCGCAAACCTCACGGAGTTCTATGTCCGTCGTCAAATCATGGTGCCCGGCGATGCCATGCAGACTGTCAGGAATATTGGTGCGCATGAGCAGCTTTTTCGAATTGGTATTGCCGGCGATCTGATTATGTTGGCCACCAACGTCATGCTGGTAGTGGCTCTGTACGTCATACTCAAGCCCGTCAACAAGAACCTGGCCTTGCTGGCCGTGTTCTGGTGGCTGGTGGAATGCTCCGTAGCCGCGGCCACTGTTGGGGTTGACTTCGCAGCAGCACTGTCTCTAGGCGGTGCTAATTCCTTGCCAGCGCTGAACACGGAGCACATTCAGGCACCAGCACGATTGTTGATCAGCCTGGACGCAGGCGGAAATCGGATTGCCGCCTTGTTTTTCGGACTGGGCTCGACCTTGTTTTGCTACTTGTGGTTCAAATCGCGTTATATCCCGCGACTATTGGCAGCCTTTGGAATCCTTGCGTCGCTGGTGCCGACATTCGTACCTTTGTCCACCATTGTCTTCGCGTCCTTGGCCGATGTACCGCTTCGGCGCGCTCGAACTGGAAGCCCGATTGTTATCTTTGAAGTCATTGTTGGCCTGTGGCTGCTGATCAAGGGAATCAATGCGCCGGCGCAAACCAAATCCGGTACTTCATACGGCCCATCGCCCTCAGCAACTTAGCGCGCCTACAATATCCGCGCCTCTCATTCGTCTACACGGGTAGAGGAACGTTGTGGCGCGCGTAGATCACATGGCACTCGAACAGGACCAGCGGATCTCCGAAGTGGTGAAGCGGGAAGGCTCGCGGCTGCGCAACTTCATCCGCCGGCGCGTGGCCGATCCGCGCGACGTTGAAGACGTTCTTCAGGACGTCTTTTACAGGCTGGTGGAAGCCAATCGCCTGTTGATGCCGATTGATCACGTTACCGGCTGGCTGTTCCGCGTGGCGCGCAATCGCATTACCGATCTGTTCCGCAAGAAGACGCCGGAGCCCTTCAGCGATACGGCGATCGAAGGCGAAGAGGGCGAGCTATTACAGATCGAAGACCTTTTGCCTTCGCCTGATGCCGGGCCGGAAGCGCTCTACTTCCGCAATCTGCTTCTGGACGAGCTAGAGCTTGCGCTGGACGAACTGCCGGACGAGCAGCGTGAAGTGTTCGTCGCGCATGAACTGGAAGGTCGAAGCTTTAAGGAGTTGGCGGAAGAGACCGGCGTGAGCGTGAATACGCTGCTCTCGCGCAAGCGCTATGCGGTGCTGCATCTGCGTGAGAGACTGCAAAGCATTTATGACGAATTTATGAAGCCATAATTTTGGAAGCATGAGGTAAATGATATGACTAGAGGAAAGCGAAAATTATTTTGGATCATTCCGGCAGCGATTGCTGGAATAGCGCTATTTATCTTTGTCGGCGGTGAAATTGTGATGCGCCTGTGGAACTGGCTGCTGCCGTCGCTCTTCGGCTGGCGGCAGGTAACGTTCTGGCAAGCCGTTGGAATTCTGGCGCTGTGCCGCATCCTCTTCGGAAGCCATGGGTTCCGCGGGACTCGTTCCAATATGCGTCGCCGCATGCAGGAGCGCATGGCCGAGCGCTGGGAACACATGACGCCCGAGGAGCGCGAACGGATGCGGCAAAACTGGCGCGGCCGTTGCGGCTTCGGCCCGTCTGCTGGCGAAAACCCGGGACAATGAAAGACCTAAAAGCAAATTGCGGATCGTCGCAGATTCACGCTGATCGCTTTTGATCCGCGTTTATCCGCGAAAAATGCTTTTTTCGATTTCGGCGATGACGCGCGATTCCGGCGATAACTTACGCTTCCGCTTCTTTCTCCACCGTCACCTTGATCGTACTGGTCACGTCGCGATGAAGACGCACAGGCACTTCAAATTCGCCCAGGCTCTTGATGGGCTCATTGAGTTGGAGCTTGCGCCGGTCGATGTTGAAGCCCTTGCGTTCCAGCGCTTCCGCAATGTCGGACGTGGTGACCGATCCAAACAGATGGTCTTTCTCGCCGACTTTGCGGTGGAAGCTCAGCGCGGTGCCGTCCAGTTGTTGCGCCAGCGCGTCAGCCGCGGTCTTTTCCACCGCTGTCTTGCGCACGGCGGACTGCTTCATCTGTTCGATCACGGCGCGGTTGGCCGTGGTGGCTTCAATGGCCAGCTTGTGCGGCAACAGATAGTTGCGGCCATAACCTTCGGCGACTTTTACAACCTCGCCACGGTGGCCCAGCTTGGGAACATCTTCTTTAAGAATGACTTCCATTTCAAAATCTCCAGTTAAAACTTGTTTACAGCTAAATTCTTTTCTACTGCTACACCAACCGTTGGCGCCAAAGAGGTGACTCTATCCAGCGGCAGGGTGGAGCAGGGCTTTAGCTGCGTAAATAGCTCCGAATCTTCCGGCTTTAGCCGCTGAGGCAAGCTCAAATCAAGCCTTTGCTGTTCTCCGCGCCTCCGCGGTGAATCATGCTTACCGCGCGGCAAACGGCAGCAACGCAATATTGCGCGCCCGCTTAATCGCCGACGTTAACCGCCTCTGATGCGGCGTGCAAACTCCGGTCAGTCGCCGTGGGACGATCTTGCCGCGCTCGGCCACAAACTGGCCGAGCAAGCGCACGTCCTTGTAGTTGATGTCGTCGATTTTTTCCACGCAGAACTTGCAGACCTTTTTGCGACGGAAAAATTTCCGTCCGCCGCCGCCTTCGCGGCCACCCGGTCCACGATCTGGTCGTGGGCCATCCGGCCTTCCGCCCTGCGGCCGTGGCGATGGTGTTGATACTTCCTGATTGTCGTCAGCCATAACTCTCCTTGTTCTCGCTGGAACCCTGCGGTTCCGAATTGCTCTTGGTATCTCTTTAGGCCGACCTCTTCGTTCTTCGAAGCTGCGTCCTGGATCGATACAAGTGTCAGGGCACGACTTCAGTCGTGCCGTAATTGTCTAAATAGCCGGGGTTTTAGCCCCTGCAAAGCTAAACAGCCGCTGTGCTCTCTGCCGCTTCCGCCTGTTGTGACCCTGCCGGCGGCCTTTTTACCTTGGCTTCACGCAGTTTGCGCACTTTGTCCAGGCGCTGTTTTTCTTCGTCGGTGCGCACGGTAATGAATTTGATTACCGGCTCTGATACGCGCAGGCGGCGTTCCAGTTCATGGATGGCTTTGCCGTCAGCCTGCAGGACAAACAGCACATACTGGCCGTCAGAAAATTTCTTGACGTCATACGCCAGGCGGCGCTTTCCCATTTTTTCAGTGTTTTGTATCGTTGCCCCGGCCGTGGTGGCATGGCCTTGCAGCGTTGTGATCAGCTTGTCCATGTCTTCTTCCAACAGGTCAGGCCGTACGATAAACATTACTTCATAAGATCTTTGCATGTCTTCTCCATTTGTCGCTTCGCTCCAAACCGCTTTAGAGCCTGGTATACCGTAAGCTCCTTCCGCACTTGAAGCGCGCCGCTCAGCGCGTGAACCGGCTTCGCGGCGTAGATTTCAACAATTCCGGTCTTGCCAACTACCAATTACTAAGTACTGCTCTCACTATTCTTCCGATTAAACCTATTCATGGCGATCAGAATGCTCTCATTCACGATCACATTCACCGCCTGTGCAGCCAGGTCTAGCGCTTCATCCACTGCCAGCATCTGCGACTTACGAAAAGGCGCGAGTATATATTTCGCTCCGCCTTTTCTTGGATCGTCGGGCGCTACACCGATCCTGATCCGCCCAATCTCTTCAGTCTGCAGCGCGTCAATGATCGACTGCATTCCGTTGTGCCCAGCCGACGAACCCCGCGCCCGGACCCTGATCATTCCCAGCGGCAGGTCAAGCTCGTCATAAATCACAATCAAGTCCTGCCGCGGTTCAACTTCATGCTTCCTGGCCAGTTCCAGTACTGACATGCCGCTCAGGTTCATGTAAGTTTCCGGCTTGGCCAGCAGGACCTCTTCGTTTCCGATTCTGGTCCTGCCCGTCAGCGCCTTGCAGTGCCGGTTATCGATCATTACTCCGCACTGCTCGGCGATCCGGTCAACGGCAAGAAAGCCGATGTTGTGGGGCGTGAACTGGTATTCGATACCAGGATTTCCCAACCCAACGATCAGCTTCACTGCGGCTACTTCTTCTCTTTGCCGGCGGGAGCTTTTTCAGCTTCAGCGCCCTCTTCCGTCTCCTGCTTGCCCTTCTTAATGACTTCAGGCTCAGCCGGACCCGCTGCCGCAGCTTCCGCTGCCGCATCAGGAGTTGCCGCAACTTCTTCCTTCACTGCCGTTACGTGCGCCACGCCCTGGTCTTCAGGGGTGATGAACTTGATCTTGCCGCCATGTGGCAGGTCCTTCACGCGCAGCACCACGCCAAATTCCAGCGCGGAAACGTCCGCATCAATGTGACTTGGAATATCGCCCGGCAGGCACTCCACTTCCACTTCGCGGATGATCTGGTCCATGATGCCGCCCTGCTGCTTCACGCCAGGGGCCTCGCCCACCAGATGGATTGGCACCATCACGCGCATCTTTTCGTCCATGGCAATGCGCTTCAGGTCAATGTGGAGAATGCTGCCGCGAATCGGCTCAAACTGCCAGTCCACGATCATGGCTTTGGTCTTCTCGCTGCCCACCTGAAGGTCAAATATCGTGTTATGGCCGCTGGCAGAAGCCAGGATCCGCGAAATCACTTTAGGATCAACGCTTACCGCCACGGTGTTTTTCTTGGCGCCATAAACCACTGCCGGCACGCGGCCGCTCACGCGCAAACGCCGCGCTTCATTTTTGCCGCGCGAACTGTCCGGCCTGGGTTGGGCTTCAACAACTTCTACTGTTGCACTCATTTGTCTCTTCCTTCTTCTCCGCTTCCATCAGGTCACTGTTCATTGTTCTATGCAAACAGCGTGCTGACGGAAGTCTCTTCGTGTATGGATTGGATTGCCCTGCCCAGCAGGCCGGCAATCGACAGAACTTTTATCTTAGGCTCGGATTTTGCCGCGCCCGTGAGCGGAATGGTGTTGGTAACAATCACCTGTTCCAGTTGCGATTTCGATATGCGCTCAATCGCCGGTCCGCTCAGCACCGGGTGTGACGCGCAGGCAAACACCTTGGAAGCGCCCGCGAGCATCAGCGCGTCCGCGGTTTTCACCAGTGTTCCCGCCGTGTCAATAATGTCATCGATAATCAAGCACGTCCGGCCGCGCACGTCGCCAATCACGTGCATCACCTCGGCCACGTTCATGTCCGTGCGGCGTTTGTCCACAATGGCCAGCGCTGCGTCAACTTTCTTGGCAAAGAAGCGCGCGCGCTCCACGCCGCCTGCGTCCGGCGAAACGACAGTCAAGTTTGGCAACTGCATCTTCTTGAAGTAGTCCACCAGAACCGGTGAAGCGAACAGGTGGTCCACCGGAATATTGAAGAAGCCTTGAATCTGCGGCGCGTGCAGGTCCACCACAAGCGCGCGGTGCGCGCCAGCCGTGGTCAGCAAATCGGCAATCAACTTTGACGACACCGGAACGCGCGGCTTGTCCTTGCGGTCCTGGCGCGCGTAGCCGTAATACGGAATCACCGTGGTAATGCGCCGTGCCGATGCGCGCTTCAGCGCATCCACCAGCAACAGCAGCTCGAGCAGATGTTCATCCACCGGGAAGCACGTGGGCTGCACGACGAACACGTCCGCACCGCGCACGTTTTCCATAATCTGGATATAAACCTCGCCGTCAGAAAACCGCGTAACCGTCGCTTTGCCGCGTTCCATGCCCAGGAAGGCGCAAATCTCGTCGGTCAGGGCCTCGTTCGCGGTACCGCAGAAGATCTTGAACTTATCGTCTGCGCGCGAACGTTGAGGTTTTTGCTCCTTCGGCTGCATTTCCTGCTTCTTCTCCGGCTTTTCCGTTGCTGTCGCTATTGTCGCCATGGCTTTTCACTCCGTATGAGCTGGTTTGCTACATCGGATTGCATTTAGCTGCTAGCTAGTAGCTTCTAGCTCGTAGCTCTTACCGTTTGCTCTTAACTTCTTACAGCTGCCTGAAATCTTTCTGGCTCTTCCGATCATCGGATCACCCGATTCCCCGATCACCCGATTAATCTGGCTGGGCCGCCAGGATTCGAACTTGAGCCGCTTAGCAGGCGTCCGAGCCTGCTGGCGAAATCCTGAGCGAAGCCGAAGGACCCCGCAGCCGCACCCACATCCAAATTGCTCAAAGCCTAAACTTGGCTGGGCCGCTAGGATTCGAACCTAGACAAAGTGCTCCAAAGGCACTTGACCTACCATTAGTCGACGGCCCAAAAGTCTTTTATTCAAGGGCTCCGCCGCAAGCGGCTCTGCCCTCGCCTCAGGTTCGCGCTATAAGGCGCTCACCATTCGGTTCACCCGGTTTTCCGATCACGGCGCTTACGCGCGATGACGGCCATTCCGGCGATCCTATAGCCCTCTGCCTATCCGTCAGCCAGCGGGGATACCCACCCCCTGCTACTCAACTAGGTAAACAAAAGGCTTATCGGATTCAATCCCACAAAAATCAGGCTAAATCGTGCCCAAACTGCGTCGCATCGACTCGCAAACGACTCCAAAAATGACCGATTTCCCGATCACGGCAATCAACAGATCACGCGATCTTATCTAAGCGCCAATCACGTTCAGCCGACCCGCCCCAAACAGCTCGTTCCAGTAGCGTTCCCTGGGCAAAGTTACCGTGGCCTGTGCCGGGATATCGTTCTGTTCCAGCTTTTTTACTGCCTGATTCGCTGATTCCTGGTCGGCAAAAAGACCAAACACCGCGGAACCTGATCCTGATAGCGACACATACTTCGCCCCTGATCGTTCAAGCGCACGTTTGACCTCGCGTATTGCGGGATACTTAGGGAAAACGACGCTTTCAAAATCGTTTTCAATCCCGGTACGGACAAGGTCGAGAAGCAGTGCCTCGGCCCGGTCCCGGCCTTTGCCTGGGACACCGGTTGGGGTAAAACTCCCGTTCAGCCATTCATAAATCGTTCGACTGAACATATTTATTCTATCTAAGCTCTCTTTGTCCGTCAATTTTACGTCGCTCAGCTTCCGGTCAGCCAATATTGCGGCGCATCTCTTGTCCCAGTCGGCAAAGGCTGCCGGTGTCGATACGCCGACTTCCGGCGTGGCAATCACGCAGTGGAAACTCGGCAGGTCTTCCAGCGGATAAACCTGCTCCCCGCGGCCCGTTCCCAGCACGGTGCCGCCCACCAGAAACAGAGGCAGGTCTGACCCAACCTCGGATGCAATTCGCAGCCGCTCGTCCGCGGCCAGCGGCTGCTTCAACTCCTTTTCCAGCGCCAGCATGGTGGCCACGGCATTTGACGACGCGGAACCCAGCCCGCCCTGCACCGGTAGCCGCTTCTCGATCGATATCCTCACCTTGCCGCGCACCTTCAGCGACCGCAAAATCCTGTCCGCTACGCGCCAGCAGGTATTGCTTTCGTCGTCGGGTACCCGTGGGTCTTTGCACGCGATCTCAAGGCCCAGGCCCTTGCTTACGTCCACGCGCACCTGGTCGCTCAATGCGACAGTCTGGTAGATGGTGCGCAGCTCGTGAAATCCATCTTCACGCAGCGGGCCGATTTTCAAGCCGAGATTGATTTTGGCAAAGGAACGGACAGAAGTCGCCATGTGACTTACAAGATGATAACCGACAAAGAGGGCCTTTTACTGAACGCTCAAACGCGGGATCTTAAATGGCCCGTGTCGGATGGCTCAAGGCCAAAACTGTTGTCTGAGAACTAAAGGTCGGCCCGGATTTGGCTCATGGCTTGTAACAATGTAAACTCTATTCGCTATGACACCACCGCCCACACACTCAGGCCGTCCGCGCTACAAGGTAGTGTTTGGAAAAGACGCCCAGGACCTGGAAGGCAAACTCAACGATCCTGTTTTC
>DAHUXR010000159.1 GCA_027307045.1 Acidobacteriaceae bacterium
AACCCTGCAGTCTGCGGGCCATCGTTGGGTCCACAGTTACCGCGGCCTCATGTGGTTTGAAAACAGCCCCTTAATCTGCGGGGATACGTGTGTTCAAACCATTTCTCAATTAGCAATTGGCAATTAGCAATTAGCCATTGTGTCGTCGGCTAACCGCGAAGCAGCAGCGGAGCCGATCCTTCACCGCTTGGTCTCACCAAGGCTCGACCTCGGGATTCAGGATGGCAGGGCGAGAGGAATGGGTGTACCGGAATCGGATGCAGGGCAGACGAAGCTGTGCGGGAAGAACTCCCTGATGCAGCATGTTAAAGGAAGCAGTGTCGGGATTCCTCCACTCAACCTTGCTCCCTGCGGTCGTTCGGTTTTCGGTCGGAATGACAAGGGTTATGCGATCGTCGTTAATTCGTAAAGACACCGGCGAGGGCGCCGGTGCCACACGAGCACGGTAGGGCCACGGTACGCAGATCCTTGTCAAACCACCAGTGGCGAAAGAAATGCTTTTAGGGTGCACCAAGACTTTATATAAGGAGCAGGCCGTGAGCAAAGAAGAAATTCTTGAATCGATCCAAAAGATGGCGGCAGAGCTGGGACGCGCGCCGAGCTTGCCGGAACTGAGAGACAAGACCGGGATCAGCCCGCGCCAGGTCCGCAGAAACTTTTTATCGTATACGGGTGCGCTCAAAGCATGCGGCCTGGAACGAGGAGGCGCCGGATACACCACGCCGATGGACGCGCTGTTTAAAGACTGGGCGGAACTCACGCGGAAGCTGGGCAGGGTACCGAAGATCGGCGAGTATGAGATGTACGCAAAGTACAGCGCCAAGCCCCTGCTGACGCGCTTTGGCACGTGGGGCGATGTCCCGGCTGGGCTGCTGTTTGCGGCAGAACAGCAGGGCTGGGAGGGCGGATGGGAAGACGTACTGGAGGTGGCGCGATGCCATTTGCGGGACGCGGGGAAGGCGGTAAGGAGGTCAAGGACGGCCAACAGGACGCCAAACCAGCCCAAGATCATGCGAGACCGCCCGACCTATGGGCCTCCGCTTATGAGAGTGCCGCTGGTATACGGGCCGACGAATGAGCAGGGCGTGCTGTTTCTGTTTGGATCGATTGCGGAAGACCTGGGGTTTGTGGTGACACGAGTCCAGATCGCCTTTCCCGACTGCGAAGCGATGCGCGAGGTGGCTCCGGGCGTATGGCAGCCGGTGGACATTGAACTGGAGCAATACAGCCGGAATTTTGTTTCACACATGCACGATCCCAACAAATGCGATTTGATTGTGTGCTGGGAACACAACTGGCCGGAGTGTCCTCTGGAGGTGATTGAGTTGAAGACGGAGTTTGAACGGCTACAGAGACAAGGCAGAGGACGTAAGAGGAAGGTCGACGAAGAAGAAGAATGATCGCGAGCCTCCGGAAGACGAGCATCTGCCACGGAGGCACGGAGACACGGAGAAGAGCGGGAGATCGGGTGATCGCGCGTGATCGGGGTGATCGCCGTGATCGGGAAAAAACATTTACCACTGACGACACGGAGGAACACAGAGAGAGGATCGGGACATCAAGCTGTATCGCGAGAACTCCCTGATGCTGCATGGCAAAGGACGCGATGTCAGGGTCCTTCGACTTTACCTCACGCCGTGCGGCGCTCGGTGTCGCTCAGGATGACAAGGGTTCTGCAAGATTTGGTAAATGGGTAATTTGGTAATTGGGTAATTGAAAATCGGAACACACGCTGCCCATTGTCACGATGTCCTGATATACCGATGACTTGATTTTCCGATCTCCCGATTACCCGATTTCCCGATCTAGTCCTTGGGTGGCAAGTCCCGCGTGAACCATTTAATATGTCCTGCGGCTAAAGTTACAAGCCGTTGAAGACCAGCTGCTGGATACGAGGTGGAGCAAATGAAGAAGACGATCAGCGTTACCGTGAATGGCGTGACGCACCAGAACGAGATTGAGCCGCGCCTGCTGCTGGTGCAGTACATACGCGACGTGCTGAACCTGACCGGCACACACGTGGGATGCGAAACCTCTTTGTGCGGCGCATGCACCGTAATGGTGGACGGCCAGGCGGTGAAGAGCTGCACCATGCTGGCGGCGCAGGCGGACGGCTCCACGGTAACGACAATTGAAGGGCTGGCGCAGGGCGGAGAGTTGCATCCGGTGCAGAACGGTTTCTGGGAGCATCATGGGCTGCAATGCGGATACTGCACGCCGGGAATGATTATGGCGGCAGCGCAGATTCTGCAGCGCAATCCTGACCCGACGGACGAAGAGATTCGCCATGGGCTTGAGGGAAATCTGTGCCGCTGCACCGGATACCAGAACATTGTGCAGGCAGTGCAGTGCGCGGCGAAAAAGATGAAGTCGAAGAGCGTGGCGCGATAGGGGAGAAAGATCGGGTGATCGGAAAAGCATTTACCACAGAGAACCACAGAGGAAGATCGGGACATCGGGAAGTCGGGGCATCGGGTCTGCAAGATTTGGTAATTGGGTAATTTGGTAATTGGGTAATTGAAAATCGGAACACGACATTGTCACGGGAGAACTCCCTGAGGCTGCATGGCAGAGGACGCGTAGTCGGGATCCTTCGACTCCTCCTCGGTCGCTTGCGCTCCTTCGGAGTTCGCTCAGGATGACAAAGTTAAGCAGTAATTGAGATTGACAGAGCGAAGGCAGGAATCGGGAGGCAGCATGGCGGAAAAGACAGTTGGCAAACCAATCAAGCGCACGGAAGATCCCCGGCTGATCCAGGGGCTGGCGCATTACGTTGACGACATTCGCCTGCCGGACACGCTGCATGCGGCGTTTCTGCGCTCCATTTATGCGCACGCGCGGATCAAGAGCATTGACACCACGGCGGCGCAGAAGCTGCCGGGAGTGGTGGCCGTCTATACGGGAAAAGACACGCAGAAGATTGGCCCGGTGCCGTGCGCCGCGGCGCTGCCGGACTTGAAGGTGCCAGACCATCGTCCGCTGGCAGGCAACAAGGTTTATTTTGTGGGGCATCCGGTGGCGGTGGTGGTGGCGGAAACAAAATCCGCCGCGCGCGATGCCGTGGACCTGATTGAAGTGGACTATGAAGAGCTGCCGGTGGCGCTTGACGAAGAAAAAGCCGCGGACGCAAAGAGCCCGGTGATCCATGAGCAGTTTGGAACGAACGTGGCTTACAAGCTGACGGCGGGTGAAGGCGATATTGAAGCGGCGCTGAAGAGTGCGGACAAAGTGGTGAAGCAGAGAATCCTGCACAAGCGCCTTGCGCCGATTGCGATGGAGCCGCGCGGCGTGCTGGCGAGATATTTTCCCGGCGAACAGGAGTTGACACTGTGGACATCGACGCAGATTCCGCATCTTTGTAGGACGCAAGTCGCAATCATGATTGGCATGCCGGAAAACAAGTTGCGGCTGATTACACCGGAGGTCGGCGGCGGATTTGGCTCAAAGCTCAACGTGTACGCGGAAGAAGCGCTGATGGGATGGATTTCCATGCAGCTCAACCGTCCGGTGAAATGGATTGAAGGCCGCCGCGAAAATATGCAAGCGACGATCCACGGACGCGGACAGACTGGCTACATTGAGATCGGCTTCAAGAATGACGGCACGCTCACCGGCCTGCGCTACAACGTGTTTGCCGATATGGGATCGTACTTCCAACTGCTGACGCCGGCGATCCCAACGCTGACCGGACTGATGCTTTCCGGCTGCTACAAAATTCCGGCGATCCAGATCAACGTGACCGGCGTTTTCACGAACAAGATGTCAACGGATGCGTATCGCGGCGCAGGACGGCCTGAGGCTACGTATGTGGTTGAGCGCGCGCTGGACCTGGTGGCGCTGGAGCTGAAGAGAGATCCGGTTGAGGTACGGCGAAAGAATTTTCCGCAGCCGAATGAGTTCCCTTTTAAGACCGCGACCGGACTTTTTTACGACAGCGGCAACTATCAGGGCGCGCTGGATAAAGCGCTGAAGATGGCGGATTACACCAAGCTTCGCGAAGAGCAGAAAACAGCGCGCAAAGAAGGCCGCATTATGGGGATCGGCGTATCGACCTATGTGGAGATCTGCGCGCTTGGGCCTTCTTCTGCGATGCCGGCGGGAGGCTGGGAGAGCGCGACTGTCCGCGTGGAGCCGACAGGAAAAGTTACGGTGCTGACTGGAGCTTCTCCGCATGGCCAGGGCGAGGAGACTTCTTTTGCGCAGATCGCGGCGGACGAACTGGGCGTGGGCGTGAATGACGTGACGGTGATCCATGGTGATACGGCCATCGTGCAGTATGGCATTGGCACGTTTGGCAGCCGTGGACTTGCGGTGGGCGGCGTCGCTGTGTATATGGCGATCCAGAAGCTGAAAGATAAAGCGCACAAGATTGCCGCGCACGTTTTGCAGTGCGAGAAAGCGACGTTTGTTGACGGAAAATTCTGCGCGGATGGAAAAGGCAAGGGTGAGGTGAGCGCGCCGTCGATGCCGGTGGCAGAAGCGCCCGCGGGAGCGCTGCCAAAACCCAACGAGAGTGGAAAAACTTTGACGATGATGGACATCGCGCTGGAAGCGCACGTCGCCAAAAACCTGCCTGCAGACATGGAGCCCGGACTTTCAGCGACGGCGTTTTATGAGCCGAAGAATTTTACGTTTCCCTTCGGCACGCACATTGCGGTGGTGGATATCGACCCGGAGACCGGCGAGATCCACTTCCAGCGCTACGTCGCCGTTGATGACTGCGGCAAGCAGATCAATCCCATGCTCGTCGCGGGGCAGGTGCATGGGGGAATTGTTCAGTCAATCGGCCAGGCCATGTTTGAAGAAGTTGTTTACGACGAAACCGGTCAGCTCGTCACCGGCACGCTGATGGATTACGCCGTGCCGAAAGCCGTGATGATTCCGCATCTAGAGCTCGATAGCACAGAAACGCCGTCGCCGGTAAATCCTCTTGGGGCAAAAGGTGTAGGTGAGGCGGGGACAATCGGAGCGACACCGGCCATCGTGGCCGCAATTGTTGACGCGCTTGCTCCCTACGGCGTTCGCCACATTGATATGCCCATCAAGCCGGAAGTAGTCTGGCAGCTCATCAAGAATGGTCCCAAGAAAACTTCAGCAGGCGCCGCGTAAGCGCAGGAGACTCTTATGATCCCAGCAAGTTTTGATTACATCGCCGCCAAGTCCCTCGATGAAGCCATCTCGCTCCTGGCCAAGCACAAGGACGACGCCAAGGTCCTCGCTGGCGGCCACAGCCTGCTCCCCGCCATGAAGTTGCGCCTGATGCAGCCCAAGGTGCTCATCGATCTCGGCCGCATCCGCGACCTCTCCTATATTAAGGAAGATGGCGGACTGATTCGCATCGGCGCCATGACCACGCACTTTCAGGTTGAAATTTCCGATCTCCTGCGCCGCTCTTGCCCGCTGCTGCCTGAAACCGCCAGCCATCTTGGCGACATGCAGGTGCGCAACAAAGGCACCATCGGCGGAAGCCTGGCTCACTCCGATCCCGCGGCTGACTGGCCCGCATCTATCCTCGCGCTCGATGCAGAGCTTGTCGCCACCAGCGCCAAGGGCGACCGCGTAATCAAAGCCACTGATTTCTTTGTTGAAATGCTGACAACGTCGCTCCAGCCCGGTGAAATTCTGCGCGAAATCCGCATCCCTTCCGGCAAAAGCAAGCCCGCGCAGGCTTACGTTAAAGTTCGTCACCCGGCGTCTGGATTTGCGGTCGTCGGCGTCGCCGTCAATCTTTCCATCGACGGCGGCAAGTGCCAGTCCGCTGCAATCGGAATCACCGGCGTCTCGCCCAAGGCGTATCGCGCATCGAAAGTTGAAAGTGCGCTGAAAGGCAATGCCTTGGACGCAAAAACTCTCAGCGCCGCTTGCGCTCACGCTGCTGCTGCAGTTGACGTCAACTCCGATCTCTACGCTTCTGCCGAGTATCGCAAGCAACTGGCAACGGTCTACACGCGCCGCGCGATTGAAATAGCCGCAGGTCGCGCAAAATAAATAGGCTTAACCACGAGAGTCACGAAGGAACACGATGGCAGCCAATAATCACAAACTCCTTCGTGATCCTTCGTGTCCTTTGTGGTGAAAGGTTTTTCTTTTGAAGATTGAAGGCACCCAGAAAATCGCAGCCCCGCGTGATCGCATCTTCGCCGCTCTGATTGATCCTGCCATCCTGCAAAAGTGCATTCCCGGCTGCGAGCAGATGGAAAAAACCGGCGACAATCAATACAAGGCCAAGCTCACAGCTGGAGTCGGCCCGGTAAAAGGCGCTTTCACCGCCACGGTCTCTCTTCAGGAGATCATCGCCCCGGAACACTACAAGCTCGTCGTGGAAGGCAAAGGCCAGCCGGGATTCGTCAAGGGCTCCGGCGAACTCAATCTAAAAGACGCAGGCAGCGAAACTGAAATTCAATACACCGGAGACGTCAATGTCGGTGGCCTCATCGCCAGCGTGGGACAGCGCATGATCCAGGCCACAGCCAACATGCTCGCCGCTCGCTTCTTCAAATCACTTGAGGCTGAAACCGCCACAAACAGTCCTGCATCTTCCACGGGAACTTAGCCGCCACTCTTCCCTGCTCCATTCTCTTCCAGCCTCGCCCTTCTCCGCACCTCAGGCACGGTCTGCCCCACCAAAAGCTCTCCATCACGAAACACCGGCTTCAACCTGTCTTCAGGATCTTCAACTCCCCGGCGCGACCGTACCGTACTCCACTTGCCATCTTCAAAGTGCAGCGCCAGCCTCCCGCGCTTTGAAGCTTTGTCATGCCCTTCCACCGGATCTTTGAACACGTCGCGGTCTTCGCCATTCACCGTCACGTTGGAACACTTAAAAGCAAACTGCTGCGTGTCTCGATTCAGCTGTTGCAGCAGCGCGCCGCCCATGCCAAAAGTAATATTATCTGCTGACCATCCTGCGCGGTTCATTGCCGTCAACGTGTCCTGGATCGTCCAGTAGTTCACGCCATCGCCCTGGATCACGCGTATCTTCGGGTTCAACACGCGATAGCCCTTCGCATTCGTCTCATAACCGAATTTCGCGCCCAGGATGTCCAGCACCTTCAACACCACCTCGCGCGGTTTGCCTGAGTCCGGCCTCACTACCAGCGTTCCCTGCCGGTTCTCCACTTTTTCGCGCAGCAGCGTGCCCCAGAGCTTTTCGCACGCTTCATAAACGTTGTAAGAGTCGCTCACCACGGCCACCAGCCCCTGCGGAAATTGCGTGAGCATATTTTCATAGGCCTGATCTTCATTCTCGCGGCCCCACGCCGTAATCGTTGAATGTTCCGCTGCGGGAATGCTGAAGCCTTCCATCTCTTGCGATTGATAAAACTGCTGCAGTACGCGGATGCCCGCCACCGTATCCGTGCCTTTAAAGTTGATCAGGTGTGCCGCCGCGCCAATCCCCGCAGTCTCTTCGCTGGAAACACCGCGATAGCCAAAGTCATGCAGCTTGAAATCGATCAGCGCCGGATCGCCCGAGCGGTGCAGCTTATCCATGATCGCCTTGCGTATCGCGTGTGAAAGCGTCGCCACCGTAATCGGATACCACACCTTCAGCAGCAGCGTCTCCAGATAGTTCGTCAGCCAGTAGCATGCAGGGTCAGTGTTCTCAATCGTCATCAGCACGTTCTGCACGCTCACTGATCTGCCTTCCGGCACTGCCTTAATCGCCACCGGCAACCTGCCGCCCAAATTGCGGACAATATGCATCCAGCCTTCAACGTTGAACATGCCGGGTCCAATGTGCTTGTTAACAAACTCCAGCGCTTCCATCACGTCTTCTTCCGTCACCACAGGGCCGCACAGATATTTCAGCAGGTAATATTGCAGGCCAAAGAAAACCGTCTGGGAAAACATCCCGCCGCGCGACTCCAGGTAGCTGTAAACGTACTGCGTCCCCGGCGGATACTGCTTCCAGTGCGTGAACTTATAGCTGTCGGTTTGCAGGACCAGGTTTCTCGATAAAAAGTCGCGCGACTCGGTTTTATGCATGAGCATGCATGGTCTCACGCTGGGCGATCCTGAGGCAATCCTGCCAAGACGCAAATCTTTCGGGCGCTCTCCTTGACGGGAAAGGAGAGCGCGGTGTACTCTCCTATTTCAGATAGGAAAGAGCTGTTAACCAATGACGAAACCGGTTGAACTCCCGCAGGGCACGCTCGAGATGCTTGTTCTCAAGGCCATCTCGCTGGGGCCGTTGCATGGCTACGGCATCCTGTTACGCATACAGCAGATTTCCGGCGAGCGCCTGGAGATCCTCCAGGGTTCATTTTACACCGCCATTTATCGTCTTGAGCGCCGGGGCTGGATCAAAGGCGCATGGGGCGAGTCAGAGAACAATCGCCGCGCCCGCTTTTACTCGCTCACCACCGCCGGTGCGCGTCAACTCAAGGCTGAGACCGCCAAATGGACTGACATGACCGCCGTCGTCGCCGG
This sequence comes from Acidobacteriaceae bacterium, assembly GCA_027307045.1. Taxonomy (GTDB): domain Bacteria; phylum Acidobacteriota; class Terriglobia; order Terriglobales; family Acidobacteriaceae; genus Angelobacter. The sequence continues at coordinate 8,431 of DAHUXR010000159.1, forward strand.
CATTCTCAACAAGAAGGCGGAAGAGAGATGAATCTTCGCGGCACAATCCGTAATTTCTGGCACTCTCTCACGCCGCGCACGGGTAGTGACGTGGAAGAAGAGTTTCGTTCCACCCTCGACGCCTACACGGAAGATTTAATGAGTCAGGGCTTTTCTGAAGACGAAGCCCGCCGCAAAGCGCGCATCGACCTTGGCCGGCCCGCCGCTCAAAATGAAACTTACCGTAAGGCCATCGGCCTTCGCATGTTTGATGAGCTGGGCGGAGACATCCGCTACGGCCTGCGCGGGTTGCGCTGCAATCCTGGCTTTGCCGCTGTCGCGGTGCTCTCACTGGCGCTCGGCATTGGGGCCACCACGGCGATGTTCTCACTCATCTACGCCGTCC
>DAHUXR010000015.1 GCA_027307045.1 Acidobacteriaceae bacterium
GGAGGCAAGCACTTTCATGTTGAGGCCGTGGGACTTGTAACGTCAGTACGGGACGCGACGATACCCACCGGAGCAACCACTTTTGTAAAAGATACCAAGACCGGATTCGGCGGCGAGTTCAACCTGAATCTGGAAGTATTCAAGAACTTTCGCTTGATCGCCAACTCCTTCTATAGCGATGGTGGCGGACGATATATTTTCGGCATGGGCCCGCAAGCAGTTGTTCTGCCGGATGGCGCCATCTCATTGGTCCACGCCGCTTCTACAACCGACGGTTTTGAATACCAGTTCACTAAGAGCAGCATGCTGTATGGCTACTATGGCGGCGCATACTTCCAGCGCAATGCTTTTCCCGATACCAGCACCGGCGGCGGGAACAAGATCATTGGGTTCGGCGGTTTGGGTTCATCGAACATCGTTAACCGGGCCATTCAGGAAGGCACTATCGGATGGGTACAGACTTTCTGGAAGAAGCCGCAGTATGGAGCTCTTCAACTCATCACGCAGTACTCGTACCTAACGCGCAGTCCTTGGTTCATTCCGAATGGGTTTCCCAAAAACGCTCACCTCGGCATGGGCTGGGCTGACCTGCGGTTCGTGCTGCCGTAAGAAACCAAACCACAAATCAAAAAAGAGGTCAGGCATGCGCCTGACCTCTTTGGTTGAAAAAGGTGAATGTTAGAACGTGAAAAGCGGGCCAAATTCCGAGCGGAAGTCGTGCCAATCGCGCATCGGGCGGCCTGCGAACACGGGGAAGTTGCCGGTATTATTCAATGGCAGAGCGCGGGTGCGATAATTCGATTCTTCCAGAACGAACGTCACCCAGTTGTTCATCCTGTATTGCAGCGTACCGGCCATCAGGTCGCCTTTTTCGCGGCCGCCGCCTTCACGGCGAACGTCGCGAGCGAGAACCTGATCATAACCATAATGAGCGTAGAAAGCCCATCCTGCATTGCGTCCCGCCGGATCGGCGTTAAATATACGCGAGAGTGGGAACCCGAGGTTGACGAAGCCGCCCTGTGCGCGCGGAGGCAGCGAGTTGGCGATTACCGGAACGCCCCCGCGCAGCCCGAACGCGGCCTGTGTTGATCCATCCAGCGATGGGGCGGTCGCGGTAGAGCCAGGGGCAAAGCCGCCTGTGTCATTGAAAGGACCAAAAATCTGGCCACCGAAATAGTAGCGCAGGTCATTTCCGTTGTAGTACTTGGCAATGACGGTAACGAAGCGGGTGGGCAACTGAATTTCACCTGTCCACGCCAAACGCGTTGAACCGATCTGAGCGCCCCTCGGGAACGCAGCTTTGAACGCCGCGGGCACCGCTGCCGCATCGATATCAACCTGGCGCTCACCGCGAACGCCGCTGACGATGATCTGTGCAGGAGCGACGCCGGCTGCATGGTCAAGCTGCCATTGTCCGACAACGCGAGACTGGATTTCAGGTTTGCCGGAATCCGCGCCTTGTCGTTCGCCGAATCCAAGCTGGTTGCCGATGCCTTCACCGTTAGGATTGACTGCTCCGGCGGTGGTCAGGTCGGCGGGAAGGTTACCGAATGCAGGCATCACGATGGCAAATTCCGGCCCGATTTTGAAGCCGCCAAAGCTATGTTCCATGCCAACGCGGAATTGGGGATCGCGCTCATACAATGTTCCAAAGCCCACGCCGAGACCGGTGGTTTCAAACAGGTTTGGCAGAGTGGAGGAAGCAAACGGTGTCCAGTCCTGTCCGGCAACCAGGAAGAAGCTGTTCTTGTCGTCGTGCTTCCAGTCAATGCGGCCGTAAGCCAGTCGCAACTGGAACATATTGGAACGGATCGAACTGATGTTGCGGTTGTTCGAGCGGCCGAAGTTGCCTTCAAAATCCGCTTCTACTTTGGCTGTGATTACCACGTTGGGCGTGTCAAGCCACTCAAAGTTGGTGCCAAAGCGAGCAAAGCGCGCCTTAACGTGGAATTCGGGGATCATGTCCACGGTGTTGGGAGCGGCATTCAGTCCAGGCAGCGGGAAATCATTGCCGTAAGGCGACGACGTGTCATACACGGCGCTGGCCTTGAAGAACCCATACGGTTTCAGGTTGATGTTCTTCCCGATTTTGATGTCAGGAATAAAGCCTTCATGTTTCGAAGGATCCAGCTGCAGGACCCGGATGGGCGCAATGGCCGGGATGGGGCCGGCGGGAGGCGGGGTCTTGGGAGGCTGCGGCGGACCGCTCTGCCCCTGAGTAACCGTGGTGATCGCTACGGTGTTCAAGGTGGCCGGGGCTTCGCTGCTCGCCGGTGCGGTTGTTGTCACAGCCGTATTCAAGCTTTCCAAATCCGCAGCGGAGATGATTCCTTTGTCTTTAAGAATGGACAAAAGGCGTTGACGGCCTTCTGATGCCGGCGCAGTTGAAATGGCGTTGACTTCGCTTGCGTTAAGGACGCCTTTATTGACCAGCAGGCGCAATAAAGGGTCAGTTGAAGCGCCTGTTGTGGCAGCCTGAGTTCGGCCGGTCACAGTCGTCTCGGTGGTCGCGCTTTCTGTGTCATTGGCTTTGTTCGCAGCGGCGGCTGCACTGTCGGATGCAATCGCGCCAACCGGCAGAACAAACAGTGCAAACAGTACTGCCCATATACGGGTCGAGATGCGGATCATGATTTGAAACCCTCCTGGCTCCAACGAATTCACCAATCAATGTGATTTTTTAGGGCCCAGTTAGAGAAAAACCTTATAGCGAACCATCTCTAAAAATCTCTGGGAGACGGACATGTCCCGACTTCTTCGGTTCACAAAATATGAAAAAGACGGGGGTGGCATTCAGCCCCATAGGCTAGTCGTAATATCTTTAAAGTCAAGAAAAAACGCGAATTAGGTGTTTACCGGAACGGTGTGATTGAATATTCAGCGCTCGGTGTAATTGCAAAATGACCCGGTTCTCCGCATCGCTGTCAAAAAAAATTTCAATTCTTGGATATGCTAATAAATCAGTTTCCCTTGAAACAAACGCAATGCCCGCTTCATAAAGCTCATTTTTGCCAACGAATGTAAGAAAACGCTCTCCGCTTTTTGAAATCCGGTCCACAGGAGACGTCCGCTTTTGCGGCCTCTCCAGTTTATGAAATTCTCATCTTCTGTTTTTAGTAGATTCGCGATGAAGCGTTGATTCGAGTTTGCCGGCCATGCAGCTGATTGCAAAAAGCCAGGCCGGAGCATTTAATTTCCCGATTTGGGTCCGCGTAAAGAATCTGGCGGTTGGTTGCCGGCTAAGGCAGGACATATCGAAAGCTCGTGTAAACCATCAGTAGGTGTGCGTTCTTGGGACCTCCGGCCGGAACGAACCACGAACTGCGCGTCAGGTATGACGTTTGGGTAACCAGCATAACCGCGCCATACAGCGGATTGCGCCAGAACGTTTGCGTCCAATCGAACGTCGGCTCCTGAATGGTGCGGTTATTGTTATTTGCCGATCCCGGCGCTCCAAAACCAATAAAACTGTTGGGCTTGGCCCCAATGCTGGTATCCAAGGTGAAGTCGCGCTGCGCATACATCGCGCCATAATAGGCGCCAAATTGCGTTTTCGCTCTTGGCTGCCACTCCAACCCAATCAGTCCCGTTCCGGAATGGACCAATGAAGGGCTTCCATCAGAACGCATCACAACACTTGGGGCAAGACCGATGAGGTAACGGCCGCCGCCATCTGAATAGAAACCGTTTGCCAGCAGACGAAAATTTCTGACCAACTCAATATTGAAAGCCCCGCCGAATCCGCCGCCGACCGTTGAACTGCTCTCAAAGTTAGCTCCAGCCGTAGGCTGAACGGTCGTCTTCACCGCCGTCAACAGGCCCTGCAACTCTGCATGGAAATGCTTGCCGCCGAAATCCCGGTCATAGGCAATCTTGGATAACACATCCGGAGCCACATTGGGCGTGGTGTTGTTGGTGTTGGTGGGATCAAGCTGCGAAGCCAGCTGCTGGGCAAATGCATTAGGCAGCGTGACCTCGCCAGCCCCGAACCCCGTATATTGCTCGGCATTTTCTATCCCCAGACCGGCTGACCAACGTTCGCTCGGGTGATACACCACCCTAAATTCAGCAGCGCGGGTATAAGGAATACCGACCTGCGCGTTCCCGTCTTCGTCATACGTAAGCGCAAGATCGCCCGGCATGGGCCCCACGCCGCGACGATTGGGCGTGAGCCAACTCCATGTCTGTCCGCCCATAAATTCCCATTTGTTCCTCTTCAGGTCCACAAACGCGAGCCGCTCGCGGAATGTGTGGCTATTGGCTGTCACAAAGATGTTGCCTGCATCGTTGCCGTTGAAATCCATCTCCGCGTAGGCGGTAACGTCATTCTTGCCGTACGTGCCAGACACTTTAAGATTAAGACGGCTGAATTGTGCGGTGATACGATTTTCCGTGAGATGGCCCTGCGGCGTGTTGCTGAAAGGAATCGCGCCGAAATTGGTGGTTATGATTGAACCGGAATTCGTGGTCCGGAAGACATTCTCAAAGTCGACAAACCCTCCGGGCGTGAACTCTGTTCCTCCAATCCGAAACGAAAGCGGTGATTCTTTCGGCTTCACGTCCTCCTGCACCAGCGCTTTGGCTGGTGTTACGCTCGCGAGGGTTGTATTCACCAAATGCGACGTCTGGTTGCGCTCGCCCTGCGCGCCAGACATGGCCTTGAGACTCTCGATTTCCTGTTGCTGACGCTCCATCTGTCGCTGCTGTTCAAGGATTTGTTTTTGCTGCGCGGCCATGGCTTCGCGCATTCTTGCCAACTCCGCCAGGACGTCACCCTGACCGGTGCCCGTGGAGGTAGTCTGTGCCACCGCAAGTGTGACGTTTAAAAACAGGGCGGCCCCCATCGGTAAACACTTCATCATGATTGCTCCTCCGTTCATGGCTGTATTTCGGGACGCGCGAGTGAATTGCGGGCAGACGTCAGTCATCCTCGAACAAAAGTCTTAACATGAGATAACGTGTAAGTGCAAATCAAAAGGTTATATATATACGAAAATATACGAATTATTATTAAGTTGGCAAAAAAAAGACTTCATCGTGAGTTTTCGCCATCAGCATTGCGAAATCGGCGCGCATCGCTGGCCATGAACCGAAAGGCATTACAATCGCAGTGGACGGCCTTACCGGGCTCTCATGGTTCATTCGAATCCATAAGTCCGTAAGGAGGCTATATAAACGGTCATGAATATTTCTCGACGTAATTTTCTTAAGACGGCCGGTATCGTGGCGGGCAACGCTTTGGTTTCCTCGGCAGTGGCACAGTTGCCCGCTTCGGCCGCTAAGGCAGGAAGCGCTTCCCCGAGTTCAGGCAAGGCCGATTACACGATTCGAATCGCCGCCACCCCGCTGGAGATCGCGCCCAACAAGATCATCTCGCTTCACGATTAACGGCCGCATGCTTGGACATGGAGAGCCGATCAAAGTGAAGCAGGGTGAGCGCGTGCTATTTCACGTCCTGAACGGCAGCGCTACGGAGATTCGAAGCCTCGCTTTGCCGGGCCATACCTTCCGCGTGGTAGCCCTTGACGGAAACCCAGTGCCGAATCCCGCCACCGTTCCGTTCTTGTGGCTGGGAACGGCGGAGCGCGTCTCAGCTATCGTGGAAATGAACCATCCCGGCGTGTGGATCATGGGAGACACAAGCAACGATGATCGCCGCCACGGAATGGGTGTCGTCGTCGAGTATGCGAACCATGCCGGAAAATCTCAGTGGATCGCACCACCCAAGTTCCGCTGGGACTACACGAGGTTCGCTAAGCCGGACAGCCACGGCTCCGGAACCGGACGAAACCTTCGAAATGACATTTGCCAAGCAGAATGCCGCCGAGACAGGATTCAATCGTTGGACCATAAACGGCGTGGCGTACCCGATGACAAACGCAATGGCTCCGCCCGCTTTTCATCTACATGAAGGTCGGCGTTACCGCGTGCGAATGCATAATGAGAGCGAAGATCTTCATCCCATCCACTTGCACCGGCACGTCTTTGAGCTTACCAACATCATGGGCAAGGCCACTGCAGGGGTGATGAAGGACGTTGTCATGTTGGGCGGGTATCAGGAGATCGCCTTCGATTTCATGGCGAACGATCCTGGAATGACGTTGTTCCATTGTCATCAACAGTTGCACATGGATTTTGGGTTTATGACGTTGTTTGACTGCGTATAGGCGGTTCGAAAATGCAGACAGCTGCACGCGTCATTGTTTCTACCTGCGCCATTGGAAAAGCTTCACCAGCGCTTTCTTGATCCAAGGTTTCAAGCGGGACTTCATGGAGGCATCGCCCACCCGTTTGATAATCTCTGCCTGGGTGGGATAGGGATGTATTACACCTCCCAGATCAGCTATCTCGAGCTTGCGTTGAATTGCGAGGACTAGTTCGCCAATGCTTTCGCCCGCATGGCGGCTTACCAGAGTGGCTCCCAAAATTCGCCCGTTGCTCTTATTGGCATGGACGCGGGCAAATCCGTTGGCTTCTCCATCCACCACCGCGCGATCATTTTCCTCCAACGACAAAGTGAACGTCTCGATGTCAATTCCCGCCTTTTGCGCTTCCCGTTCGTTCAGACCGACGTGCGCGATTTCCGGATCGGTATAGGTACACCATGGAATCACCAGATTACTGGCACGTTTTCGGCCAAAGAAAAGGGCATTCTGCAAGGCAATCCGGCCCAGGGCTTCTGCCGCGTGCGTGAATTGGTACCGTGATGCGACGTCGCCAGCCGCGAATATGTTCGGGTTTGATGTGCGAAGGTGATCATTGACCGTGATTCCCTTAGTGTCGTACAGGACCCCTGCGGCCTCCAGGCCCAATCCTTCAAGATTGGGGGTGCGACCAACCGCGACCAGAATCTCGTCTCCGCTTATTCTTTCCGCGCCATGTCCACGATCAAACAGAATGGTTTTTCCTTCCGCGGCCAACTCCACGCGTTGAATTTTGGCGCCCAGAACCATGGCGATATTCTCTCGTTCAAATTGCCGGGTAAGAATCGCGGCTGCTTCACGGTCCTCTCGTGGAAGTAGCGCATCACTGTCTGTGATGATGGAAACTTTGCTCCCCAGCCGGCTAAAACTCTGGGCGAGTTCACAGCCGATAGGGCCGGCTCCGATTATGATGAGCCTGCGGGGCAGGTCGGTCAGGGCGAATACTGTTTCATTGGTAAGAAAACCGGCTTCCGTGAGTCCGGGAATGGGAGGGGCCGCGGCCCGGGCTCCTGTCGCGATGATCGCCTTCTTGAATTCAAGGCGCTCGCCTGCGACTTCGACGGTATTGCTGTTAATGAACCGGGCTTCTTCCAGGTAAATATCAACGCCAAGTCCACGAAAGCGCTCTGCGGAGTCATGCGGCGAGATATCAGCCCGCACCCGCCGAAGGCGCTTCATCACTTCTGTAAATCGAATTTTCGGGACCTGGGCTTCAATGCCGAACTCCCGTGCTTCCACCACCGCATGAGCGGCGTGGGCTGCGCGAATCAATGCCTTGGAAGGCACACATCCATAGTTCAGGCAGTCTCCGCCCATGAGATGGCGCTCCATGAGGGCCACCCTTGCGCCCAATATGGCGCCTCCTGCGGCAGACACCAGACCTGCTGTACCCGCTCCGATAACAACGAGGTTGTACCGGCCTTGAGGTTTAGGATTAATCCAGTTTGAAGGGTGAACATTCTCAATCAGCTTCTGATTGAATTCATCCTGCGGCTGGACCTCAACCGGCAGAGTGGCGTTCATGCTGCACCTCTCCTTCTGCAGGCTGATTGAGTTCCTGCTGCAAGGCTCGTTTGGCTATCCGGGTGAGGAGCCACAGGAGCAACGCGCCCGCGGCGAGCCCGCCCCAAAACAGTGCCGGACCAGCCGGGCTATCTTTAGTCGATTCGCCGGAGAACAAGTCAGACACATTGTGGAGCGCCGATCCCAGATATACATAAAGGATAGTAGCCGGCATCAGCGCTGTCTATGCACTGGTACAAAACAGACCGGCAGGCCGTACGCGCGTTGGTGGGAACTCCAGCTTACCAGCGTTCGCGGCGGGTCCGATACAAGATCGAAGCCTCTTTGCGCGCTCGGGCAGAAAATGGCGCCGCGGCGGGGTACGATTGCGCCGATTGTGGAACGTCTCCGAACAGTTTCTGATGGCAGCAGCTGCCCAGAACTTAAAACGGCTGGTGAGGTTCCTGACGCGACGTAACCTTTCGCCAGGGGTGAGTGGCGCGTGAAGGCACGAGGGGGTATGAGCGAAAGCAATGCCAGCGGAAATGGAATTATAGTTGGATTCTGATTCCGAAGAAGCCAGACCAGTCGTTAGAGTTCATTAAGTTTCATCTGGCTTATGTCAGCTAAGTGCAAACTAGTGATCAGGTGCTGCAACTATATTCAGCTTCTGCGGTTGAATTGAATAGTTTAAGTCTATTCTTAGCTTAATCTACAAATAAAATGTTTAGTTTTGTTACTCCAGACTAGTGTTAAGTAATAAACTATGCAGGCCCAGAGATGAGCCAGCGACAGGCGGCTGTTGTCCTCTGGCACAGAAAGAGAAACATATGTTTCAAAGAAAAATGAATTCCAGACTCCTGCTATCTATGGCAGGATTTTTGTTGATCGCGGCAGTCGCAGCCATGCCTGCGTTTGCCGTTCAATGTGGAGACATCATCCAGACAGACCTGACGCTCACGTCCAATTTGAACTGTGCGGGGACCGCGCTTCGCGTCTTTGGACCCAACATTACCATAGATCTCAATGGGCACAATATTACCGGCGATGGGACAGGCGACGGCATTCTCATTCCCGTCACCGGCGTGACCTTGAAAGGCAAAGGCCGGATTTCAAATTTTGAGACCGGGGTGCATCTCGCTACAGCCGGCAATATTGTGATCTACGACTTGACCATTGAAAACAACCTGACGGGAGTTAACGTGGCCCGTGGCGGAGGGGTCCGTATCTTCGACAACACAATTCGCGGAGGCGCGAACGGACAGATCGGGGTGGCCATGGAGGCGGTCACACACACGGCCCTCTATCGAAATACGATCAGCGGATTCTCGCAGATTGGGGTCGTAATACCCACGGGAGATCCGCCTGACGAAAGTATCCCGGTCATTAGTGAAAATGTCATCCGCGAGAACCAGACCGGCATTTCCATAAGAGGGCTGGATTCAGACTCGATCATTCGCGGAAATTTCATAGTCGACAATAAGCTCAATGGGATTGAGATCGCTTCCATTTTTGAAGCAGGCTGCACCATCCAGGAAAACCAGGTCTTGCGAAACGGCGGCAACGGAATCCTGCTGCAGGGCGGAAGCCTGACTGGCTGTCTCATTGAAAACAATCTGGTGGAAAAGAACAATCTGGACGGAATCAGTATTGTTGAGGATGTACAGCCTGCCAATCAGGGCATCCTGGTGGAGGGCAACCGGCTATCGCAAAATGGCACGGACCTGACTTGGGACGGAGTGTCAAACAGTTGCTGGTTTCAGAACGTGTTTGTCACCAGTTCTCCTCAGGTGCTGCCGCCCAATTGCTCGTGAGTCCCATAATCGACCGATCCGATAGGTGCGGGTAGACCCGCTTTTCCGTTTTCTTGTCGAAGACAAGTTTCGCCACGGCTTTTAGCCGGGCGGAAAATGTCTATCCGCATGTCCCATCCTTTAGATACCGCCTGGACTCAAGGTTTGGGCAAACCGGATTCACGTTCCCAAAGTCAATCTCACACTCTGTCCAGATGGGAACGGTATTCCTGGTATGCGAGGAATGCGACGCCAGCCCACTTCATCGCGAAACTTTGCGACGGCGAAACGCCGCACAATACGTCGATTCAAGCGGTTATGGTCTGGCCATATTCTGTAAGAACGCCGGCAGCGGCATACCTCCATTCTTGCCATTTGAGGGAATGTTCATGTATAGGTCCTGGGCTTGTCCGGGATTGTTGGGGTCCGGCAACGGATTCCCGTTGCTATCTACCGGATGGCCATTTGGCACCATGAGCGACGGATGATCAAACGGCGCTACCTGGTTCAATGTGCGCGCATCCAGCAGCCCGTTGCGCATGAAGTCAACCAGGTCGGTCTTGTCCTGCTGCGTAAGACCCAGCACGTGGATATTGGGATCCATCAGGCAGTTGATGAGGCTGATGGTGGCGGGACAGTTTGGCTCGTCGGAAGCCAGCGGAAAATCTCCGCCGCGATCATAAAACTCAACCACCTGTTCCAGCGTTAGTTATCCCAAGGCTATGATGAGCCGGAACCGCGGGAAGCATCCCTGGCGGGAGGCGCTTTTGCCTTCATCCCGAAGGTGGCCGTAAGCCGGGAGATGCCTTTCCTGCTGGCGAGAATCGCATCTGCGTAGACGGTACGCGAAGGACACCGATTCTGGTTATGAAGTTTTATCTTGCAGAGAAGCGGACTACGAGCGCAGGGTAGCCTACCTTTTTGGCTCCGACAAACAAAAAATCTTGATTTAACGCATTGGAGCAGGTTGGTCTACCTGATTCGCGGTATTCTTCCCTCATTCTGCAGTGGCTAAAGCATACAAAATACACAGCGCAAGATGACTGGGTATTCGCGAGCGCCAGGGCAAGCATCGTGTTGCCACTCCTTCAGCTACTATTCATATTTCCGGCCTGTTCATCGCTTTCATGGATCGCGCAGCACTCCTTAGCGACACACTAATATCCGGCGGTGGTTCAACTGAACCGCATCTGGTGTATTTAAGGTGCTCTTGAGGCTCTCGACGGTCTGCGTCAGTTCGTGCAGCCACTCAAAGCCGACAGGTACAGCATGTCTCCCGGCACGCCCCTACAGTGAGTGACGCACGTCACATACCTTCCACACGCGCAGGGTGATTATTATTTTATGAAACAATTCGAACGAACGTTCGATAGTCTACTTGAAGGGATGCAGGACCTCTCTTTTGCCGGCGTGTGGCGCTGGAAAGAGCAGCATCCGGGCGCGAAGTCTGTGGCTTTCTTTCCCGTGTATGCCCCCGTGGAACTGGTCCATGCCGCGGGCATGTTGCCGGTGCTGTTAAGCGGCGCAGGCGACCGGCTGGACATACAGCATGCCGATTCCCGCTTCGGGTCTTTCATCTGCTCCGTTATCAAAACCACCATGGAGATGGCGATGACCGGCCATCTGGAGCCGTTTGACGGCCTGCTTTTCTCTTCCATCTGCGATTCCGCTCGCAACCTCTGCTTCGTAATCAAGCGCAACTACCCGCGGATGTATGTGGACTTTCTGCATCTGCCGCACAGCACGTCGGATTCGAGCGTGGAATTTCTTACGGAGGAATACCGCCGGATTGTTGTTGAACTGGAGCGCATGAGTGGAGCGCCAATCCAGCCCGCCGCGCTGCGACGGAGCATCGCGCTCTATAACATCCAGCGGAGCCTGGTGCGGCAACTTTATGATCTGCGCGCGGAAAGCCCGTATCTGCTGCGCGCATGGGAATCCTACGTGCTCATCCGCAGCGGCAATTTCATGCCGGTGGAAGAGCACATCGAGATATTGAAGCAGGCGCTGGATTATCTCCCGAGTCGGCCGGGGAAGAAGCGGGACGCAATCCGCGTCGTCATCGAAGGCGCGTTCTGCGAGCAGCCGCCTCTGGAACTGATTCGTCTTCTGGAAAACGCCGGCTGCGACATTGTGGAAGACGATCTGGCCATTGCTCAGCGCTGGTTCACTGAAGATATGCCGCTCACGGACGATCCGGTCCGAGCGCTGGCCGAAAGTTATGTGCATCGGTCGGTGTATTCGTCGGTGCGCCACGATTTTTCAAAACCGCGCTGGGAAGGTCTGGCGGAAAAGGTACGCGACACGCGCGCCGAAGCCGTGATTTTCCTGATCGCCAAGTTCTGCGAGCCGGCGTATTTCGATTTTGTGCTGTTCAAAAAGAAGGTCGACGAGATGGGGCTGCCGCACCTGCTGCTGGAGTTTGAAGAAAAGCTCTTTACCTTCGACCGCCTGCGCACGGAAGTTGAGACATTCGTCGAATCGCTGGTCTTTGATTAGTTGGAACTGATTAAGGAGTTGCCTTAATGGCCGAGAAACCTGTAAGCGAATATCGCGGAAGCATTCACCAGCAGCAGAAAGACCTGATGCTTGATTGGTACCAGCGTCTGGACCACGCGGCTGAAACCGGAGATCCGCCCACCGTATCGATGATGATTTCCGGCAACTGCGTGGAGTTGCTGGAAGGCTTTGGCGCGATCCCGCAGTATCCGGAAGTGAATGCATTGCAACTGGCGATCCGGCACCAGTCGCTGGAGCCGATTCTTGCCGCCGAAGAAATGGGCTATGCCGGAGACAACTGCGCCTATGTGAAAGCCGATATAGGCTGCATGCTGAAAGGCATTACGCCTACCGGCGGCCGGCTGCCCAAGCCCACGCTGGTGTTGTGTAACTTCGTCGGCTGCAATACCTACGTGAAATGGTTTGAGCACGTGTCCGCTTTCACAGGCGCTCCGCTGTTCGTCCTGGATGTGCCGTTTCTGCGAAATGACACGCCATCGCAGGCGGACATTGACTATGTTGTGCGACAGCTCAAGGAAGTTGTGGGGCAGATGGAGGAACTGATTGGTCGCAAGTTCGATTATGACCGCTTCCGCCAGTCGGTGGCTTACTCCAGCGAAGTTGAGGAGCTGTGGTCACAGATCAAACACCTGGCAAAGAACTCGCCGTCGCCGTTTGACGCTTATTTTGACGCCATCACCCTGATGGGACCTTTATATGTCTATCGCGGAAAGCGTGAAGGCGTGGAGTTCTTCCGCGCGGCGCTGAACGAACTGCAGCAGAAGGTCAAGGCCGGCGAGGGTGTCTATGACCAGGAGCGCTTCCGTGTAGTGGTGGAAGGCCCGCCGCCGTATCCGTATTTCCGCACCTTCCGTGACATGTTTGCCAGTTGGAAAGCAGTTGCCGTTGCATCCACCTATTCCACGGTCGGCGGGTTGTGGGAGTTTGGGTTCCGGCACGATGCGAAAAATCCGTTTGAATCGGTGGCCATGCACATGTTGGCGCAAAACGTCACCAACAGAAACTATCTGCAGCGCTATGACCAGATCCGGCGCTACGTGCAGGAATGGAACGCTGACGGCGTGATCATCCATTTTGTGAAAAGCTGCCGCCTGTTTTCCGCCGGGCAGGGCGACATGCGCGACTACTTTACCAAGCAACTGGGCGTGCCGACGCTGTATATAGAGTCTGATCTGGAAGACCCGCGTTATTTTGCTGAGGCCCAAACCAAGAACCGGATTGACGCTTTCTTTGAATCTCTGGAGCACGCCAAGCGCACGGCAGCACACGCCGTGAGCGCGTGAGGTCACAAATGAGAATTGCAGCCGGAGTGGACGTAGGATCAACGCAGACGAAAGCGGTGCTGATTGGCGCGAACGGCGATGGAGTGGAGGTGCTGTCACGTTCGCTGATTGATACCGGCGCCAACGTGCGTAAAGCGGCAGAGAAGGCGTTCGACGAGTGCTGCCAAGCGGCGGGCGTCGCGCAGGCTGATGTGGGCTTCGTGGTCGGAACCGGCTATGGCCGGTACAACATTTCTTTCGGCCACACGCAGATGACGGAGATCAGCTGCCATGCCCGCGGCGCGCACTTTCTCTGTCCCGGCACGCGCACGGTGATCGATATGGGCGGCCAGGACGCAAAGGCTATTGGCGTGGGCCCTTCCGGCGAGGTGCTGGACTTTGTGATGAACGATAAATGCGCCGCCGGCACAGGGCGCTTCCTGGCCAATGCCGCCGAGGTGATGGGTATTGGATTGGATGATATTGGCCCGCTGTCTCTCCGCGCGACTCGCCCCGTGAAAATCGCGACGGTGTGCACCGTCTTTGTGGAGTCTGACATTCTCTCTTACCTTTCGCAGGGCAAGAAGCCGGAAGACATTATGGGAGGAGTGCACCTGGCGATTGCCAAGCGCACGATGTCACTGGCGCGACGCGTGAACATTGAACCGCTTGTCACCATGACCGGCGGCGTGGCGCGCAATATTGGCATGGTGCGCGCCTTGGAAACCGTGCTGGGACAAAAAATCATTGTCACTCCGGACGCACAGTTTATGGGCGCCGTGGGCGCGGCACTGTTTTCATTGGAAAAGCTAGGCGAGAGTTTTGAATCCAGCGTTTGGAGGGAACATGCCGTTAGTAGCGGGGATTGATTGCGGATCGGGATTCACCAAAGCGCTGGTGGCTGCGCAGGACGCGCCGGGAAGCGAGTTGCGAATCCTAGGCAGAGGACGCGCGCGCAGCGGCATCAATGTTGATCAGGCGGCCAGCGAAGCGTTGGAGCAGGCGCTCGGTGGCAATAGCCGTTCGGATCTGAGCTACATTGCCGCGACCGGTTTTGGCCGCTACAACCTGAGCTTTCGCGATATTGCGATCACTGAAATCACCACAGCCGCGCGCGGCGCTTTCTTCCTTTTTCCCCGAGCGGGCGCGGTGCTCGATATCGGCAGCCAGACCACGCGGGCCATCGCCGTAAAAGACAACGGTCGCGTGAACACTTTCAAAAGCAATGACAAGTGCGCCGCGGGCTCGGGAATGTTCATTGCACGGGCAGCGAAATATCTGGAGGTCCCACTGGAGCAGGTGGGCGATCTCTCTCTGCATGCCGCACACTCTCACCCGATCAGCAGCGTATGCGCGGTGCTGGCGGAAAGCGAGATCATCAACCACGTGAGCAGCGGCGTGAGCGTGGAAGACATTTTGCGTGGCATTCATGACTCGCTGGCGGACCGAGCCGGCGCGCTGCTGAAGCGCGTGGGCTTGAAAGACGAGCTGACTTTTATCGGCGGCGTGGCTCATCAGCAAGGGATGGTGCGGGCGTTGGAGCAGCGGCTTAACGTGAAGGTGAATGTGGCTGAAGATTGTGAATACGTTTGCGCGCTGGGCGCGGCGGTGCTGGGTTTACGCCGTCTCGCCAGCAGGAACTGAGAGGAACTATGGCGATTCAGGGAGCTTACGGATATCAGCTTTCGACCGTCGGAAAACCGCTGGACCTGGCGGAGCTGCCAAAGCTTGAGCCGGAAGAAAACGAAGTTATCGTGAAGGTGGCGGGATGTGGAGTCTGCCATACCGACGTAGGCTTTGCCGCTGAAGGCGTGGCCACGCGGCACGCGCTTCCGCTTGTGCTGGGACATGAGATTGCCGGCCATGTGGTCGCCGCAGGCGACAAGGCTCGTCAATGGATGGGGCAGGCCGTGATTGTGCCGGCGGTGATCGCCTGCGGAGAATGTCCTGCCTGCAAGGCAGGCCGGTCAACGACATGCCGGCGGCAGTTTATGCCCGGCAATGATGGTGACGGCGGTTTTGCCACGCATGTACGGGTACCGGCTCGAGGGCTTTGTCGCGTTCCGGACAAGCTGCCCGCAGGCGTCTCTCTTGAAGCACTGTCTGTGGTGGCCGATGCGGTGAGCACGCCTTATGAAGCGATTCGCCGCTCCGGACTGAAGGCCGGCGAAGTGGCGGTGATTGTGGGCGCGGGCGGCATTGGCAGCTTTGCCGTGCAGATTGCGGCAGCCGTGGGCGCGCAGGCAGTCGCGGTCGATATCGATATGGAGCGGCTGGAACTTGCACAGCAGTATGGCGCTTCTCTGGTGCTGAACGCTGATCGCAGCGACGAGAAACAGCTCCGGTCGAGCGTGCGCAACTTTTTCAGCGAGCAAGCTGCTTCCGGATCGACGCTGAAAATTTTTGAAATGAGCGGCACCGCTGCCGGACAGGTCACCGCGTTCAGCTTGCTCGATTTCGGCGCTTATCTGGCCGTTGTTGGGTTCACGCCGAAGAAAGTGGAAGTGCGCCTATCAAACCTGATGGCCTTTGACGCCACGGCCAGCGGCAACTGGGGCTGTCCGGCAGAGCAATATCCCGCGGCGCTCGATCTGGTGCTGAGCGGGAAGATCAAGATTGAACCATTCATTGAGCGACATTCGTTAACCGAAACACCGGAAGTACTGGCGGGCGTCGCGAGGCACGCGTTCCGCCGCCGCGTGGTGCTGGTGCCAAATTAGAGCCTGGGAGGCTGCGATGAAAAACCATAATCTGATTGAAGATTTTGATCCAAAAGAAATTCTGGTGGAAGAGCGGCCGGCGCTTGATCACGATGGCCGCGCCGTTCCCGGACTGCACAACGTGTGGATCACGCTGAACAATCCGGCGGAGCTGAACAGCTACACCACGTCGACGGCAAAAGAGGTAATCCTGGCGCTGCGCCAAGCCAGCAATGATCGCGCTGCGGTGGCGGTAGTGCTGACCGGCGCAGGCACGCGCGCTTTCTGCAGTGGCGGCAACACGCGCGAATATGCCGAAATTTATGCAGGAGCACCGGCTGAGTATCGCCAGTACATGCGGCTTTTCAATGACATGGTTACGGCCATCCTGCATTGCGACAAGCCGGTGATCTGCCGCGTGAACGGCATGCGCGTTGGCGGCGGACAGGAAATCGGCATGGCCTGCGATTTCTCCATCGCCAGCGATCTAGCGATCTTCAGCCAGGCGGGGCCGAAGCACGGCTCGGTGCCGGATGGCGGCAGCACAGACTTTCTGCCGCTGTATGTAGGAATCGAGCGGGCTATGGCCAGCGCGACCCTGTGCGAACCGTGGAGCGCGCATCGTTTTTATGCGCTGGGCGGGCTCACGCAGGTTGTTCCCACGCTGAAGGTGAACGGAAGATGGACAGCCAATCCGTTAGTCATCACCGACCACTTCCTGGATGAATATGGACGCATGGCGCTGGGTGAATGGAAGACCGGGGAAGAGAAAGGTCTCGCCAAGAAAATCATGGCGGAAGGTACCGTTAATCTGCAACTGCTGGACGAAGCCGTGGAGAGCATGTGCACCAAACTGCTTTACACCATGCCGGACTGCCTGACCAAGACCGTGGAAAGCCTGCGCAAGCACAAGCTGGAGCACTGGGACCGCAATCGCGAAACCAGCCGCGCATGGCTGGCGCTGAACATGATGACCGAAGCCAACGCCGGCTTCCGCGCATTTCACTTCGGTACCAAAGAGCATCGTGAGGTCGACTTCGTGCGGCTGCGGCAGCGGCTGGGCGAAGGAGCGCGCTGGGGCGAAGAACTGATTGAAGAGATCGCGCCCTGGGCTTCCGGAACCGAGACGGCGAAAGCTGAACTGGCAAAGGTGTAATCGTGGAGAATAAAGTCCGTCTGGAGCTTACGCACAACGGGCAGGTTGCGCGGATTATGCTGACTGCGCCCAAAGCCAATATCCTGGACAAAGCCATGATGCTGGGGCTGGGCGTGGCATTGGATGACTTGGCCGCGCAAAAGAACCTGAAAGCTATAGTACTGGCGGGCGCGGGAGCGCACTTCAGCTTTGGGGCAAGCATTGAAGAGCACCTGCCGGACCGGATTGGCGATACGCTGATGCATCTGCGGAACCTTCTGCTGAAAATGGCTGCTGCGCCCGCGCCGATGATAGCGGCGGTCTGTGGGCAATGTCTGGGCGGCGGATTTGAACTGGCGCTGGCGTGCGACCTGATTGTTGCAGAAGAAAACGCACAGTTCGCACTGCCGGAGATCAAGCTGGGAGTTTTTCCACCGGCGGGGGCTGCGTTGCTGCCTGTGCGGGTTGGATCCGGACGGGCTGCGGAAATGGTGCTGACCGGCGCAAGTTGGAACGCGAACCAGGCGGCCGCTGCGGGACTAGTCAACAAGGTCTTTCCCAGAGGTGACCTTGATCGACAGCTTGAAGCGTGGATTGAGTCAGATTTCCTGCCCCGCTCCGCTGTGGCCTTGCGTTTTGCCGCGCAGGCATCGCGGCGTCCGCTGGTACGTACACTGGAAATTGATTTGCCGGCGCTGGAACGGATTTACCTGAACGATTTGATGGAACAGACTGATGCGGTTGAAGGAGTGATGGCTTTCCTGGAAAAACGCCAGCCGCACTGGTTAGCAGACCAGGTGTTTTCCGAAACACCTTGTGAAAAAAATGCTGTAAGTCGTTGACATTGGACCTCGTCGGGATCGGTGTTACATGGGGTCTTGATACGTAAGTTACTAATTCTGCGTATGGCGAGAAAGACCAAAATGCCTAGGCTCGATCTTAACTGATCTGGCTTTCTTTTCCGCCTGTGAAACGGGATTCCGCAAGGTGGTTTCAGTAGAATGTGTTTTGAGTCTCTCCTCTGCTCGTTAATCGCAGGAGTGCAGTCCACGATTCACGCTCTTTGAAGTGTTGCCGACGCCGCTTCGGCAGAAATTACGAAAGCGTTTTTCTATTTACATTCGAAAGGGCATACCATCGGAGCAAGCTCTTACTGAAGCCAAGCGGAAGTTTGCCAGACATGTCCTACACGCATCGCCAGACTCCTTACATTCTGGTCCAATCGCAATATTCTGCATTGAATTGTCCAGGTCGCTCTCAAAGGTCGTCACACGTCCTGGTTCGAAAGGTGGGCCATGAACTCCGGCGCTCAGGTTTTCTGAACCGAGAATCATCAGGGCTTACCAAACTTACC
Source organism: Acidobacteriaceae bacterium (assembly GCA_027307045.1). Classification (GTDB taxonomy): domain Bacteria; phylum Acidobacteriota; class Terriglobia; order Terriglobales; family Acidobacteriaceae; genus Angelobacter. The sequence goes on from DAHUXR010000015.1 coordinate 18,470, forward strand.
GTCTCGGGATCATCCTTTTGAATTAACTCTGAGCTCAGAAGCGAAGAGCGTCCATCCGGGAAAGGTGTGATTTTTGTCACATGCCAGCGACCGTCTCATATGAAAATATGGGTTTCAGATCATCCGATGAACTCTAATCCCAGTCGCCCTAATACATTGCAGCTGATTCTCGGTACAGGCGCGTTCGCACTGTGCTTCGCTATTTTTGGCTCGGTTTCCGCCATGATGCCGGTGCTCAAAAAGACGTTCCACCTTGCACCTGTGCAGGCCAGCATCGCCATGGCAATTCCGGTCTTGCTGGGCAGCCTGGGACGGATCCCGCTTGGCCTTCTTACGGATCGCCTGGGAGGACGAAAGGTCTTTACATGGACCATGATCGCGTCCGTAGTAGCGGCAGTACTGATGGGCAAGGTTGAAAGTTATCCGCAACTGCTGTTGTTCGGTTTCTTTACTGGAATCGCGCTGGCCAGTTTTTCAGTCGGAGTGGCTTTTGTCAGCGGATGGTATCCCCCGGAAAAGCAGGGCTTTGCCCTGGGTGTATACGGCGCCGGCAACGTTGGACAATCCCTGGCCGCTTTCGGGGCGCCACTCTTATTCGTAAACCTGGGTTTCCGTAATACATTTTGGACATTCGCAGGATTGCTGGCCATCTGGACCGTAATCTTTTTCTCGTTTGCAAAAGACGCTCCCCGCACTGCACCGCCAAAATCGCTGGCACAGATGACCAGGCCCTTGCGCGAAGGAATGAGCTGGGTGCTCAGCTTTTTTTATTTCCTCACCTTCGGCGGCTTTGTGGCCATGAGCATTTACCTGCCTATGTTCCTCACGGAGCTTTTTAAGCTGACGCCGCAGGACGCAGGATTCAGGACCGCCGGTTTTGTGCTGCTGGCCACAGCCTTGAGACCGGTAGGCGGCTGGTTGTCAGACAAAGTTGGCGGGCTGACGATTCTGCTTTGGATTTTTCCTTTTGTCACCGTAATGGCCTTGTTGCTGACCTTCCAGACAATGGTCCCGTTCACGCTCGGAGCCCTGGGGATGGCCGCCGCCATAGGACTGGGAAATGGTGCGGTGTTCAAGCTGGTGCCTCAGTATTTCCCGCAGTCAATCGGCGCCGTCACTGGTCTGGTGGGCGCCATGGGTGGCCTGGGCGGATTCTTTCCTCCGCTGGCTCTCGGCCTCATTCGGCAGCAGACGGGTTCATTTGTATGGGGGTTCGTGCTGCTGGGATGCTTCGCACTGATTTGCCTCCTGGTGGCTAAGCTAACGGCCCAGGGGCGTTTCCAAAAGAAGATCGCAACCGTGGCCTAGATGAACAATGAAAACCAGGCAATGGCAACTCGACATTCTAGTATCGTTAAACGATATACTTTCGGGGGTGGAGAGGTTGATGCATGAAATCGGCTGAACGCCCCAATTCTGTCTTAAAGGTATCAATGGCGAACCGACGAGATCTGGTTCACGCGACGCTTTGGGGTCTGGGTGTGGCTACGGCGCTGCTGGTGGCTATCTTCGTGGGAAGCAATTCCCTGAAGCATTACGATGCAGCGCTTGTGCCGTACACCGGGGCTTGCGTGTTCTCGGCCTTTGGCATCGGATACCGATTTGCCATGTGGTTGCGGCGTCCACCAACCCGCAAATACTGGTTTCGCGGATGGGGGATCTTTTTTCGTCCTTCAAAACTGGCGCGCAATGTTGTCCGGCTGGCGCAGGTGTTCTTCTCTGATTTCTTTGCGCAACGATTCATTGAAAAGAGGTCACCCGCCCGCTGGGCTGCCCACTGGCTGATTGCCTGGGGTTGCATTCTTGCCGCGGCCGTGACCTTTCCACTTTCCTTTGGATGGGTGCACTTTGAGAACGCACCTGGCAATCAGGAAATCTACCGCGCCTTTGTTTTTGGCCAGCACGTTTCAACCTTTCATCTGGGTACCATCACCGCTGCGCTCACGTTCAACATTCTGGACATATCGGCGGTCATGGTGCTGATGGGAGTCGCGCTTGCGCTTTTTCGCCGCGCACGCGACCGCGGCGCTATCTCCGTCCAGCAATTTGCACAGGACATGATGCCTCTGCTCATGCTGTTTGCGATTTCAATCACCGGCCTGTTCCTTACGGCATCCACATACTTGCTGCACGGCCTGAACTACGGTTTTCTTTCCATGCTGCACGCCGTCACCGTTATCTTTACGCTTCTCTATCTGCCCTTTGGAAAGTTCTTTCATGTCTTCCAGCGGCCCGCCCAGATCGGCGTGCAGTTTTACAAGGAAGAAGGCGCGCGGACGGAGCAAGCCGTGTGCTTGCGCTGCGGTGCGCCATTTGCCTCACGAATGCACATTGAAGACCTGAAGGATGTGGAGAACTCGCTGGGTATTCATTATCAGCTTCCGGGTGGAGGCCATTATCAGGATGTATGTCCTGTGTGCCGGCGGAAATCGCTCGCCGTGGCACAGGACGAAAAATGGCGCGAACAAGGCACGCGCGCTGCTGCTTCACAACCAGCCGGAGGTATATGGCCAAACCACCAGTAACGATCCCCGAGTTGGTGTCCCAGTTCGGGCCCACGCTGAATCGGATCCCCGCCCACGGATGGAATGCCGAAGTTGAGCCTGATCGTATTGTCAAAACCCACTGTTGTTTCTGTGGACAGCAGTGCGGTATTCAACTCAAGGTAAAAGACAACCGGGTCATCGGCTTTGAGCCGTGGGAGGATTTTCCTTTCAACCAGGGCCGGCTCTGTCCCAAGGGCGTCAAGCGATACATGCAGGATGAGCATCGCGATCGCCTGAAAGCTCCGCTGATGCGCAAAGAGGGCACAGGCTTTGTGCCGGTGAGCTGGGATGAAGCGCTGGATAAAGTTGCTGGTGAGATCAAGCGCATCCAGCAAACCCACGGCCCCGATTCTTTTGCGTTGCTGGGCGGGGCTTCCTTAACCAACGAAAAAGCTTACCTCATGGGGAAGTTTGCCCGCGTCGCAGTGAAGACCGCCAACATCGATTACAACGGGCGGCTTTGCATGGTCTCAGCCGCTGCCGCTTCAAAAAAGGTTTTTGGCATTGATCGCGCAGCGAACCCCTGGAGTGATATCCCATTGGCCAGGGCCATCCTGATAGCCGGAGCCAATATCGCCGAGTGTGCGCCCATCACCACAAATTACTTGTGGCAGGCACGCGAGAATGGCGCCAAGCTAATTGTGATGGACCCGCGCATTACGCCCATCGCGCGCAATGCCGATCTTTATATTCCGGTGCGCCCCGGCGGCGATATCGGAGTCTTCAACGGCATGTTGCACATCATGATTGAGCGCGGCTGGATCAATCGTGAATTCATCGCCCAGCACACCACGGGCTGGGAGCAGGTTGAAGAGACAGTCCGGAAATACACGCCGGAGTACGCTTCCCGAATTGCGGGCGTCCCGGCCAGCATGATCGTAAAAGCGGCGGAAATCTGGGGGCCCGCTTCCACCAGCTTTCTGTTGCATGCGCGTGGTATTGAGCACCACACCAAGGGCGTACTAAATTGCATGGCGGCCATCAATCTGGTGGTGGCCACGGGACGAATCGGGCGGGAAGGATGCGGCTACGCGATGATCACCGGCCAGGGTAACGGCCAGGGCGGCCGCGAGCAGGGGCAGAAATGCGATCAACTGCCGGGCGGGCGCGATATTGAAAATCCTGAGCATCGCAAGTACATTGCCGGCGTCTGGGGCGTGCCGGAGGAAAGCATTCCTCACAAAGGACTTTCGATCATCCCAATTTTTGAGGCCATTCATGCCGGCAAAATCAAAGGATTGCTGGCGATCTCTTCCAACCCCATGGTTTCACTGCCCAACAATTCTTATATCCGCGAAGCGTTTGAAAAACTGGAGTTCTTCTCCCAGATTGACTTCTTCATGTCTGAGACGGCGCGCCATGCGGATGTGGTGCTGGCGGGTTCCCTGATGGAAGAAGACGAAGGCACCACCACCAATGTGGAAGGCCGGGTGATCCATCATAAAAAAGTCGTAGATCCTCCCGACGATGCGCGCGTGGATTGGAAAATTATTTGCGATATAGCTGCCCGCCTGGGTCAAGCCGGCAAATTCACGTTCGACTCTCCCAAAGAAATATTTGATGAGCTGCGCGTCGCGTCCAAGGGAGGCATCTGCGACTACTATGGCATTACCTGGGATCGAATCGATCGGGAGTACGGCGTTTGCTGGCCTTGTCCGTCTGCGGACCATCCAGGCACACCAAGGCTTTATGAAGGCAACAAGTTCAATCATCCGGACGGCAAAGCCCATTTTCAGCCGGTGGAGTGGCAGCCCGCGGCCGAAGAAGCGGACGGCGAGTATCCAATCATTCTTACTACTGGTCGCGTTGTTTCCCACTACTTATCCGGAACGCAGACGCGCAGAATTGGCGCTCTGGTGGACCAATATCCGCAACCTTTGTGTGAGATGCATCCCCAGTTGGCAGCAAAGCTGGGCATTGCGGAAGGGGACTTTGTGAAAGTGGAAAGCCGTCGCGGATCGGTGACCGTGCGAGCAAGCGTTGTAAAGACGATTCGTCCGGACACGGTGTTTGTTCCTTATCACTGGCCGCTGGATCGGGCCGCCAATAACATGACGGTGCGCGCCATTGACCCGATCTCAAATATTCCCGAGTACAAGATCTGTGCCGTGCGTGTGAGTAAAGTGCCGGAGCCGCATGACGCCATTGCTGAACTGGAAATGGAAGCCGGGGGAGTGCGATGAACGGCGCAGAAACGATGGAGTTCTTCATTGACCATTCGCGCTGCATCGGCTGCAAGGCGTGCGTGCAGGCGTGCGAGGAGTGTGATACGCACCGTGGTGTCTCCCTCATTCATCTTGAGACCATCATGCGGCCTGACAGCGTACAGACCGCGCCCCAGGTCTGCATGCATTGTGAAGACCCCATATGCGCACAGGTTTGCCCCGCGGATGCGATCAAGAAGACGCCGGACGGGGTTGTGCAAAGTTCGCTGAAACCGCGCTGCATTGGCTGCTCCAACTGCGTGCTGGCCTGCCCGTTCGGGGTCCCGAAATACAAGGCCGAGATAAACCAGATGATGAAGTGCGATATGTGCTATGACCGCACCAGCGTGGGCAAGCGGCCCATGTGCGCCACGGTTTGTCCTTCCGGCGCGCTCACCTTTACTACGCGGGAAAACATTGAACGCACCCGGCAGGGAATGGCGATTCGCGATTGGCAGTTTGGCGGCGAAACAGTTCGAACCAAGGTGAACGTTCTGGTCCCACGGAACGTGCAAAAGATTACTGTGACAATCGAGCAGATTGAAGCGACCTCCACAAACGAGTACGACGTTGCCAACCTGCTCCTTGGAGACTGAAATGCCTGAAGAAAAGAACAAAGAGCAGGACGAATGTTTTGAGTGCAAGAAGAAGAAAGATGCGCGGTGGCGGCAGGATTTCCCCGTTGAGTGGGAGAGTGACAACTATGTGACTCGCCGCGAGATGGTCAAGTTTCTGGCTTTGGGTTCACTTACCATCGCCGGGGCGAACGCCGTGCTCGCGGGAATCCCCCACATCGTTAAAGCAGCGGAGCTGCCCAGAACCAGGGTGGCACTTGCCTCTTCCATCCCCGTCGGCGGATCCAAACTATTTTCTTATCCAACAGAGGAAGATCCCTGCATTCTTGTCCGCCAGGCCAACGGCGATCTGGTTGCGTATTCCCAGGTGTGTACTCATCTCTCATGTGCTGTAGTTCATGATGAGAAAGAGAATGCCCTGTTCTGTCCCTGCCACCATGGTTATTTCACTGTGGATGAAGGGCGGCCGTATGCCGGGCCACCCACGCGGCCACTGCCACGGATCAAGCTGGAGCAACAGGGCAATGAGATTTTCGCAATAGGAGTGGAAGCGTGATGGACAACCGCCAGGCACAGGGGACCACGCTCTTCACGGCATTGCTGGTACTGATAGGCATCGGCGTTGTAGTGCAGCTCTGGCTTCTGGCAGCTTCGGTTGACGCGCTCATGCGGCATCAACAGAAGATACCACTGTATGCCGCCCTTGGATCTGCCGCGGTTTTCGTAATCAATGGTCTGCTGGTGCTCTACGTGATCAACTTCGACCGGAAGATTAAACAGTAGTCGGTTTTAGAAGATGAGCTGGCGGCTGCTTGAAGGTGAGAAGCAGATTCAAGGCAAACACTGTGACTGCGGCCAGCTCGCAGATCGCGGAGACGGGCAAAACTTTCCAGGCCGGTGGCCAGTAGTTTTCATAGGCCAGGATTTCACTACTTACCCGCAAAGCGCAGCCCACATTCAGTAGCAGAAGACAGGCAAGCATTAATCGCGGGCTATAGAGCACACGCATGCCTGCGAAGGCAGGCAATACTCTCTGACCAATCGCAAACACCATGGTAGAAACAAATCCTACCGTGAGTGCGTGACGCGAAGCGCCAATCCATCCGTGGTTATGGTCAAAATATGCGCTGCAAATGCCGAGGCTGGATGCTATCAGGAGCCAAAGATAGGCGACCCTGACAAATGCAGGAAAGGAAGCGTGGACTCCGGCGGTCTTGGGCGCTTGCCGGGGCTGCTCGAACAAATGAAAAGCAGCAACGGCGGCAATCGCTGCTATGGCGATGAGCCAGTGTGCAGCCGGAGAAAAGCCAGTTGCCGCTAGCAGAACTCCAACGATGCTGAGTAAAAGAGCGTAACGAAGAACCCTCTCATTCAGTGGCCTGAGGCCCAGAAAAATCGGCAACCATCGTGCGCTGAAACCCCAGATAGTTGGAACAATGAATGCATAGGACACCAAAGCAAGGAATCGGGCTTCAAAGATCAATGGAAATGCCGGCCCAGTATCGTACAGGCTCACATAGACGGCAATTATCGAGTTCAGCAGCAATGCCACCCCGAAGCCAACTGTCCCCGTCAGGACGGAGAGAATCCAGACCGGCATATGCTCTTTGTCTTTGCGCAAGCCAGCCGGACGATGGCTTCTCACCGAAAAAACAAAGATGATGAAGGCGGCGAGCTCCAGTGCTGCCGAAATCGGCAGCAACACGCGCCAATAGAGATGATAAAAGCCGGAGGCCCAACGCAAGAGGACGCCCAAGGTCCAAAGCAGCCACGCAAGCCACCCACGCGCTGCCGACTGAGCGCTCCTGCCTGTCAGCTTGGGAATCGAATAAAAGCCAATGCCCAGAATGAAGGTCCCAATCCACCCAAAAATCTGGGCATGACCGTGCGCCTGGATCCAGCTTGTTGAGATCGCACCGCCACGCCCACCACTGATCGAGATGAGGTTCCACACTCCCAGAAAAGTCCCGGGTAGCAGCATGAAAAAAAGGCCAGTGATCGCATACGCCATCATCAATCGCTGGGCGCTCTCTTCCCGCGCCTTGAGCAGGATGGCTGGCACCGTTTTCACCTGAAGCTCCTCCACGGAGACCATTGCGGACATTAGACACTAACCTCCTTTTCGCTCTCCATGGCTATGGCGCGCGGAAAGAGGATGTTGTTCTCCAGGTGAACGTGCTGATGCAGGTCGCTTTCGAACTCCTTCAGGGCGGTGAACAGCGTTTTGTAACTGAAGCAGGCTTCCTCAGGGGGCGTGTAGTTTCCACTGAGTTCGGAGATCGACTTCAGGGTAGCGCCCGCCGAATCGTGCTCCAATTGCATCATGTGCACCGGGTTGCTCACGGTGCCGAACACGGGCACGGGTTTGGGCCGGCCACTGTTGACGGCATTTTCCAGAGCAACGATGTGAGGAAAAAGAATGTGCTCCTCTTTCATCATGTGAGAGGTCAGCTCAGCGGCCATTGGCTGGAATGTCTGCTGGATCTTGCCCAGTTCTGGATGGTTCTTTCCATGCACCGATACCACCTTGTGCAAAAGCTGCTGAAGGCGCGGGATCTCCTGTTTCACGTAGGCATGGTGAGTGGTAACAATGTGTTCGATCAGGTTGCCGAGCGCTCCGTTCGTAAAATCCGGCAGGCTGCCGTCTGTCGCCGGTGTGAAGCTGCCGCCCCGTTCCAAAGCGCGCAGCACATCGTCAACGGGAAGATGCGCATGCATGCAGGCATCGCTCAGCGATTTTCCCCCGCCGCAGCAATAGTCGATGCCGAGCTTCTCAAAAGTCCGGGTCGCATTTGGGATTTCTATGGCTAACTCTCTGACTGTCCTGGTGGCACTTAGATTCATGGCTTAAAGCTCCTTGAAAGACTCCGGTTATTAAAGACCTGGATTATTGAAGTCTCCAACTGCGAGTCTAGGAGCGCGCGCCGGGCGGGCCTATGACTTTTGTCACAGAGAGCCCATTATTCTGAAGCTTTGAGTTCGGCCTGTAATCGTTCAATATCGGGGATGATCACGGTCTTGGCGTCCATGCTGATGAGTTCTTCGGCCTGCAGGCGGCTCAGATTGCGCGATACCAGTTCGCGCACCGTGCCAATCTCCGACGCTAGGTCCTGATTACTTGGAGGCAATTGGATCTCAATCCCTGCCGCGGTTTTCTTTCCTGTTTTAGCAAGACGAATCAACACCGAGATGAGCCTGGAGCGGACAGTGGTGAAAGAGAGCTCTTCAATAATTCCAACAAGCTTTCGCAAACGCCCACCCACCACTTTAAGCACTTTGAGAGGGACCTGGGGGTGGACCAGGCACAGGGAATGGAAATCCTGTTTGCTAATGAAATAAATTCTGGCATCGGCGACGGCGGCACTGGACGCCGGATAAGTACCGCCATCGAACAGCGGCAGTTCTGCCACCGAACTGCCGGGGCCCTCAATCGTCAAAATCTGCTCGCGGCCATTCGGCGAGCTCTTGAATATCCGGACATGGCCGCTCTCGATAACAAACAGGCCGGTGCAGGAATCACCTTCAGTAAAAAGAATCTCGCCCTTGTGATAGTCGCGGGGTACGGCCCGCTCCGCCAGAAACTGGAATTCAGGTTCAGTGAGTCCATTAAATATTGGCACTCGCCGGAGAATCTCTGAAACACGCCGCGTAGAAGACATTGATCGGTATTGTAAACCGCCGCACTCTTAGCGAGGGTCCATTGACCGATTTACGTTGCCGCTCTGATCCGATATGAATCGTGTGCGTTCAGTGCGGATAAGTCATAACTGAGTTGCAAGAGCTTGATTGCCATGCCCCAGGCCGGAAAATCCGGCGCCCACGATCAACACATCCAGCACGCCCGAAGGATAATCCTTGGCGTAAAAAGAATCGGCGGTTGGTTGTTCCAGAGTAGGCAACGGAATGAACTATTAGCTTGTCATGACGGGAGAGGACGCGCAAGAGGCAATGGCCCGAGCGCTGGGCGTTGAAAAAGCGCCGGCTGAGTCCTGGAGGAAAAGACCAAGCCGGCGAGCGATGATGAGACTTACAACGAGCGAAGGAAGTTGACCAGGTCCTGTTGCTGTTGCTGCGTGAGACCATTGAAAGCATTGATGACCTGCGTAGCTTCAGAGCAAACCTGCCCTGTGGCGCAAGGGCCGGCATGCAATTCAATGGCGGCCACAATGTCACTGGTGCTGCCGTTATGCAGGAAGAAAATCCTCTGGCCTACGCCCCAAAGCGGCGCGGTGCGAAATTCGTCGCTCCCCGCCACACCCTGGCTGATGCCGTCGGCCAGTCCCGGACCCATGTGATGCAGTGCGAAATCCGAGAATGGGTGGAACTCCACCTGGCTCAGAGGAGTCAGATTGGACTTGGCCGTGTGCAGCGAATCGGTATGGCACAACACGCAGCCGATGCCCGTGTTTACCGTCCCGGTAGCACTGGCAACAACCGTGCCAAACAGTGCCTGCCCCCGCACCGCGGAAGCGCCGAGCGGCTGGCACGAGCTCTGGCTGGTAAAAAAATCGCACGGCTGGGCCGGCGCATTGAGCCGCATGAAGATGGTGAAATTTTCGATCAGAGAAGAGATTTCGCTGGCATCGTCACCCGCGTCGCCCCCGGTGGGGATGATGACGTGCGTGTTGTCTTCCGGAGTGGCGTTGGTCGCGCAGCCACTGTTGGTTCTTTCGTTGGTGAAAAGCTCATTGGTGATGCCCATCTCCACGTTGGAAGCTTCGCCGGAGAACATCAGCATGGATTTGTTTTGCGCCTTCCAGCCAAACTTGGTGATGGTGCCGTCATTTCCGCTGGTGTTGAACCGCCCTTTTATGCCCAAAGCGCTCTTGGTGGTGCCCAGGGCGGACAGGTTGTTCTTCAAAATGTCCTCAGACGCGTTCTCCACAAAACCTTCGCCGAACGTCGGAATGGGAATGCGGAAGGAGATGTTGCCGTTCTGGAGCTGGGTGGCGAAATCCGGCTGTTTCAGGTTGCAGCCAATCGGCGCATCCGTGCGGCCGGTAATGGTAAACAGATCGTGCACGCCGCCGTCGGGAGTGCCGTCAGCGTTGCGCACAAAGCGCACTTCCAGCGCTGGAGCGTTTACGGTCAGGAAGCTCGGGATGGTGTTGCTTGCATTATCAAGATTGGCAATGCCTCTCTGCGGATTAGGAGTTGGACTGCTTCCGCCTCGCACCGGCTGCGAGTGGCACAGAAGACAACTGTTGCCGTTAAAGGCCGGCCCCAGGCCCAGCAGCGGTTCGCCGGTGAGCGTGCCTTTTACTGAAGCGGTGTCTTCAAAAAAGGCCAGCCCGTCAAACCAGAACGTGATCTGGTCAGTGGGAAGTCCCGCAAGGAAGTTTCCTGCTCCGTTAGGGGGCTGCGGTCCCTGACGCACGCCGGGATCGACCGCGGCGGGTGTGCTTTGCGCCCGTGCGGTTTTCAGGTTAAGCGAAAACAGCATTGCCGCTGCCACTAGACAGCACGACAGCACTCGAAGCAGTGGATTTTCCAAAGCTCCGTGAACGTGGGGAACTTTCATAACTTTCGTCCTTTCAATCTGTGTTCGTTAAGGCCGTTGCAGAAACGCTCTGCAAGTTGGGGGTGAGTTGGTGATTGTGCACACTTCTCAGCGCTGTCTGGCAACAGCGGAAATCAGGCCAAAGCAGCAGCTCACATTGTGAGCTGGATTTATGAAGGAAGGTTGAAAGGCGGTAAGAAAAAAGTTTGCCGGAATTCCAAAATGGCACACATCTCGAGTATCAGATTGGGAATGCTAAGTGTTTCGAAGTGAAACCGATTGCAGCTAAGTCATGGAAAAAAACAGAGCGTTTTGCGCCAAAAATCCTGCCCAGCCAGGCAAACAGCAAGAGTCGCTGAGGTTGAAGAGTTCCTGCGTCGGGGGTGGCTAGCGAGTTTACTCCGGCTTTGCCACAAACTGATAACCCAGCCCGCGAACCGTTATCAGGTGCTTCGGTTTGGTGGGATCGTTCTCAATGTAGCGGCGCAAGCGCACAATGAAATTATCGATCGCGCGCGTATCGGTATCTTCCCTCAGGTCCCAGACCTGCTCCAGGATTTCTTTGCGGGCCACTGGACGCCCGCCATTGCGGATGAGATAGCGGAGCAGCTCCGTTTCCATCAGCGTGAGCTGGAAGACCTGTTTGCCATTGTGCAGCTGCAATTTCTGGAAATCGACTTTCTTTCCGGCAAAACTGAACTCGTCCGTCGCTGCGGGCGTGGCTTCGGTCGCCGTTTGCAGCCAGTTCTTCCGTCGCAACAGCCCGCCTACGCGCGCTACGAGAATATCCAGATTAAAAGGCTTGGGCAGATAGTCGTCGGCGCCCGACTCAAAGCCTTTCAGTATGTCTTCCGGACGTCCGCGCGCCGTCAGCATCAGGATCGGCGCAAAATTTTGCCGCCGGCGCAGCTCATGGGCCACGGCAAATCCGTCCTTGCCCGGCAGCATCACGTCCAGCAGTACAAGATCATAAGCCTGGTTCTTGACCAGCATGCGGTCCAGGGCATCTTCACCATCGCCCGCAATTTCCACTTGATGGCCTTCCGCTTCCAGGTTAAAGCGCAGCCCTTCGGCAATGTGGGATTCGTCTTCCACCACCAGAATACGGCTCATACGTGATACACCCTCGGCAGGCGGAGCGTGAATGTGCTGCCGCGGCCCTCGCCTTCGCTTTCCGCAAACGCTTCACCGCCGTGGCGCCGCGCAATGGAGCGCACAATGAACAGCCCAAGCCCCGTCCCTTTCACCTGGCCCGTTGCCTGGCTATGCACGCGATAAAAACGTTTGAAGATGCGCTTGAGTTCGCGGCGCGGTATGCCTACTCCGTTGTCATGGACGCGCAAAATCACCGTATCAATATTTGGCGTGGTTACGTCCACGCTGATGGAAGGCTGCTGGCCGGAATATTTCACGGCATTCTCAATCAGATTGGCTACGGCTGTACGCAATTCTTCAGGATTGCCCAGCAGCGTGATCGGCTCTGGCGGCACAGCGCCAAAGCGCAGGGTCTCCGCGGAGAGGTGATGGCGCAGCCGCGCCAGTTCCAGACTTTCTTCCACGATAGCAGTGAAGTCAACATCCTTCCAGCGATCGCGCGAACGGCGCTGGCGAATCTCTCCCGCGCGCAGCACTTGTTCCACCGTGCTCATAAGCCGGTCAGTGTCATCCAGCATCAGGCGATAGAAATCGCGCCGCTGATCGTCGGTCAACGTGCGGCGCTCCAAAGTTTGCAGATATAACCGGATCGAGGTAATCGGCGTCTTCAGTTCGTGGGTAACGGCGTTCAGGAAGCTATCCTGTTGTTCACTGCGGCGTATTTCGCGAACAAGAAAGATCGTGTACAGCACCAGCCCGGCAATAATCAGGCTGAAGAAGATGATACCCAGCACCATCGGCACAACGTTGCGCCAGTTATGCACCAGCCATACGATGTTGAGATAAATGGCCAGGCCCACCAGGCAGGAGCCCAGCGTGATAAAGAATGCGATTGTCCTGGCGCTGCTTCTGATGCGCATTGTCGGCTGAGGAAATTGTAACGGAACGGGAAGGATCTCAGCCGCAGATTTCCGACGATAAACGCAGAACAGGCAGGGAAGCTTTGCGTCCGAAAAAAGTTTAGGCGGTACGTTGCCGCACCGCCCCTTAAAACTTCGTGTTCCTTTGTGGTTAAAGTTCTAATCGTCCCCAGAGGCGGTTGCGGAAAACGTTTCCAGCGGTACCTTGGCCGGCTTGATCTTTACGGCTTCCTTCAGCTTGGGTGCTTTCACGTCCCAGATAAGGCCCATGGCGCGCAGCGCGCAGATGCCGTACCAGTTCAGGTCGACTTCATACCACGCCAGACCGTGGCGTGCCGCCTGCGGATGCGCATGATGATTGTTGTGCCAGCCTTCGCCAAACGTCAGCAGCGCGACCCAGAAGCTGTTCTTGGAGGTGTCTCCAGTCAGGAAACGCTGGGAACCCCACATGTGCGTGGCGGAATTTACGAGCCAGGTGAAATGCAAACCCATTACTGTGCGGAAAAAGATTCCCCAAAGCATTACGGACCAGCCGCCAAATACCAGCAGACCGATGCCCAGTGCCGTGATAGGTACCCAATGCCACTTGCTGATGAACGTATGGAATTTGTCTTTGCGAAGATCGGGAATATAGGGAAGGAGCGCAGCGGAATGATTGTGCAGCGTGCGTCCGGTCATGATCCAGCCCATGTGCGCCCAGAGTCCGCCATCGCGGGGCGAGTGTGGATCGCCTTCCACGTCAGTATTCTGGTGATGGACGCGGTGTGTCGCCACCCAGAAAAATGGGCCGCCTTCCAGCGCCAGCGTGGCGCAGAAAGTAATGAAATACTCGAACCACTTATAGGTCTTGAATCCGCGGTGCGTGAGCAGCCGGTGATAAGCAATGCCAATCCCAAGGCTCCCGGCAACCCACCATAGAAACAGCGCGATGAAAAAAGCTTTCCAGGTAAACATAAAGAGCGCTGCAACCGCGCCTATGTGGAATGCGACCATGAAAAAAGTGGTGAGCTTCCCGATGGGTTCCCGAAACGTCCTGTCCCGCTTGAAAAAATTCACGAGTGTGAGTCTCCTTGGTGGTTCGTGCCTGCTTATTTGATTCAAGCCTACCAGCGGGGACGCGGGCCGATTGTAATACTTGTGTAATCGTGAGGTCGGAAGGACAAGGCCGAACGAATTGGTAGCTGTACTAAAGTGCACACGTCACTGGTAACGCGGGGTCTCGCAGAAAGCCGCGTGTCGAATGCACAGCGTGTGGAATATTTTTCGCGCGTCGCGGGTCGAAGCAGCAGGCCAGTCCCTGATTATCCCGGCAGAAAATGACCGATCACGCACGCGCTTTTCGATGCTCCGCTGTGCCAAATCGGAACGGAGCTTCTCGATTTTGCATCCACCTTTGATTGGAAGATGCTGAAGTTTTGCTAACATGCGAAATGTATTGGGCGGATCAATGCCTTCACGCTTTTCCGCGAGGAAACAGCCTATGAAATGGAATGTTGCACTTTCTGCCTGTTGTGTTGCGTTGCTTGCGGCAAATATCGCTCTGATTCACCAGAACGGCCAACTCAAAGCGCAGCTCTCACAACCCCCGCCCGCACTGGAACTCACTACCGGTACTCAGATGCCCGACATGCGGGGCTTCGACCCCGACGGCAAACCGGTTGAGGTGCTCTACGGAAAAGACCCGCGGAAAGTCCTGGTATTGGTTTTTTCTCCAACGTGCCCTTTCTGTGAACAAAACTGGCCAAAGTGGGAGCAGGTGATCTCGTCGCTGGACCGCTCGGTCGTCCGTCCGGTGGGCGTGGATGTGACCTCTACCTCAAAGGCCCCGTTTCTTTCGCAGCACCAGCTCAGAGAGATGCCGGTTCTTGAGAAAGTCGATCCCAAGGTAATGATGAACTATCACTTTCAACTCACGCCGCAGACCATCCTTCTTGGTCCTGATGGAAAAGTAGAGAAGGTCTGGACCGGCGTGATGACTGATTCCGCCGTTGCCGACCTGAAACAGCGTATGGGCGGCAGCAAAACGGCTTCAGCATCCAGCGAGCGCGCTACATTTTAGACCCCTTGAAGGAGTGCAATTTTATGACGAATAAGACCATCAAGAAAACGCTTCTGGCAGCCATTGTCACGGCTGTTCTCTGCGCGGGAACGGTTTCCGCACGCCAGTTGTCTCTGAATGTTCAGGACACAACTTGCCAGCACCATTTCTGCAGCAAGACACAACCCTGCCCCAACGTTCTGGGCTGCGGATGCGTCTTCAACAACCCCAGCGCCACCACAGGCGTATGCGGGTTCATCGCAGCCAGGCAATAGTTAGACCATATTCGTTTTTCCTCGGCCGGTGATTACGAAAAAGGAAGAGTGAATCATGAGCAAGACAAAAAACACCATCCTTTCGGCGATGGCCGCCGCTGTTCTTTGCGCGGGAACGATTTCAGCCCGCCAGTTGCGTCAAACTTCCACGGTCACTGTCTGCAACAGCACCTGCACCAAGAAAGTGCCTTGCAGCAACGTTTCCTGCACGTGCTTCATTGCTTCCGGGGAAAGGATAGGTACGTGCATTTTGGTGGCAGCCAAGCCGGCAAAATAGCCGGTCGTCGTTCGGTCCACTAAAAAGGAGAAAAGCGATCCTTGAAGAAGATCAAATCAATGTTCTTTACACTGGTCATTGGTGTTCTCTGTGCCGGAACTGTTTCGGCGCGGCAGGTGCGGAGCGACGCTCAAGGCTCGGCCACCTGCGGCGGCAGCTGCGGCGTCAACAATCCCTGCCACACAGGCTGCCTCCGCATATTTCCAATGGAAACGGGCAGTCCGTTTTGTTCGTCACATCCCATCCCCGGCGCATCCGTGCTGAAGTAGCGGCGCCGGCGTTCCCACTCTTGTAACCGAAAAGGAGATTAAGCCATGAAGAAGAAGATCCAGAACCTGTTATTTGCGATCATCGCTGTTGCTGTTCTGTGCACAGGGACTCTCTCCGCCCGGCAGTTGCGGAGCAGCGCCCATAGTTCCACCACGTGCGGCGGCACCTGCAGCGCCACCCAGCCTTGTATCAAGGGCTGCGTCTGTTCCTTCACCACACCATTCACCGCATTTTGTACGACGAAGCTGGCCGGAGCCGCGCCTCAAGGGAAATAGCACCAGCTGAAGGGCCGTAAGGCGTCATTACTGAAAGGAAAGTGAGTTAGAGAATCAAAAACGCGTTCCTGACAGCAATGGCGCCAGCGGCTGTTTTTTGCGCGGGGACGGCTTCCGCCCGTCAACTACAAATGAAAGCCAAGCTGTTCCCCGCATGCACCGGCACGTGCAGCGCTACCAGCCCTGCCTCGGGGGGATGTATCTGCCAGAACTTCGGAGGGGACCACCAGCGCGTGCGTAAAGCACCCGGGGCCGTGAAGCCCATAGGCCACCAGATCGTAAACCGCAAAGTTCTCCGTAGAAAGGAGAGCAAGAATGGTGGTAAAGGATACAGCGGCAGACGGAGAAAGTAATGAGTTAAATGCATGTTTTCTAGTAAAACGTCGCGCTGCCGGCCATCTCTCGCATTGCGTCCAGCAGGTACGTGCGTGCCGGTGCGCCTGGAGCCAGCGACTCCAACGGAAGGGTAGCGGAAAAGTGCGGAGAACTACGCTGGAAGCTGACTTCCAGAAAGTCGCCATTGTCTCCTCTGCTCAGGGACGTCATGGCGCCGGCAATTTCTTTTTGACTTTCCGGCTTCGTGGTAATCATTACAGAGGGCAGGCGTTCAAACTGCCATCCTGCGTTTTCAATTGCAGTTTTCGGGCTGCTGCGCGCGAACCAGCGGAAATTTTGCATCTGCAGACAGAATGTTGGGGGAGAATCCAGGTCAGCCTGGAAGGTGATTACTTCTTGCGGGTTGCTGATTTTCTGGACCAACCAATGTGCTGGAGTTTCCTGCGTTCGCATCTCCACCAGCACCCACGCGCGCCGAAAAACGCCGCAGGTGAGCCGCAGGGGAACACGAAAGCGAGATCCCCCCATCCATGTGATACCTACCACATGACCGCGTCCGGCCAGCGATGCCTGAATCCAGCGCAGGATTTCCCGGGCTTTGGCACGCTTGTGCCGCAGTGAGACCGCGTACCACGTGATGCACAGCGCGATCACTGCGACCGCCGTTACAAATAGGATGGCCATTCAGGGAGTAAGATGCTTTTCCACAGGCCCTCAGATGCCAAAATGAGCACTTCGCAGCCGATTTTGAGCAGCGGCAGTTCGGTTTTGGGAATAGCAGAGTCGCAGCCACGCACTATAATCCGCGGTAGATTCCTCCGTCCGCCAGGATGGTTTGGCCGGTTATATAAGAAGCGCGTTCCGACGCCAGCCACACGATAACGTCTGCAATTTCTTTGGGATTGCCGAGCCGCCTGACCGGCGTTTCCGCAGCCCAGGCGTCGCATATTTCCTGGGCTGATCTACCGGCGGCCAGCGCCCGGACCTGCGCTAGCTCTTGTAGCCGATCTGTTGCCGTATAGCCGGGCGCAACGTTGTTGACCAGAATTCCGTCTTTGCCGAACTCATTGGAAAGACTCTTAACTAATCCCACGACGGCCGCCCGCACCGAATTTGAAAGCACCAGGTCTGCGATAGGCTGCTTTACGGAAATCGACGTGATGGTAATGATCCGGCCCCAGCGATGGCGCTGCATGTAGGGAATTACCGCCCTGGCCAGATGCACCGTGCTCATCAGGTTCAGGTCAACTGCCTTGCGCCATTCCTCGGCGGGGATGGAAAGGAAATTTTTGGCCGGCGGCCCTCCCGCATTCGCCACGCAGACATCAATCCGCCCAAACCGTTTTGCCACCTGCTCGGTAAAGCGCTGGACTGCGTTGCCGTCGGTCACGTCCAGTGCTTCGGCATAAATCTCCGCGCCGGTTTGGCTGCGAAGCTTGTCGGCAGCTTCGACGAGAGTCTTCTCCGTGCGAGCGCACATCGCCACCTGTGCGCCTTCGCGGGCAAATGCCTCGGCTGTCGCCAGGCCTATTCCCTGGCTGGATGCGGCGACAATCACGCCTCGGCCTTTCAGTCCCAGATCCATGTTTTTCCCCCCTGTCTATTTCTTGTCCGCCACGGGTAGTTGTCCAATGACCACCTGTGCGGGCGCGCCGGCCTTGATTTTGTTCTTTTCAAAGCACACTTTAATGCGGCGCCGTAGCTCGCGCGCCACGTTATATTGCTTTCCCGGTCGCACCTTCACCAGCATCAGATAGTCAACCTCATTGCCGCGTACCCGCTCAATGCCGGGGACTTGCGGCTCCGCGACCAAGTCAGCCTTGAAAGCAGGGTCGTTATAAAACTCTTGTGCCACTTCCTCCAGAACTTCTACCACGCGATCGCTGCTCTCGCCGTAGTCGGCTGCCACGTGGAGAGTCACCTGCGACCAATCTCGCGTCATGTTGCTTACGATTTGAATCGCGCCGTTGGGAACGATGTGCAGGGTCCCATCGCTATCGCGCAGCGTGGTTCGCCGCATCGTGATCTCTTCCACCGCTCCGGTCACGCCTGCGGCGCGGATCGTGTCGCCCACCTCAAACTGGTCTTCAATCAAGATGAAGAACCCGTTAATCACATCCTTGACCAGCGTCTGCGCGCCAAAACCGATGGCCAGTCCGGCAATGCCCGCGCTGGCCAGTAGCGGTTCGATATTGATCTGAAACGCGTCTTTAAGCGCGGTCATGCCCGTAAAGAAAACAATGAGGAAAACGCCCACGCTGCGGACCACGCCTGTGATCGTCCGGACCTGCTGTGCCCGGACAGGCCCATGAGAGCTTTTTTCGGCGAGCGCTACCAGCTTGCGGGTGATCAATCCCAGCAGGCGCACAAAGATAAACGCCAGCACCAGGATCACGATCAGCTTGGGCGCTCTGTCGCGCGTCCACGCCACCAGGTAGTTGTGCCACTCGTGCCAGATGTTACTGAATTTTTCTTCCATTCGATTAATTCTGGATTATAGCCGAGAGAAAGACGCGCAATGTTCCCGTTCGCAGGCCGGGACCATGGGGCGCCCCCCCCTCGACTATTTGCATTTGCTTTTCTTCTAAGTCTTGCGGATAACTTTTATAATCGCTGCACGTCCTAAAATCCTGAATGAGGTCATTTTTGTGTTTGGAAAAATTATCATGGCCGGCAGCTTAGGCCTGGTCTTATGCGGCACAGTTTTAGCGGCTACCCCGGCACCCGCCGCCAATGCTCAGGTGGAAACACAGCAGGACCCGGCGCAAAAAGAAATGCAGGACCGCATGGCGCGCGAAGCCAACAAGAAACGGCAACAGGACATTCGCGAACAGACCGACAAGTTGTTTCAACTTGCCACAGAACTCAAGGCGGCAGTGGATAAGAGCAATGAAAACCTGCTGTCACTCGATGTGGTCCGCAAAGCCGACGAAGTTGAAAAGCTGGCGAAGAAAGTGAAAGAAAAGATGAAGGAATCCGTGGGCCCACCGGCAAAGCAGGAATTGCCCACGCCGGTTCCAGCATATCCACACTGATTACCGGCAATAAAGAAGCCCGCCGTTTTTGCCGGCGGGCTTGTTATTTGTACGAAGCGCTTCAGGCCGCGCTCTTGGCCTTGGCAGCCTGAGCGTCTTTCTCCGTGCCAATCCGCATTCCATAGAACGAACGCCACACAAAGAACACAGACACCAGGAAGAACACCACCGCAAGAATCGTGGTTGGGCCGCCTTCCTTGCTCATCTTTACCGCCAGGGATACGGCAAGGAGTCCGAAAAGTGTGGTGAACTTGATGATCGGGTTCATGGCCACCGATGATGTGTCCTTGAACGGATCTCCAACTGTATCGCCGACTACCGTGGCGTCGTGCAGCGGAGTGCCCTTTTGCTTCAGCACCACTTCCACCACTTTCTTGGCGTTGTCCCATGCGCCGCCGGCGTTGGCCATGAAGATGGCTTGATACAAGCCGAAGATGGCTATGGAGATCAGGTAGCCGATAAAGAAGTAAGGTTCGGCGAAAGCGAAGGCCAGCGTGGCAAAGAACACGGTCAGGAATATGTTGAACATTCCTTTCTGCGCGTACTTGGTGCAGATCTCGACCACCTTCTTGCTGTCTTCCACTGAAGCTTTCGTAGCGCCTTCCAGCTTGATGTTGCGTTTAATGAACTCGACCGCGCGATAAGCGCCAGTCGTAACCGCCTGGATGGAAGCGCCAGTAAACCAGTAAATAATCGCGCCGCCCGTGATCAGGCCAAGAACAAACGGAGCGTGCAGTAGCGAGAGCTTGTCCGTGTTCTCTTTCAATCCGTTGGTCAGGCTCATCATGATGGAGAAAATCATGGTCGTGGCACCGAGACGGTGCCGATCAGCACCGGCTTGGCTGTGGCCTTGAACGTATTGCCGGCGCCGTCATTTTCTTCCAGCAGGTCTTTGGCGCGTTCAAACCTTACGTCAAAACCGAAGTCTTTTTTCAGCTCTGACGCAATGTTGGGCACTTGCTCAATCAATGAGAGTTCGTACACCGATTGCGCATTGTCCGTGACCGGCCCATAGGAGTCCACGGCGATCGTTACCGGGCCCATGCCCAGGAAGCCGAACGCCACCAGGCCGAACGCGAAAACCGCCGGCGCCAGCATTGCCGCGCCCAGGCCCATGGTGCTGAAGTAGAACGCCACGGCCATCAGGATGACCATGCTCAAGCCCAGCCAGTACCCGGAGAAGTTGCCGGCCACCAAGCCGGACAGGATGTTGAGCGATGCGCCGCCTTCTTCCGAAGACGTCACGATTTCTTTCACATGGCTGGAACTCATCAAGGTGAATACCTTGACCAGTTCGGGGATAATGGCCCCGGCCAGCGTGCCGCACGAGATGATTGAGGCCAGCTTCCACCACAGCGTGGCGTCGCCGCCCAGCGTGGGAATCATCAACTTGGATACGATGAAAGTCAGAACGATGGAAACGATGGACGTGAGCCACACCAGCGACGTCAGCGGCGTTTCAAAGTTCATGTGGTCGGAGTTCCCGTAGCGGGCCTTGGCCACGGCTTCATTGATGAAATAAGAGCCTGCGCTGGACACCAGCATCATGATGCGCATGACAAAGATCCACACCAGCAATTGCACCTGGACTACAGGATCGTGTACCGCCGCCAGAATGAACGCGATGAGCGCCACGCCAGTCACGCCGTAGGTCTCAAAGCCGTCAGCGCTGGGGCCAACGGAGTCGCCCGCGTTGTCACCGGTGCAGTCGGCGATCACGCCCGGGTTGCGAGCATCGTCTTCCTTGATCTTGAAGACAATTTTCATCAAGTCAGAGCCGATATCGGCGATTTTGGTGAAGATGCCGCCGGCAATACGCAGCGCTGCCGCGCCCAGGGACTCGCCGATGGCGAATCCGATGAAGCAGGCCCCTGCAAGGCTACCCGGAATGAAAAGTAGAATGCAGAGCATGATCAGCAATTCAACGCTAATCAGCATCATGCCAATACTCATGCCAGCCTTGAGCGGGATGGCATAAATCGGGTATGGCTTGCCGCGCAACCCGGCAAATGCCGTCCGCGAGTTGGCGAACGTGTTCACCCGGATGCCGAACCATGCTACGCCGTAGCTGCCGATGATGCCCACCAGGCTGAATGCCAGAATGATGATTACCTTGGCGGCGCCGTATTCGTGGTGAAGGATGCCGAAATACAGCACGATGACCACGGCGATGAAGGCTTCCAGGATCAAAATGAACTTGCCCTGCGTGATCAAATAGGTTTTGCAGGTTTCATAGATCAGCTCAGAAATTTCACGCATCGAGCGATGGACCGGCAGGTTCTTGAGTTGCACGTAGATCATCAAGCCAAAGAGCAGGCCAAGCGCGCAGAAGATAAGTCCAATAGTGAGCAGCTTGGAGCCGTTGATGCCGTTCAGGAACGAAACCTGGCTCAGGTCCGGCAGTTTCAAATTGGCTTCACCGCCGGTTTCTGACACCGGCGCATCTGGAGCCGTCTGGGTTGCGGCGCCAGTCTGCGGATTTGTGACGGCGGCAACCTGTGACGCGGGTGGCGCGGCCTGCCCCTGCTGGGCAAATGCCACGGGAAGGGCGAATGTTAGAACGGCCAACACGGCCACCAGCGCCAAGGTCCGGCGCGAGCGGATTACGCGGCCCATCAGGCCCGTTGCGAGCCAGGTGTGCATATGTAAATCCTCCAAAGAATCTAAATGTGGACTTTTATCGATTAACCACGTTTTACCGGCAATTCCCGAATCGCGCTTCCACATCAAGAAACAAGTGGTTTGAGGCTTGGCCGCGTTGGAATCATTGGCTGGCCCTTACAGAAGCCCCTGCTTCCGCCTACTGAACCAGTCCCAGTAAAACTCGCTTTTATAACATGTTAGGGAAAGAAGATCAATCGCGCAAGACCGCGTGTCGCCTCTCGCGCAAAGGGTTTTTGCAGGCGGGCGCAAAACTCCTACAGTAGCTTAGGGGCAAATTAAGCATCAGTTATGTGATGGGAGTCACAAGCGGACCCTGACACGCCAGTTATGATCGAAATCGTAAGCGAGTAATTTGTGCCGTACCCAACCTCACCGCCGCAGCGAGTGGTGCTTCACATGCTGGTGTATGTGGTCGCAGCCATTGCGTGTGTTGCGCTGATAGGGTGGATCTTCGGGATCCCAGTCCTGACAAGCATTGTGCCAGGTCTTGTTTCCATGAAATTCAACACTGCCCTGGGCTTCCTTCTGCTGGCTGGATCGTTATACGCGGCGCTGGAATACAGGCCAGCATGGCAGCTATGGCTTGCTCTGCCAGCTGCAGTCCTGGGCCTGATGACCCTGTTTGAGTATGTATCCGGGATCAATCTTGGCATTGACCAGGCGCTATTTCAGGATAACAGTCGCTCCATCTATCCCGGACGAATGACTCCGCTTTCGGCGGTGAATTTTCTGCTACTTTCCGGAGCCTTGCTGACGCCATCATTCAAGCGCTGCAATTACATAAAAGAAGCGCTGGCCCTGCTGCTAGCGCTTTCTTCCACATTTGCCATTGTGGGATACATCTACGGAGTTCCCGCATTATATAGCGCGCTTAGCGACAGTCCCACTGCTATGGCGATGCACACCGGAGCATGCTTCCTGCTGCTCGCCATCGTTTTTCTGCTTGTTCCCAGGGACGAGGGCTTTGTACGCATCCTGCGTGGCCCTTCCATCGCCTCCATGGCTGCCCGTTACATGCTTTTTCCAGCGATTCTGGTTCCAGTTGTCCTTGGCGGATTGTTCATTCGCAGCCGCTGGAACCTGGGCCATCCTAACCTGGTGATGGCGTTGAGCGTGGTTTCGGATATCGTGCTGCTGGTAGCTCTGATCTGGCTGTTCGCAGTGATGATTCAACGCGTGGAATCAGAAAGGGAACTGATTCAGCGCCAGGCTGAGACTGACCGGCTCACCGGGATATATAACCGCCGCCATTTTGAAACCAGCCTTGAGCATGAGATTCAACGTGCACGCCGTTACGGCTCCCCGCTCTCACTGCTGATGATCGATGTAGACCATTTCAAAATGCTGAACGATCGCCACGGCCATCTTGCGGGCGACCGTTTACTGTATCAGCTCACTCGTGAATGCGAATCTTGTCTTCGTGCGTCTGACGTGTTCTGCCGTTTTGGCGGCGACGAGTTTGTAATCATTGCTCCCGTAACCCCGGGCCCAGCCGCCCTGACCCTGGCGCGAAGGATACGAAAGAACGTTGAGGACATGGCGACGGACCGAAGTCTGGGTGCTCTTGCGGTTAGCATCGGAATCGCTGTCTGGGAAGAGAACTTCAAGACCAACGACGATTTCATCGCTGCCGCTGACAACGCTCTTTACCAGGCCAAGACTGCCGGGCGTAATCGCGAATGCCTGTACTCACCCAAAAGCCTGTCAACTGACATCAATGGCTGACCTGTCAAAGCTTTACCTGGTCTTTTTGCCAATAGCTATGATTCCGATCCAAGGTAGTTCATCGATTCAGTTCCATATAGGTCGAAACCCAAAAGATATTCTTTACCTCAAAGAAAGCAGCGGATGTCCCAACGCTGCTTGCACAAACGTTGCTCCCACGGCAATGCTTACAGTCAAAGCCAAAGCACCTGCTGCCACTCTGCGATGTTTTACCGGCAGAATGGGCGACATCTGCGACAAGATATAAGCGAATAGGGGCACAATCTGAATGGCATGGATGGCGATGAAGTGCGCAATGCGCAGATCGCCGCCAATGACGCTCCAGTTCACGAACGGAAGGCCTGGGCCGCCGTCGGCCACGCCAACTGTGTGCGAACCGCGCGCCAGCATATATCCGCCGATAGCGTTCCCGGCCAGGAAAATCAAGATGCTATAGCGAATGGCCGAAACCACGGGCCAATCGATCTTGTCCGTGTGCACGCGATTGGCGCAGAACAGCGCCAGCATCCAACATACAATGGCCGTGTTGACCATGACCATGCTGTTGGTCATCTGGGCTAGGGAACTGTCAATGAGCGAGTGCCCGGAAAGGTGGTAAGCGCTGCGCCACGCCTGCGCCGCCAGGCTCAGGATTTCCAGGGCAACGCTTGCGGCAATTGCGCGACGGACAACCGTGAGTTGCCATTTCGGTATCCGCAACGCCAGCAACAGCACGCTTATGGTGGAGGCGAAGGTCGAAAAGGACATCGAGAACTTGATGGGCTTGATCCAGGGATTCACGGACGCCGATCCCGCCGGAACAAACATAGCCAGCGCCGCGAAGACCGGTACCACCAGCAGAAGCGCCCAGCCCAGGCGTGAAAGCACAGGATCAGTGGCATCCAGTTCACTGAAGAAGCCGCGGACGGACGAGGGCGAGAGTGTTTGTGCAACTGCGCGCACGAAACCAGAAAGATAATCGCGTGCGCCAGGAGCCTCAATGGTTAAAGCCGGCGCCTCTGACCATTCGCCGATTCGCCTGGCTACTGTTTGCTGCGTGAACCTGTTTTCCCGGAGTTCTTTCATCGTCCTGGTCCTTTCCGTCTATTCTGAGATCAGGCGGGATTTTTGGACGAACGTCTCCCCGCGCATCCGCAAGGTGATTTGCGGCGCGAAAAGCCGGCCCTGTATCCACTTGCTACATGGCGGCTGCAAATGTTGATGGGGAGAAAGAGCGCGGTCTATCAATGGCGGCGGCAAGAGCGGTTGCCTGCTCTCTCCTCGCACACGATTCCTGTACTCCTGAGTGCCCTATACAACCAGCCCGCGTAGCCTGATTGCCCGGAACGGGAACTTTGAGTCCAATAGGCCCGCCCTATGGATTAACCCAAGGCGCGCCGTGTTACTAAAGTAATCCGCCGAACATACCCAGAATGAGGCCGCAGGATTAGAGAAGAGTTGGAGGAAAATTAGAACTTCTCAGAATCAGTGATTTTTTTGATCTTAGCCATAGTTTTGAACTATGAATGCGGATTTTGAGTTTTAAATGACAGCCATAGGGAGAAGAGATGGCCCGTCTATTATCCCAGCGATGCCAGCCATAGCTTTCAATTATGGCTGAATCCACAATTTGGGTTTTGATTGCACACCATGAAACGTTGTTCAGCCTTCAGAATCTTGCTGAAGTTCGATAAATGGCGGCGCAAACATAAAGTCCTTATTGAAGCTCGATATCGCCCGATCCAGTATGAATGTCCAGGAGCACGCCGCCATTTCCCACTTTACCTTGGATATGGTTCTTGGCCAGGGTGCCCTGAGTTGTTACCTGATGGCTATTGAGCCGCAGCGTTCCTGAAGAAGTTCGGGCATCAAGATTGAAAGATGCCTGCGAAGGGACTTTCAGGGTAATGTTGCCGGAGCCGGCGCCCAGCCGCCAGTCAGAAGTGGGCTCGCCTTCCGCCTGTATATTGCCGCTGCCGGCATCAGCGCGGAGGCCGCCCTTTACGCCGTGTAGTTTGATGTTGCCCGAACCTGTCTGTGCCTTCACGCTGCCGCCTGAGCTTTGCCGCACCTCAACGTCGCCGCTGCCGGTGTTGACGAATACATCGCCGGCAATATCGTCCGCGTGAATATTGCCGCTGCCGGTGTCCGCATACAAAATGCCCTTGACTGAATTGATCTTCAAATCTCCGGAACCTGAGCTGACCCGCGTTTCGGCGGAGATGCGATCAACTGTTACATTGCCGGAACCGGTTTTCGCTGTCATCGGCAATTGCAGGCCGCTGATGGTCTGATCGCCGGAGCCAGTGTGCGAAGTAAGGCGCGTTTGCGCGGGAACGGTAACGTCGTAATCAATGGAAATATTTCTACTCAGGTCACGGTCCTCAAAGCGACCAATGTGGATGATATTCCCCGTTTGCACGATCGGCGGATTCTGCTCGATTTTATGAATTCGCTCGTCAATGTTGCCGCTGCCAAACAGCCATGAAGTGCCATTATTGCCATGGATTTTGGCCGTCACTGAAACTGTTCCCGCTCCTCCCTGGTGGACGTTGATATTGCCTGAGCCGGAAATTACTTCCAATTCCACCGTCCCGCTGACCTGCAGGGTACGTTCAAAATGCCCGGTTGTGGCGGCGTTCAGTGGAAGCACAGCCAGTACGGAAACGCAAATCACCAGCGCCAGAAATTTCACTGATTGCATGTTTTGCCTCCAAATTTCAAAATCAGGTTATTGCAGGATGACCTGCTGGCCCTCATTCAGGCCGGAAAGCAATTCGGTCTTGGACCCGTTGGAAATCCCCACAGTCACAGGCAGTTTCTTGCGTCCATCCTTCGCGCCTGGTTCGGGAATCTCGACGGAGGCCTTGCGATCTTTGTCGTAAATCAGCGCGCCTTCGGGAACCATAAGAATTCCCTTATGTTCTTCCAGCAGGATTTCGGCATTGGCCGTCATCTGCGACTTGAGCTCGCCTTTGGAGTTATCAATGGAAACACGCACTTCAAACGTGGTGACGTTGTCTTTTTCCACGCCCATGGGGGATATCTTGGTTACTTTGCCGTAAAATGTGCGGTCTTTGTAGGACTCAACCTTGATACGTGCGGCCTGGCCGATATAGACCTTGCCTATATCTGACTCATCCACTTTGCCTTTAACGTAAACCTCGCGCGTGTCGCCCAGCGTCATGACCAGCGTGGCGGAAGATCCTAAAACCAGGATTGAACTCACGGCCGTACCGACCTCTACGTCACGCGAAAGCACCACGCCGTCAATCGGTGACACGATGGTGGAATTTTGGTACTCCCTTTCTACCTGAGCAAGCAGGGCCCGTGACTGTGCCACCTGAGCTTCAGCCTGTTTTACCTTTGATGTGGCCGTAACCACGTTCGCTTTGCCCAATTGCTGCTTGTTGATCGCCAATTCATAGTTTTTCTGCGCGTCGTCCAGCGTCGACTGAGACACTACGCCATCCTTGGCCATGCCCTGTGCGCGCTCATAAGCGCGCTTCAGCATGGGAATGTCCGGCCCTTCCGCATCCACCTTGGCGCGTTCAAGATCGGCTTCTGCCGCACGGGCAGCGGCTTCAGACGCCTGCAATGACGCCTTCTGCTGGTTTACCTGCGCCAGGATCTCTTCTTTGTCCAACTCGGCCAATACCTGGTCGCGTTTGACCCTTTCTCCGTAATCGACGAGCAGTTTTTGAACGATCCCGCTGGCTTTGGACTTTACCTCGACCTTGGTAATGGGCTCAATTTTCCCCGTGGCGACGACACTCTTAGCGAGGTCACCGCGTTCAACCTTGGCCAGTTTGGAAGAGTCAATTTTTGTGCTGCCATGCGTTGCTGCTACCAGTACCACCACAATGATGACGAGAAGCGCGAATGCGCTCAATATATAAATGGCCTGTTTGCTCTTTTTTTTGCCGTTTGCCATAAGAGAGCCCTCTTTTAAAAGCATGCCACTGTTCAATACGTTGTGTGAAAGAAAGAAGTTCCAAAAAAGAAACGCTTAATTCGTTATAGTCAATAGCTTTAGACCCCAAATCGGGGTAAACGATAGCGACGCTCCTGCTCCCTGATCTCTTGCTGCCTAGGTCCAAGGCACATTTCCTCGAACGGTCAGTTCCGCTGATCGATCACTGAGTTTCGTCCACTTTTCTGTGGCGACTACGGCTTTTGGAGCGCTCTTAGCTCCCCGCTCTACCAGAACGCCGATCTCAAAAATCCTTGCTCACCGATTTTTGGGGTTCACTCCAAAGCGGCCAAACGCGGCTCGCGCCCTTGTACTTTTGCTCTTTCTGCCTGAAGGCCTCGCCAGTATATGATTGAAGGCCATGGTCACCCTGGTCCTCCTGAGGATCATCCTGGTGGTTCTTCTCGTGGCAGCGAACGCCTTTTTCGTTGCCGCTGAATTCGCCATGGTCAGCGTGCGTGATACACGCATCCAGCAGCTGATCGACCAGCGCCGCATCGGCGCGCGTACTGTCCGCAAGATCCAGCAGCATCTCGATGAATTCCTTCCCGCCGTTCAGTTTGGCGTTACCCTTGCCAGCCTTGGCCTGGGCTGGATTGGCGAAGGCACTCTCGCCGCGATCATCGCTCCATGGCTCGGCAACATTCCTTATGCCCGCATTTACACCCACGGACTTTCCGCTACCCTGGCCTTTCTTGTCATTACCTATCTGCTCGTCATTCTGGGTGAACTTGTTCCTAAATCGCTGGCTCTTGAGCGCGCGGAGCGCGTCGCTCTCGCCGTCGCCGGCCCTATGGACGTCTTCATGACCATCTCTCATCCTTTCCTGATGCTCATGAACCGTTCGGCCAATCTCGTCCTTCGCGGCTTTGGATCGCGGCTCCGACGTGATGGCGGCGCTCACTCTCCCGACGAACTAAAGCTCATCGTCACCGCCAGCCGACGTCTCGGCCTGCTGCCCGATGCCGAAGAAGAAATGATCCACAACGCGCTTGAGCTCGGTAACGTGACCGTGCGTGAAATCATGGTGCCTCGGCACAAAATCTTTTCTCTTCCCGCTGACATGCCGCTCGATGAAGCCATGGCCAAGGTCGTGGACGAGCAACACTCGCGTGTTCCGGTTTACGATTCAGAAAAAGGCCGTGAAAACATCGTCGGCTTGCTCTATTCCAAAGATCTCTCGCGCCTCATGCAGATGCGCCTTTCCGCCCGCGACGTTCTTGCTCAGCGCTCCGGCGACCTCAAAGTCCGCCACATCATGCGTGAGGTCCTCTTCGTTCCGGAAAGCAAAACGCTCGACGATCTCCTGGTTGAATTTCAAAAACGCAAGCGCCATCTCGCCGTCGTGGTCGATGAATTTGGCTCCATCAGTGGCCTTGTCACCGTGGAAGACGTGCTGGAGCAAATCGTCGGTGAGCTTGAAGACGAATTCGATGTCGCTCAGCGCCCTGAGATCGCTCTCGCTTCAGGCGCTGTGGTGCTCGACGGCGGCTTCAACCTGCGCGACCTTGAAACCCAGTATGACATCGCTCTGCCGCGCGAAGAAGGCTTTGAGACTCTGGCCGGCTTCGTCATGTCGCAACTCGGCAAAATCCCCAAAGGCGGTGAACGCTTTGAATTCGACAACCGCCGCTACACCGTCCTCCAGATGGAAGGCCATCGCATCGCCCGCGTAAAAATTGAAAGCCTCAACCCGCCCGCGCCGCTGGAACAGGCGATCTAGTTCTGAAATCCCGAAGCGAAGCGAGGGACCCCTATGTCCTTTAATGCGGCGTCCTCGGTCAGACATTTGTCGCACTCGTTCGCGGCCCAATCCTGCTCTTCCGGTTCCTCCTTGTTCCTTCGTGTCCTTCGCGGTTAAGGTTTGGTTTTTCCGAATCCCGAGCCTTTTGGCGACGGACCCCTATCGTCACCATGCAGCCCCGTTCTTCAAACGGAGTCGGTTTTCTCGCAACAGCTTTTCCGATTCGCGCCTATTCGCGTTGATTCGCGGCCAATCGGTTTTTCCGATCATGCGCGATGTCGGCGATCACGGCGATCCTCCTTCCGAATTCGTATGTGGCCTGTGTCGTGAAACTGGGTTTCCTAATGACCCGATGTTCCGATGCCCGATGTTCCGATGCCCGTTCTCCTCCGTTTCCTCCTTTCCTCCGTGTTTCAAAGGTTTTGGTTTTTAGCTCATCATCCGATCTGCTTCATCGCGCTGCTCAACTCAATCACCTCCAGCGGGCACTCTGCCCAGTTATGCTTCCAGCACACGATCAGGCCGCATTTTTCCAGCCGGTGCTTATGCAGTAGAAAATTTCTGCTCTCGTGTTCAAACTCGATCTTTTCCAACTGCCACAAGCCCGGCTCCATCTCCCGCAGCGCCTCGCAATCCGGATACTCCTGCTGTATCCTCAGCACCACAAAGCCAAGCTTCCGCGCCACCGCCCCAAACAGAAACACCACGCCCTGCTCGTTCGTCGGCGCCAGCATCAGGTGGGCATCCACCGTTGGAGGCCCATAGACCGGTTCGCCCTTCTTCAGTCCTGGCCGTAAAATCGGCGTTGCAGGTCTCATCAAATACCCGGCCCCGCCCGGCTTGCCTTCAAGGTGTCTCTCCACTACTTCCAGTACATCTTTCGCGCTATCTTCCAAACCATTCTCGCGGGCAAACTTCGCCATGCCCGCCGGCAGCCGCGTCCAGCCCCCGCCAAAGTGCCGTGTCAGTGGTTTCACGCTGTACCGCCCGTGGAGCGAGTACTCGGCCAGTGTCGGCACCCTGCCCAGCAACCGCGTCACCTGGCTCCAGTCTGCAAAAATCTGCGCCGGGCTCAGTTCGTATCCTGAGCCGCCTCGCTCCAGCCCACATGCCTGCAATGCCTCCGCATACACGCCAAAGTTCCTTCGTATGTCGTAGGCGCCCACGCCGGTCTTTAAGTTCAATTCCTTTAGCGTCGGGACGTGCCCCAGTTCTTCTTTTGTCTGCCTGATTGCTCCAATCACCTCGTCACGGCTCATTTGCTTCTCCTTATTTTATGTGGGACAGCTAGGCTTCCTTGTTAACAAGGCAAAGCCACGTAGCAGCATCGGTTTGGCTGAATGCTGACGGCTGAGTGCTGAATGCTGTTTATCTGGAAGGGTTTGAACACACTTATCCCCGTAGATTAAGGGGCTGTTTTCAAACCACATGAGGCCGCGGTAACTGTGGACCCAACGATGGCCCGCAGACTGCAGGGTTGCTGGCCTTTCCGGGCGTTTCAAGGATTTTTCCCGCCGATGCCGCTCTCGGTCTTTCGCTGCGTATTATCGGCGAAAAAAATACGGCAGTCAATAAGATTTTCGGCCAGTACTGGCTTGGAAATTAGTACAACTTGACAAATACCGACCCAGAAACCATTCACCATTTCGCGCGGCCAGCTCGGGCCGTCCCGGCTATGTTTTGACCGGAAGGCTTGTGGAGCACAGCCGCCCTCGGCTGTGTCTAAAATTGTGTGGCACGCCGCCCTCGGCTGTGTTGGTGGAAGAGCGGCCATTTATGGCCGTGAAAAGGATTGCCCGTTACCGCGCTTTAGCACTGGCGGCGGCTTGAACCCTTCCGAAATGCCAACTTGGGCCAAGCCACTAACACACTGTCTTCCTGACCGAGTCCGAGCGGCGGAACGAGTGAGGGCGAGTGGAAGGACCCCGAGGATGCATCCTTTAACATGCTGCAGCAGGGAGTTCTTCCCAGACAGCCTCCTCTGCCCTCCACAAATTCTGAACACTCCACCTATAGCTGCAGGAATTTCGGATCGGGTTTTGAGCTTAGAAGAAATTGCGCTTCTCACAGAGTAGAATCAGGCGATCCTCCAAGTATCCACAGGGGTGAATCGTGATCGAGCAAATCAAAGCTGCCATCCATCGTGCAGCTGGAAATAACCAGAAAATTGCAATGTTTCACTTTCAAGTGTTGAAAAACGCTGATGACTTATCTGGCATTGACCCAAAAGGTTTCTGCAAAGAAGTCTCGATTCCAGAAACCTATGCAACCGAGTTTACAAAAATGATTGCCTTGGCTCGGCTGATGAAGGAACAGGGGACAAAGATTATTTGAACTGAGGCTCTACCGCCTTCTTTTGCCTCTCGGTGATGATGGCAATGACAGCATTATCGAACTCGAAGAAATCGTAAGCGCCGGAGGCGCGACCACAAGTTAGCCCACACTGAAGGCAAGCGCACGCGAAGCCGGAAGTGTGGGTAAGGGGCAAAATTAGATTGAGCGCCGTAGGTGCGCCACAACATGCCGAAAGCATCATTGCCTTCGTCGGGAAAAGACAAGTGTCAGACCATGACTTGAGCGTTTGGGCAGCAGCACCTTCCTCACGCCTAGGCTGGCGCGCAGCGCAGCGAAGCGCCATTAAAAAAACTGCTATCATCTCCCCCAGCGGCGGAGTGCTCCAAGTATGGCTTGCATTGAATCTTCGGGTTCCGTGTCGGCCTCTCCGGGGTTACCCCGGGGAATCGTGAATACCTCTGATTTCGTCGCGTGAGCGGCCCTGGTTAAAGCCAGCAATGCTCACGCCAGGTTAGACCGGTTGGAGCATTCTGCCGTTCATTGTCATGCCCGCCCCATTGCTCGTAAGAACTCTTGCCAGGTCATTCCTCTCCGGCCCGCCGACCGTCGAAGGAATGGTCTCTCGCGCTAGTCTTGCCTTGGGAAAGCCATGGCGTTGGCTGCGCCCTCTGGCCAAGCGGTATTTGAAGATCTTTACCGGTCATCCTCGTCCTCGCCATCGTGATGTTGTCCAATTCCTTCTTCACGACTCACAGCTACAACGCATCTTGTCTCGGCATCAGCGCGGACTTTCCATCACGCACTTCATCACCGGACCACAGCCGATGCAGCCGGTTGCTGCCGCGCGGAACTGGCCAGTCCCGCAAATCGAATCCGTGGGCGCGCTTGCTGACTGGCTTCAGATCACGCCCACCGAACTCCAATGGTTCGCCGACATCAAAGGTCTCGGAGGCAAAAAGAGTTCTTCAAAGCTTCGGCACTATCATTACCGCGTGCTGGCCAAACAATCCGGCAACATCCGCCTGATCGAAGCACCCAAACCCCACCTCAAGGAAATTCAGCGCCGGATACTGAATGAGATTTGCGAAAAGATTCCCGCCCATCCCTCCGTCCACGGTTTCATAAAAACACGGTCAATCAGGACGTTCGCCGCTCCGCACGCCAACAAGCGCGTCGTTCTGCGCATGGACCTCCGCGATTTTTTCCCTTCCTTTCTGCGCGCCAGAATTCAAGCCATGTTCCGCACCATGGGCTACCCGGAGTCCGTTGCTGACCTGCTTGGTGGCCTGTGTACCACAATTACTCCGCGCGATATCTGGACGCGCGGAGCATTCGGCGAAGACCCGCTTCATCTCTGGGAGTCACGCTGGCAAACGCAGGCTATCTATTTTCAGCCCCACCTGCCCCAGGGTGCGCCGACTTCACCGGCCCTCGCTAATCTCTGTGCTTACCGGCTCGATTGCCGCTTGGCTGGTCTCGCGGAAGCGGCCGGTGCCACATACACGCGCTACGCAGACGATCTTGCGTTTTCTGGCGATGAAGATTTCGAAAAATGCGTGGGTCGATTTTCCGCTCACGTTGCCGCCATCGCCGATGAAGAAGGATTCAAAGTCCATCATCGCAAAACGCGCATCATGCGCCACGGGGTGTGCCAGCATCTGGCGGGAATCGTGGTCAATCAGCATCTGAATGTGCGGCGTACCGCCTTTGATCGTCTCAAGGCTGTTCTGACAAATTGCGTTCGCCTTGGTCCCGCTGCACAGAACCGTGACGCTATCCCTGACTTTCGCTTGCATCTGGCAGGAAGAGTCGGCTTTGTTGAGATGATCAATCCCGCTAAAGGCTCGCGCCTGCGCGCCATTTTCGACCATATTCAATGGACGTGAACATTTCTCTTGCAGGCCATCTCTCCTTCGCCCGCTCTCCATGTTGTAAAATTCCTGAGAGGATCACACATGGCAGAACCGACATATGAAGAAATGAAAGCCCGCCTTGCTGAACTGGAAAAGCAGGTCGCAACCAAACGCACCGGATCGCTGGAGTTCCGCGTGAGTGAAAAAGGCGGCGTCAGCGTCTATGGCCTGGGACGTTTCCCGGTCACGCTCTACTTTGAACAATGGACCCGCCTGCTTGACCAGGCCGACAATCTCCGCGCGTTTCTGGAAGAAAATAAATCCAAGCTCAAGCTGAAAGAACCAAAGTAATCGCCGTCATCGCGGTGATCGCGCGACATCGCCGCCAAAGGTTTTGGCCTTTTCAATTTCGGCGATTTTGGCAATTTCCCAATCCGCGTTTATCCGCGTCAATCCGCGGTAAGATTTGCTTTGGGCGCGGTTGTGAGATTTTGGGTTCCGATTACCCAATCACCCGATCTCCCGATCTCGCGCGATCACCCGATCTTGCTCCTCATGCTAATCTCTCTCACATGAGCGATCCTTCTCTCTCAGAACTCAACCGCTGGCTCGTTCAACTGGTCGAGCGGCACGGCAGCGACCTGCTGCTCGTTACTGACGCGCCCGCCTGCGTCCGCGTGGACGGACATGTTGTCCCCATCGGAACCAGAAAGCTCGCGAGTGATGAGATTGAAAACGCCATCACGCCCGCGCTCATGCCGCATGCCCTGCGCCAGTATCTGGAAATCCGCATCGCCGACTCTTCCTATCGCAACACAAACCTCGGCCGCTTCCGCATCAATCTCCACCAGGAACGTGGACGCGCCGCCGCAACGATCCGCGCGCGGCCTACCACTGTGCCGTTTCTGCATGAGCTGCATCTGCCGCCGACGGTCGAGCAGCTTGCCCACCTTCCTCGCGGACTGGTCTTGATCGGCGGGCCGGCAGGCTCGGGCAAATCGACAACGGTGGCCGCGCTGGTGAATGAAATCAATCGCCGCGAAGCGCGCCACATTGTCACGATTGAAGATCCCATCGAGTATGAGCATGCAAATATCCGCAGTGTGATTGAGCAGGTTGAGGTCGGCCATGACGCGCCGGATTTTCCCACCGCGTTGCGCGCCGCGCTGCGTCAGGCGCCCGACGTGCTGGTCGTTGGTGAAATGCGCGATCCCGAAACCATGCGCATTGCCGTGACCGCTGCTGAAACCGGTCACCTGGTTTTCTCCACGCTGCACACCACTGACGTTTCTTCCACCATCTCCCGCATCGCCGACTCATTCCCGCCGGAGCGGCAGAGCAGCATTCGCCAGGAACTGGCGATGTCTCTCTCGGCGGTGCTTACGCAGATCCTTATGCCCAGCAAACGCGGCGGACGATACCCAGCGGCTGAGCTGCTGATGATTGGCTACGGCGCGCGTGTGCACATCCGCAAAAACAACATCCATCAATTGCACCAGGAAATTACCATGACCAAGAAGGCCGGCTCCTTCAGCATGGAAGAGTCGCTGGCGACGCTGATGACGCAAGGCCATATCGATCGCGAAGACGCGATGCTGCACGCCATTCATCCGGATGATCTGGAAGGAATTTTGCGTGTGGCGGCGCGAAAATAATTTACCGGAGCAATGATTTACCGGGGCAAGGCCGATTTTTTTACGTTGATATTTCCACCCGTGACTTTCATTCTGCCCCTCCCCGAAAAGAAAAAGCCCGCTCTGTTTTGAGAGGGCTCGTAAGCCTTACAACAGACTTTACAGATAGCGTTCGCGCGATATCTCCGGCTGCACGGCAGGAGCTGGTATCGTCTGTGCGCCTTCTTCCGGGAAATCCGGAAGTGGCGTTTCCAGCGCGACCGTCAATACCTGGTCCATATTCTCCACAAAGTGGACCTTCATCTGGCCGCGAATATTTTCCGGCACGTCAGCAAGGTCCTTCTCGTTTTCTTTCGGGATGATCGCTTCTTTAATCCCGGCGCGCAGCGCGGCCAGCAACTTTTCTTTCAGCCCGCCGATCGGCAGCACCTTGCCGCGCAGCGTGATCTCGCCTGTCATGGCGATATCGCGGCGCACAGGAATTTTGCTCAGCGCGCTCGATATGGCCGTGGCCATCGTGATGCCGGCAGAAGGGCCGTCTTTCGGAATAGCGCCTTCCGGCACGTGAATGTGAATATCAAAGTTGCGGTAGAAATCCTTGGGGATACCGAGCCGCAACGCGCGTGACCGCACGTACGACATCGCCGCATGCGCCGACTCCTGCATCACGTCACCCAACTGGCCCGTAATGGTGAGCTTGCCTTTGCCGTCCACGATTGCGACTTCAATGCTCAGAATCGAGCCGCCGACTTCCGTCCATGCCAGCCCGGTGACCAGGCCGATTTCGCTCTTTTCATTGGCCAGCGTGTCACGGAATTTGGTAACGCCCAGGAACTCGTTGACTTTCTCCGCGGTCAAGGCAACGGTGTATGTGGCGTCTTTCACCACTTTGCGCGCCACCTTGCGTGAGATATTTCCGATTTCGCGCTCAAGGTTGCGCACGCCCGCCTCACGCGTGTATGAACGGATAATCTCGCGCAGAGCGTCGTCGCCAAACGTGAGCTGCGTTTCCGTGAGTCCGGTGGCTTCGCGTTGCTTGCGCACCAGGAACTGCTTTGCGATCTCAACTTTTTCCAGTTCGGTGTAGCCATGCAGCCGCAAAACTTCCATGCGGTCTTGCAACGCGGCGGGGATGGTGTGCAGCACGTTCGCCGTCGCGACGAAAAATACCTGCGACAGATCGTATTCCACGTCAAGATAATGGTCCTGGAACATCCAATTTTGCTCGGGGTCAAGCACTTCCAGCAGCGCCGAAGACGGATCGCCGCGGAAGTCTGAAGCCATCTTATCTACTTCATCCAGCATAAAGACCGGGTTCTTCGTTCCGGCTTTCTTCATCATCTGGATAATCTGTCCTGGCAGCGCGCCAATATATGTCCGCCGATGCCCGCGAATTTCAGCTTCATCGCGCACGCCGCCCAGTGACATGCGTACAAACTTGCGCCCCGTAGCTTTCGCTATCGACATGCCGAGCGACGTTTTGCCCACGCCCGGAGGGCCAACAAAGCAGAGAATCGAGCCCTTGGGATTTTTCACCAACTGCCGCACAGCCAAAAATTCCAAAATGCGGTCTTTGATCTTCTCCAGGCCGTAGTGGTCCTGGTTTAGGATTTTTTCCGCATGCTCAATGTTGCGGATCTCTTTTGATTTCTTTTTCCACGGCACGGCCAGCAGCCAATCCAGGTAATTGCGCGACACGGTTGACTCGGCCGACATTGGTGGCATGGCTTCCAGCTTCTTCAATTCCTGGATCGCCTTCTCATGCACTTCCTTGGGCATGCCGGCCGTGTCAATCTTCTTTTTCAGTTCGTCAAACTCGCTCTTTTCGCCGCGGCCCAGCTCTTTCTGTATGGCCTTGATCTTTTCGTTCAGGTAATACTCTTTTTGCGCGCGCTCCATCTGGCGCTTCACGCGCGTCTGGATGGTGCGGTCCATGTTCAGTTTCTCAATTTCAATATCCAGCACGTCGGCAATGCGGTTGAGCCGCTCCGCCGGATCGAAAATATCCA
Source organism: Acidobacteriaceae bacterium (assembly GCA_027307045.1). Lineage (GTDB taxonomy): Bacteria > Acidobacteriota > Terriglobia > Terriglobales > Acidobacteriaceae > Angelobacter. The sequence goes on from DAHUXR010000015.1 coordinate 55,692, forward strand.
GCAGCTCCTGCTTTTCTTCAATTGAAAGTTGCAGGTTCTGGGCAATCGTATCGCTCAGCTTCGCCGGATCGTTCATGCCGGTAATGATCACGGGCTCAAGGTTCAAGCTCTGGCAAAGCTTCACGTACTGGTCAAAAAGGTTGTGCACGCGCTGCATGGCTGCGTCCAGCGCCTTGGTGGGGTCGGGTGGATACTTCACCGTGCGCACTTCGGCTTCAAAATAGCCGTCCGTAATGGTCAGCTTCAGTATCTTGCCGCGCTCCACGCCTTCCACCAGCACCTTTATGTTGCCGTCCGGCAGTTTCAGGTTTTGTACAATGTTGGCGATCGTGCCCACCTGGTAAATCTCATTCGGCTTGGGCTCGTCAATGCTCGCGTCATGCTGGGTGGCCAGAAATATCTTGCGGTCAGAGGCCAGGGCTTCTTCCAGGGCACGCACGCTGCTCTCGCGGCCCACGATAAACGGGGTCATCATGAACGGGAAGATGACCACATCGCGTATGGGCATCATCGGGAGCTTGCGAGTTTCGAATTTTTCCTTAATTTGAGTCACTGAGTCGCCTTTTCTCTCGGTTTACTAGGATGGTTTCCACCATCTTGCTACTTTTAAGAATATCACGCAAGGCAAGCGGGCGGCGTGAGAGTCTTTCTGCGCGATCTTGGAAATTAGGGCGAGTGGAATCAATGGTTTAACCAGAGAAGCGCGCTGCGCCGGCAGATTTCCAGTGCCTCGATTTCCAGAGTGTCTCGGTGGCGCCATTTCTCGGCCGCCTTCCTTAACTTATCCCGATCCTCACATCACCGGGCTCTCGATCAGCGTTTGTCTCTCCTCGATCGCAGTCGCCTCGTTTTTCCGATCTTCCGATATCCCACGCCACGATGCTCGCGGTTCCGATTTTCCGATGTCCCAGTTCCCCGATGTCCCGATTCTCCGATCCCTGCCTACCCCCTCCCTTGGGATCCCACCGCATCCCAGATTGGCGTAGGTTTGTCCCATCTGCCCAGCCTTTCCGATTCCGGCGATGA
>DAHUXR010000160.1 GCA_027307045.1 Acidobacteriaceae bacterium
TTCAGCTTTGCCGTCATGGCGGAGGCGACCCATTTCCACCAAAACCTGGTCGCCATGCATGGCGTTGCCGACTTCAGGCGGAGGAATAAAGATGTCACCTTGCAGCTTGCCCTGCGCTCGGGCCGGGAGCGAGCCGGGTTCGGGGATGACAAAGCCGTAGCCGTCGCGGTGCATACGTAACCTGCCGACGACCAGGTCCTGGTTACTGGCGGAGGTCGGCAAGCCCCAGCGCTCCTTGCCAATGGCGATGAGCTTGCGCTGGCGCGTGAGGTCGCGAAGAAGCTGTTGCAGGGCGCGGCGGTCTTTGCCCTTTAGGCCCAGGTCATGGATGAGCTGTTTGAAGCCCACCATGTGTTTGGGCTGTTTGGAGACGTAATGGAGGACCTGTTGTTCAGTCAGCATTTAAATTTGAGGTGCAAGAATCGGCTAAAAGCATGGCATTATCAATTTGGTTAATGGTAAATTGGTAACCGCAAATCGGGGAATCGGCTAAAGGGAGAAGGTGCGAGGCTGCGAAAAAGTCACCGATTCCTCTTAATCCTATCCTAGCGCGAAAAGGATTTTCCTTCTAAGGGGCTTGCCCGATATAAGAAATGCCAACAACGGAGGAATATTTACACCAGTCAAGCAGTGTCCGGGGAGACGGATGTGTGAAGGCACTGCGTGAAGGCATGGCCAAATCAGAGTTTCTGGAGTTGGCGGAATAGCCGGGAGTTTGGTTATTAACGTGCCGTCGCCTTACTTGGTTGTCCCCCCAACGGCCAATATGTTTTATATAGCAGCGGGCGAAAAAGTAGCTGGCTGCGCATTACCATCAGAATCGAAAGGATGTAGAAACTAATGTGGAAGCCTGCTGGCACGACCGCAACACCGACGAATCCGAACCAAAAACCCGCAGCGGAACCGGAGAAACCAGTTATGAGCAACACCCCCACTCTGCCTAGCGAGCCGACGCCGGTCGCCGCGCCTCGCAATGCCGTACTCAACAACACGGAGCAAGCCACCATCGGGAAATCGCTCGTCATTAAAGGCGAAGTGACCGGCTCTGAATCGCTTTATATCGACGGCCGCGTAGAAGGCTCCGTCAACCTGCCCGGCAACCGCGTTACTGTCGGCCGCAATGGCCAGGTCCAGGCCAACATCAACGCCAAGGAAGTCGTGGTCCTGGGCAAGGTAAAAGGCAACGTCACAGCCAGCGACCGGGTCGACATTCGCAATGAGGGGTCACTTGGGGGCGACGTAGTTTGCCAGCGCATTTCGATCGAAGATGGCGCATGGTTCAAGGGTTCGATTGATATTAGAAAGCCCGGCGCGAAGGAGATGAATGGCAGCAAGGAAGCCACTTCAATCACCGATTCGCCGCGCATGACAACGGCCACTGCATAAGTTTCTTTGGGAAGGCAGTCCCATTTGCCCTCTTCCAGGGTGCTTCCTACGGGGAGCACCCGGGAATGGGCTCGGTGGAAAGAAGTCCATGGTCAATAAAATTCTCCAGTTGCTCTCGATTCGCTGCTCGCACAAAAAGATTTCCCAGCCGTTTGCCGCAGCCGTGGCGCCCAAACGCCGCGCCGTCAACTCAGACTGGGACGTCCCTACTCCCGCCGGCGAACACTATGTCGTCTGCCTGGACTGCGGACACAAGTTCCAGTATGACTGGGCGAAGATGCGGGTGATTGAGTAGGCTTTTTTTCTAACATCCCGAGCTTCGCGAGGGAACCCTACCTTCTTCGAAGTCTTAAAGGATTGCCGAGGCATTGGATCTTTACTACTTCGTCCGGAACAGTTCTACGACCACAACTTCATTTTTGCGTAAGCCGACAGCTTCTCGTCACCATAGCGATCTCCTCTTCGACAAGCTCAGGGCCGGGACTTCGGAAAAAGCTAGCTTCTCCGCAGTACCCGTCTCATTAACCCCCCCGCCTGTTCGATTCCCATCAGTGCCGTACAGCCCAGATACACCGCTCCGTAAGGAACAAGAATCAGCAAGCCGCCGATGACAGGCCTCTGTGGATGCAATCCCAGCTTTACTCCCCACGCTACCGCCGCGCCGATGATCGCAGCCAGCCAGAGCCGAGCAAAATAAGAAGCAGGAAACTCGCTGCGTCCTATCTTCAGGTTCATCCCGCGACGCAGTAGCGTGAATTCCACCCAAGCCGCAAATCCGGCGGATGCAGTCAGCCCGGCCGCGCCCCAGAACGGATCGACGCCCAGCAACTTTGGCAGTGGCCGTGAACAGAAGTAGCCCAGCACCGTGGTTAGAATCACGCGCACAACGGCAAAGCGCACAGGCGTCCGCGTATCGCGCAGCGCGTAGTAAGCGGAAGAATAAAGTCTGCCGACAGTCGAAGCCACCAGCCCAACGCCTGAGCCGGCCAGAATCGTCCAGACCTTTACCGCGTCGCCGTGAGAAAACTTCCCTGTCTGGTAGATCATTGCCGTGATCACGTCGCCCAGCGCTATGAACCCCACGGCCGATGGCACCACAAAAAAGCCCACGCGCCTGGTGCTGGCGGCGATCCTCTGCCGCAGTGTCGTTGCCACCTGCTCGTCCGTGCCCAGCGTGCTTGACATTGCGGGCAGTTCAGCCGCTGAGATTGACATGCCAAATAAACTTACGGGCAACGTGTAAAGCGTCTGCGCATTGGCCAGCGCGGAAACGCCTCCCACGGGCAGCAGGCTGGCCAGCAATCCATCAATATAGGCGCTCAGTTGCAGCACGCCGCGGCTGAAGAATACCGGAACAAAATTCCTGATGACCACGCGCACGTTTTCCGTGAGCGATCGGAAAAAGATGCGCAGCTCCGGCGCCAATCGCAGCACCATGGGAAGCTGCACCAGAAATTGCAACCCGCTTCCCACCACGGATCCCCACGCGGTGTAAACCGCCAGATGCGACATGTCACTCTTGCGGAAAGTGACCATGGCCACGATGAATGCCGCGTTCCATAGCACGGGTGAAACGTAAGAGAGAAAAAACTTGCCGTGACTGTTCAGGATTCCCAGACACCATGCCGACATCACCAGCAGACCCACGCCGGGAAATAAGATACGCACCAGTTGAATGGCCAGCCTTCGTGTCTCGCCCTTAAAGCCAAAGGCGATCACGTCAATGATGTAAGGCGTTGCCAGAACTCCAACCAGCACCAGGACAGAAGTGATGAGCGCGAGCAAAGAGAACACCGCGCCCGCCACCCGCCCGGCCTCTTCACGGTCTTTCTGGGCCAGCAGCTTGGCGTAGACAGGAATAAAAGACGCCGATAAGACGCCTTCGCCAAAAAGATTCTGGAGCGTGTTGGGAATGCGCAAGGCCGCTTTAAACGCGTCAGCGACGTACGTAATACCGAAATAGTGAGCAAAGATTCGGTCGCGCACCAGCCCGGCGATTCGGCTGAGAAAGATTCCAGAGGCCACCAGAAAGGCATGGCGTCCCACTCCGGGATGTGCCGCCGGAGCGGGCGGGCCTTCCTGCCTGGTAGAAGTTGTCACGCTTGTGCTCGTCTCATCCAACCTTGTTTATAAATGAGAAGCCAATAAATGAGAACAGCACAGTCCCGCGGACGAAATTATTCACTAAGCGGCCCCGAGACCTCCACTATACTGGGCAATTAAGAACCTCAAGAATTTGAAAGGGAAGATTCCATGCGTTTGAGCAGAGCTCTTATTTTTTTGGCCATTATGATTCTCCTGGGTTGCGCAGGCGCCTTCAGTGCCGCGCAAGAAGCCAACCCGCTGGGTTCTTACCAGCAGACGTGCAGTGATATATCGGTACAAAAAGGAACCCTCTACGCCAAGTGCCAGGACGCAAAAGGCAAATCCCATTCCGCCAAACTCTCTCACTATGAAAAGTGCTCAGAGATCGCCAATAAAGATGGCAAGCTGAAGTGCGCCGGCGGAGAGAAAGCTGCCGCGCCTTCACCTTCACAGCCGGGCGGATCGTACACGGATAGCTGCAGGAACATCCAGATGAAAGGCGCCACACTGCATGCCGTCTGCAAAAGCCTGGATGGCCGCGAGCTGCCGACATCGCTCAAGGACGCTAATCGCTGTGCTGAGGGCGTTGCCAACATCAACGGTATCCTGAACTGCGAGGCAAGCGGCGTGCTGCCGCCCGGTTCCTACATTGCAACCTGTAGAGACGTCCGGCTGCAAGGGAGCACACTGTACGCCACTTGCAATGACGGCAAAGATCACTGGCTCAGCGCCAGTTTGCGCGATGTGCAAAAATGCAGTGGCGACATCGCCAACCAGAATGGAACGCTCAGGTGTGTGCCGGTTAGAAACATGGAAAAACGTTAGAGCTGGTTGGTGTAACTGCCAGACTCACCGAATGCGTTTCATGGTGAGCAACGAATCCAGGCCTTTTCCGTCGCCGAAGTCGAGTGGAGCAAATTCGACAAAGCCGACTCCAGGCGCCGCATACCAAATTTCGTGGACCAATCCTTCGTGCTGTTCTGAAATGAGTGCCTTCACTGTGCCAGTCATTGGCGTGGTGATCTGCTGCACTCCTGACGTGGTGGACCATGGGACCTGTGTCACTGGAAAATTTGGGGTTACAGCATCGTCAGTGAGCACCCCTGTTTGCCAAAAAGAAGTGTAAGCGGTTTGAACGGTTGCGCTCTGGCCTTCCGTCCCCATTGCCGGAATCACCGTGTAAGGAAGCGGCATTCCTGCGATGAGTTGCGGGTTCTGAGTGGTCAAAGTTGGAGCAGTAGAAGGGACACATAGTGAATAAGGGCAGCCCTGCGGGAACTTTACTTTGCTGGCAATGGCCCGATAGGATCCATCGGCTTCAACGTGAATGACAAACCACAATTCGGCCCCGCATATGCCTGGCTGCCAGTATGAACGGCAAACCGTCTTAGCGAAGTGCATTACAACTGATTTTCCGTCACATATGCCGGCTTCACAAAAAGCCGCAGCTTGAATGTCAATCGTGCTAATGTCGCCAAAGCCATTCTGAAACGTCCACGTCTGGCCAATCATGGAAGAGCTGAAAACCTGGCCGGCCGTGATGGTTACTGGCGCGGAAGTAGCAGAATCTCCACCGCACCCCGCTATGACCACCAGAAGCGCCAGAATCGTGCTTTTCATGTTGCATAGGTTAATCCAGAGTTGCCCGAATTACGAGAACCATTCGCGCTGCGGCACCGGTCAAACAGGCGCGATTTTTCGTTGATCAGTGGCACTCGCTTTATCGGCTATACTTCAACCCAGGGCACATGCTCTCAGACGGGAAGCTTCAGTATGTCGATGACTTAGCATCGCCCAATCCAAATTACTTCTCTGTTCTGAGACTGGCGATCTCATACTGGCAGTGGTCCTGTTAAGCTTAATAGTCTGGCAAGGGAATATTTCCATTCATTTCCTAAGCCGAATCTGTTCATGGAGGAATCTCACCCATGAAGCGTGCCGCCGGTTTAGTCTACGGTTTTTACTGGTATTGCTTGGCATCGAGCTGGCCGGATGCAGCGGCAGCGATGGCATGATGCCTACGCCAACCTCCGCTACTATTCCCTTCTTCTCCGGCCTGTATGAGATTGATGCAAATTCAGCAACCAGTTCCCATGTTTGAATTTCCCTTTGAATCTGACGTTTGTTCGGTTCGGCGCCGCATTCCAAATTGGGACGATGCCAAAATCGCAAGAATTTGCGACCAGGAGATTTGCACAGTCGGCAAGAGCGCGTTGAAAATAAGGGGATTGCGTTCCGTATTCGACGCAATTGAAGCCATCCTTACAAAAAGGTATTATTTTGTTTATGGCCACAACTGCTCCCACCCAGGCGCGGCATGGGTTTCAGACGGACGATGCCACTCTTCAACCCATTGCCAATAAAGTATTTGACCGCCAGCGCCTCACTTTTGACGATGCCGTCGCCCTCTACCGGTCGCCGGATATCCTTGCCTTAGGATGGCTGGCCAACCACGTTCGCGAGCGCCTGCACGGCAACGTGGCTTATTTCAACGTCAACCGGCACATCAACCCCACCAACGTCTGTGTGGCCGCCTGCCGCCTCTGCGCTTTCGGCCGGAAGAAGGACGCTCCCGGCGCGTACACCATGGCCCTTGAAGAGGCTTTCCAGACCGCGGCTTCGGGCTACTCTGAAGCCATTACAGAATTTCACATAGTCGGCGGCCTGCATCCTGATTTGCCGTTTCAGTATTACCTCGATTTGATTTCAGGATTGAAAGAGCGTTTTCCCCAGGTCCACCTGAAAGCCCTGACCATGGTGGAGATCGCTTTCCTGGCCAAGCGCGCCAAGCTTTCCATTGAAGAAACGTTGCGTCAGCTCAAGAATGCCGGCCTGGACTCACTGCCCGGCGGCGGCGCGGAAATATTCAATGAGCGCGTGCGCCGCGTGATCTGCGACCACAAAATTGATGGCGACCAGTGGCTCGACACCGCCCGCACCGCGCACAAGATCGGCCTGAAATCGAACGCCACCATGCTTTATGGCCATATCGAAAATGAGGAAGACCGCGCTGACCATCTCATCCGCCTGCGCACTCTTCAGGATGAAACCCACGGGTTCCAGACGTTCATTCCGCTGGCCTTCCATCCGGCCAATACGCCCTTGCAGCATTTGTTTGTGACCACCGGAATGCTGGACCTGAAACAGATCGCCATTGGCCGCCTGGTGCTCGATAACTTTCCTCACATCAAAGCTTATTGGCAAATGCTCTCGCCCAAGATCGCGCAAATCTCACTGCGCTTTGGCGCGGACGACGTTGACGGCACCGTGATTGAAGAAAAGATTTATCACGACGCCGGCGCCACTACTCCACAGGGCATGGTCCGGAAGGAACTGGAACGGCTGATCCGTGAAGCCGGCCGCGAGCCTGTCGAGCGCGACACCATGTATCGCCCGGTGACGAGGACAGAAACGTCGTTCACGATCTCAGTCTAGCTTTTCTCGAGAATCCGAGATGGATGCGTCACCCAGCACTTCCTTGTTGCTTCCCCGCAATACGCCAGAGTACCTGTGCATTTGGTGTGACGCTAGAATCGGCGAAAAGCCTGGGCCAACCGTCTAAGCAGCTTTCGCGGCCGATTCCAGCCACGTCTTCATGACCGAATGGTTTACTACTCCTGCTTGCTGCATCACAAGGCGGCCTTGGTGAAAAACGGCGAAGTTTGGGATTCCGCGCACATTGTAACGAGCGGCCAACTCAGGATGCCGTTCGGTATCCACCTTTAACACAATGGCCCGTCCTGCCATGTCTGCCGATGTACGGGCAACTTCCGGCGCAGCCATGCGACAAGGACCGCACCAGCTTGCCCAAAAATCAACCAGCACCGGAACACGGGACTTAGCAATAATTTCGTCGAACAACTCAGGATTTGCCTCAAGAGGTTCGGCAGCGGGCGGCAGGGACGATTTACAGGCTCCGCAGCGTCCCGCATCCGCAAGGTGCTCCGCGGGCACACGGTTCTTTTGTCCACATTGTTTGCAGGTTTTAACTACTGGCATGAACACTCCAACGCCATGACATCAATTAGATGCCGATGGATGCATTTTGGCACCATGTTCCTGCTAGCTACATTGCGCAGGGCGCCAATCCTGATCAGCGCTGATCAGCGTGAATCTGCGGCGAAAGCATTTTTATTTCCCAAACACCCTCTTAAAAATCTTGTCCACGTTCCTCAACTGCCGCTCAATAGAAAACGCCTGCTCAATCTGCTTGGCCGGCACCCGCGACGTAATCTCCGCGTCGTTCATCACCAGTTCGCGGAAGTTCAAGTCTTCTTTCCACGCGCGCATGGCATGCTTCTGCACCAGTCGATAAGCGTCCTCACGCGCCATGCCATGCTCAGAAAGATCAAGCAGGAGCTGTCCGCTGAAGACCAGCCCGCCCGTCGATTCCAGGTTTTTCAGCATGCGGTTGGGATAGACCATCAGCGTATCGATCAGATGGATCGTTTTGGTCAGGAGATAGTCGACGAGAATCGTGGAATCGGGCAGGATTACGCGCTCCACTGACGAATGCGAGATATCGCGCTCATGCCACAGCGCCACGTTTTCAAACGCGGCCTGCGCATTAGCCCGCACCACGCGCGCCAGCCCGCTGATCTGCTCGCAGGTGATGGGATTGCGCTTGTGCGGCATCGCAGAAGATCCCTTTTGCTTCTCGCTGAAGTATTCTTCCGCTTCGCGGACTTCCGTTCGCTGCAGGTGCCGTATTTCCGTGGCGATCTTGTCCAGCGTTGAGGCAATCGTCGCCAGCGTAGCGACGTAATAGGCGTGGCGGTCGCGCTGGATGACCTGGGTCGAGATCGGCGCTGCCTCCAATCCCAAACGCCGGCAAATTTTCTCTTCGAATTCCGGCTCCAGATGGGCAAATGTACCCACTGCGCCGGAAAGCTTGCCCACGCGCATCTCTTCCGCTGTGCGCTGGAAGCGCTCGATATTGCGCACGATCTCGGCGTACCAGTTTGCCAGCTTCAGTCCGAATGTCGTCGGCTCGGCATGGATACCATGCGTGCGCCCGATGGTGGGCGTGTGCTCAAACTCGTGGGCGCGCCGCGCCAGCACTTGCTCTAACTGCTCCAGGTCTTCTGCGATAATCCGAGAAGCCTCTTTGATCTGGAGCGCTTGCGCCGTGTCCACCACGTCGTTCGACGTAAGGCCGTAATGCAGCCAGCGCGCCTCCGGACCAACTTTTTCCGCTACCGCCGTGGTAAAGGCAATCACGTCATGCCTTACCTCGGCTTCAAT
>DAHUXR010000161.1 GCA_027307045.1 Acidobacteriaceae bacterium
GTGGAAGTCAGTAATGAAGGCAGTGATTCAGCCGGACTGAGCCAGTCCATGCGGCAGCAGGTGGAACAACGGACTGGGGGCAAGGTAGAGCAGCAATTGCTGGATGGTGGGTATCTGCGGCTGCAAGACATCGAGGAGGCACATGAGCAAGGGGTGGAGCTTTTCGTACCCCCCAAGCCTGCCAGGAACAGGGCCAACCGAGGCCGCGAACTGGAACCTAAACCCAGAGATAGTGCAGCGGTGCTGGCGTGGAAGAAGCGGATGGCGAGCGAAGAAGGGAAACAGATTTACAAGCAAAGAGGCGCAACCAGTGAGACCGTCAATGGCGAGTTGCGAACCAGCCGTGGGCTTACGCAAATCCTGGTTCGCGGGTTAGACAAGCACAAATGCGTAGCTCTATGGTGTGCTCTGGCTTACAACGTGATGCATTTCGGTTCACGGTTACTGCAATCATGAAGAGATGAATGTTGGCTTGCACGACGGAATGAGTTGCAGGCGATGCTGGTTCAAGTAGCTGGTTTGCTGTTACAGCTGATCTCATCCAGCACGACTGCGCTTCGCCCATTCCCTTACTGCAAAACTGAAAAAGTCACAGCCTCTCGGGATTACGGAAAAAACTTCTTTCTCCGCGCCTCGTGGTGCGATTTTGCTTTTTGCTATTCCCTCAATTCCACAACCGTCGCACCCGCGCCACCTTCGTTCTGTTGCGGCTCGGCGACGGTGGCGACGTGAGGATGCTTTTGCAAATACTGGCGGAGAGCTTTACGGAGAATTCCCATGCCGCTGCCGTGGACGATACGCACACGCGTGAGGCCCGCGAGAAATGCGCGGTCGATGAATTTTTCTACCGCGCTGGTAGCTTCGTCCACGTTGCGGCCGATCACGTTGAGCTCAGTGGGGGCGCTGGAATCTTCTTTGAGCGTGACTGAGATTCCCCGGGCGCGGGCTGCGGCGACGGGATTGACTGCCGCGCTTTTTCCTACGCCGCCGGAAGGAGAAAAGACCTCGGCAACGTCATGCCGGGGAATCTTCATCTTCATGTTGCCGATTTCGACTTCAAAGGTGTTCTCATCGAGTTTGCGCTTGATCACCGCCGTGCGGCCCAGCGACTTGAGCTTGACGGTATCGCCTTCAGAGATGTGCTTGACCTCATGCGGGCGCGCGTTGGGATCGCCCTGGTCTGCGCCGGTTTTGTGCGCGACCACTCCGGCATCAAACTGTTCTTTGAATTCGCGGCGCAGCTTGGCGATGCGCTGCTCCGCCTGTTTGCTGAGCTTCTGGGCGGCGGCGCGGTCCTGCACGGCGTTGATGGCCTCGCGCGCCTGGTACTCAAAGTCCTTGATGAGCGATTCCATCTTGCGCTCAAATTCGCGCACTTTCTGCCGCTGCTCCTGCTGGCCCTCGGCTTCAAGGCGCTTCTGCTCGCGGGCAAGATCTTGTTCGCGTTTTTGTGCGGCCTGGCGTTCGCTTTCAAGATCGCGCAGCTGAGAGTGCAGACGGTCAAGAAACTTGCTTACGTCCTGCGTCTGCGTGGTCAGGCGTTCACGCGCGGCATCGGTAATCTGGCGATTGAGGCCGAGCCGTTGCGCAATGTTGATGCCCGCCGACGCTCCCGGCACGCCGAGACGCAGCTCATAGGTTGGCTGCAGAGTGTTTTCGTCAAAGCCCACGGCTGCGTTGAGCACGCCCGGGGTATTGGCGGCATAGACCTTGAGCGAGGTGTGGTGCGTGGAGATGATGCTGAGCGCGCCGCTGCGGCGAAAATGGTCTGCAATGGCCACGGCGAGCGCCGCGCCTTCTTCAGGATCGGTGGCGGAGCCGAGCTCGTCCAGCAGGACGAGCGAATGCGCTGTGGCGGTGCGCGAGATGAAATCAATGTTGGTGACGTGCGCGGAGAAGGTGGAAAGATTTTGCTCGATCGACTGGTAGTCGCCAATATCGGCCAGCACGGAATCAAAGACCGGCAGCCGCGCCGAGGTGGCGGGCACGGGAACGCCGGCTTGAGCCATGAGCGCCAGCAGTCCAAGGGTTTTCAGGCCCACGGTTTTGCCGCCCGTGTTGGGGCCGCTGATGATGAGCTGGCGATGATTGGCGTCCATCTCAAGCGAGAGCGGAACAACCTTGCCGCCTTTGGCTTTGAGGTTGCGCTCCAGCAGCGGATGGCGCGCGGCCCGCAGCTCAGTAAAGTCTTCAGTGATCTCCGGGCGGACGCAATCGTAGTCCACGGCAAAACGCGCCTTGCCGATTTGCAGCTCAACTTCCGCCATCACGTTGGCGGCGGTGGCAATGGCTTCACTGTGCTCGCCCAGACGCTCGGTCATCTCCTGCAGGATTCGGCGGATTTCAGCCTGCTCTTCTTCCAGCAGGCGGACAAGGTCATTATTCTGCTCAATGGTTTCCAGCGGCTCAATGAACATGGTTTGTCCGCTGGAGCTTGCGCCGTGGACGACGCCATTGACGCGCTTGCGCTGCTCAGTCTTGACGGGAATGACAAAGCGCTCACCGCGGATGGTTACGAGTTCATCCTGCACGGCGCCGCCTTCAGCCAGCCGCCGCAGGTAGCCGCGCAGCGATTCCTGGATGGCGCGCTTCTGCTTTTCCACGTCGCGACGGATGCGCGTGAGCTCAGCCGAAGCGCGATCATCGAGCGTGCCGTCCGGCTGGATCTTGTTGCGGAAGTGGCGCAGCAGCAAAGTGAAGTCGGCGATTTGCTGCGTGAGCGCGAGCATGCCGATCCAGTGCGGCTTGACGGCGTCCGGTGGATGCAGCGCCATCTCACGCCACTCGGAGGATTTATCGACGAGTAGGACTAGGTCGCGGATCTGTTCGATTTCGAGCGTCGCGCCGGGAATACGCGCTTTGGCCAGAAGATTGTGCGCATCGAAAAGGCCGGTAAATTCGAAGCGACCGCCGGCGGAGTAAAAGCGGCGCGATTCGTCGGCAAGCTGCTGCTGCTGGTTGATCCACGCGCGGTCAAGCGAAGGCTCCAACTGCGCGACGCGGGCCTTGCCCAGCGGCGAGCTGACGTATGCGCCCAAGAGGTCACAAAGGTGATCGAATTCCAGGACGCGGGCGGAAGAATGCTGGAGCGGCGATGGGACCATGCTCTTAAGATAGTAGCTCACAAACAGGGTAGTTCGCAGAGAGCCGCGGACGCGCTATGATGCAACGGATCATGCCAAAAGATAAGCCAGCTGCCGATGGAGGAACGCAGGACGCGAGTACCGTGGCGTCTTCATCGAGCGACGATGAAAAGCGAGAAAGCGGAGCCGCTGCCGCACTGCAAGCGGCGGACGATGCGAAAATCGCAACCACTACTACAGTACAGGGAGAGCCGATGGAGATCCACGCGCCGGAGAAGCCGATCCATTCCAAAAGAGAATTTCTGTTCCACATGTTTACGGTGGTGCTGGGAATACTGATTGCGCTGGCGCTGGATGGGATGGTGACGTGGGCGCACCATCGGATACTGGTGCGGGAGGCGCGGGCGAATATTGCTACGGAGCTGCGCAACAATAGAGAGATTATTCAGAAAGCCGTCCCGGAAATTCTGGCGAGAGAAAAACAGCTGCAGGAGATGATTTCGACGATTGACGCAGTGGAGAAGGGCCGGAAGCTGCCCACCGGGCGCGTTGGACACACCTTTGCCACCTATGAGATTTATTCAACGGCGTGGAAAACTGCGTCAGTGAGCGGCGCGGTAACGCACATGGAGTATGACCAACTCAAGGCTTATACCGATGCCTATGATCTGCAGCAGGAGTTTCTGACGGTCCAGGCGCAGGGATTTGCTTCACTAGGTGATCTGGCGGCAGCGATGCACTCGTTCGAGCAGGGCTTGACCAAGGTCCCTCAGGATCGACTGGAGGAAGCGCAACGACAGGTGTTGAAGCTCCTTACTATCCAGAAAACGCTGGAGAGTGTTTCCGCGGCGCTGATCCTGGCCTATGACAACGCGCTGAAGTAATGTTGGTGTTTGGCCGGCGAATTTGCGAGTGGAGTTGGCGTTGATTTGCCGGTGGAACTGGCGGTGATTTGCAGTGGAGTTGACGCTGATTTGCGATGGAGTGGGCGCTATTTGCCGCTTTGAGGCGATAAATCGAGGTATTTGGGCCGCCAGAGCTGATAAACTTTGAGCAAATGAGCTTTCCAGTCACACGCCTTCGCCGCATGCGCCAGACCGATTCGTTAAGGTCGCTGGTGCGCGAGACCCGTCTCACGCCGACGAGCTTTATCTATCCGCTATTTGTGTGTCCGGGCGAGGGCGTCAGGAAAGAGATTGGGTCGATGCCGGGAGTGTTTAATGTTTCGGTGGACGAAGCGGTGAAAGAGGCGCATGAGGCGAAGAGCCTGGGCGTGGGCGGAATCATTTTGTTTGGCTTGCCGGAGAAGAAAGATGACGTCGCGGGCGGGGCGTGGGCGGATGACGGAATCGTGCAGAGAGCCACGCGGGCGATAAAACGCGAGGTGCGCGATCTGGTTGTGGTCGGCGATGTTTGCCTGTGTGAATACATGTCGCACGGGCACTGCGGGATTGTGCAGAAAAAGAATGCGCCAGCAGGGAATAGCGCGGCGTCGTCGAAGCGGGGAAGCGGCAACGGCGGAAGAAGCGCCGTGGCAACGCAGGTTGCGGCGGAAGTGGAATATGAAATCCTGAACGACCCCACGCTGGAAATCCTGGCCAAGACCGCAGTCTCACAGGCAAAAGCCGGCATGGATATTATTGCTCCGAGTGACATGATGGACGGCCGCGTCGGTGCGATTCGCAAAGCCCTGGATCACGCAGGCTTCTTGAATACGCCTATCCTTTCTTATGCGGCCAAATTTGCTTCGGGATTTTACGGCCCCTTCCGCGAAGCCGCTGATTCCACCCCGCAATTTGGCGATCGCCGCTCTTACCAGATGGATGGCGCGAATGTGCGCGAAGCGATGCGCGAGATTTCTCTCGACATCAAAGAGGGCGCGGACATGATCATGGTGAAGCCCGCCATGCCTTATCTCGACGTAATCTCTGAAGCGCGCCGCCGTTTTGATTTGCCCATCGCCGCCTACCAGGTTTCCGGCGAATACTCCATGCTGCAAGCGGCCATCCGCAACGGATGGCTCGACCGCGACCGCGTGATCATTGAATCGCTTACGTCCATCCGACGCGCCGGCGCGCAACTCATTCTCACCTACTTTGCGAAAGACGCGGCAAGGATGCTGGGATAAAGATGACTTTGCGCAGGGGAGCCGAACACGGAGTTAGTAGAAAGTAGAAGAATCTTCTTGTATCGACTGGCATGCATTTATTCATCAAAATCCTGCTGCTTTTGTTTACTCTGAGCTTAATCGTCTCGAGTCTGTTTCGAATCGCGGTCCTCGGAAAATTATCACCACCGTTTCGTGGGAAGCTCTCCCGCAAGCAATCCAAGGCTTCAATGCGGTACATGTTAAGTTTCTGCCTGTTATGGGCGGGGATTCAGATTGTATGCTGATGTTGCATGACGACCATGAGCTGCGGCTATACAACGGTTTCATGGCCCTCATATTTTTAGCAATGGCTTGGCTTGCCCCAAGAATGGTGTTGATTCGTAAGTTCCCCAGGGCCAAATTATTCCGTCCGGATACCCTGAGCAGGCTGCATCTGAATGACTAGATGAACTTTTTTCGTCACTTTGGCGATTACGATGCGCTGGACTAACTTGCTATTTTGAGTTTTCGTTGTGGGCAGAGTTATCCTCTTCGTCCTCGTCGCCATTTTCCGCCGCCTGCTTTAGATAGCTTACGTTCTTCATCGCGCCCATTGCCAGCCAGATCATGCCTATGATGGCCAATGCCGCCAGCGGAAACGGCAGCCATCGCCACTGCAATTGATCTTGCGTTTGCTGCAATGTCTGCAGCGCTTCACGGTGCGCATTTTCCGTGGCTATTTCAAGGTTAACGATCTGTAAATCCTGCGGCGCCGCGCGATATTTGGCGAGAAAGTCTTCCGGCAATCCCTGGCCTGCTGCAAGCTTCCTGCGTTCTTCGATCATCGGTTGCACGGCCTGCGCATACCATTTCTGCTCTGTCGCCACCAGGCCCTGCAGCAGGTTGTCATTTTTCGCGCCGTCATTCTGCTCCACCAGTTGCTCGATTCTTTGTTTGTCAGCCTGGAGCAGTCCCGTGTTCGCGGAGTTCCCATCCAGCAGGTAGCGATTGAACGACACGTCCATCTCGCTCAGGCGATGAATCGCCTCTGTCCTCATCTGGTGTTGCAGCATCGCCTGCTGGTATCCGGTCAACGCCCCGTTCAGTCGGTAAAGCTCATAGCCATAAAACGCCAGTGCAGCCGCGGCCAGCAGGCCAAGCAGCAGCACGCCGATGACGCGGAGCCATGCAGCACGGGCCAGCTTTACGGGCGGAACTGGAATGATCAATGTGGAAGACATAGCGTGCCAAGCCTAGCACAGGGTTCGGCTGCGTCAATGAGTAAATGCAAAGCGCCGCCATCATCGCTAGGTAAGCGATTCGTGGACCAGAACATCTATGCCGGCTCAATCCGGCAGCTAGCTTCCTTTGATTTTGCGCATGATCCACACCAGGATGACAGCGCCTAGAATTGCTATCAGAATGGTGTAGATGGTGCCGCCTTGCCCGGTGAAACCGAGCAACCGCATAATCCAGCCGCCAATCACGGCACCCACAATGCCAATAATTATGTCGCCCAGGGTGCCATAGCCGGAACCTTTCATGATTTTGCCTGCCGCCCAACCGGCGATCAGGCCAACCAGAATCCACCATAAGAAATGCAACATACGCCCTCCTTTTGGACGTCGCAATCCCGGGGCCCGCGTCCAAAGGTCGCGGATTTCTTCGCGACTATTGTCCGATGCCGCAATGTTTGAATATTGCGACAACCCTTTTTCGCGACAATCTTAGCCGATGAGGGCCAGTTTTGTCGCTGCTCCGCCGGGGTCGCGCGCGAATCCTTCCCACCCCAACCTTAATCTAATGGTCATAATCCTGAAGACAACGGAGAAAATCTCTCAGGCATACGGCACGCGGCTCCGCGCTTTGAGGCTGAAGCCATGTCCGGTTTACAATCACTTGTTTGCCTGCTTGGTCTTGAAAGAGAAGATTTTCCAATCAGAGGGAGCGCTATTTTGCCAGACACTATTTATGACGTCGCCATCATCGGCGGAGGCCCCGGCGGATACTCGGCTGCTTTCCGCGCCGGCCAGCTTGGACTGAAGACCTGCCTCATTGAAAAAGAGGACAAGCTCGGCGGCACCTGTCTCCACGTTGGCTGCATCCCCACTAAAGCGCTGCTTTTTAACGCTGAAGTGTATGACCACCTGAAGGCCGCTGAAGAATATGGCATTGACGGCCTGGGCGCGGGCAAGCTGAACTGGAAGATCATCCAGGACCGCAAGAACAAGATCGTGACCAAGCACACCAAAGGGCTCGACTTCCTCGTGCGCAAGAATAAGGTTGATCGCGTGCTCGGCTTCGGACGCCTCACCGGCCCGGCCAAAAACGGCGTCCATACCGTTCAGGTGGATGGGGGCAAAGGAGCGAGTCAGGTGCAGGCCAAAAATATCGTTCTGGCCACCGGCTCTTTTGCGCGCATGCTGCCCGGCCTGCAAGCGGACGATCGCATTCTCACCAATATTGAAGTGCTCAGCCTGCCGGCCCTTCCCAAGTCGATGGTCATCATTGGCTCCGGCGCGGTCGGCGTGGAATTTGCTTCCATCTATCGGTCATTTGGCGCGGAAGTCACGATAATCGAAATGTTGCCGCGCCTCGTTCCGGTGGAAGATGAGGACGTAAGCAAAGAGTTGCTGCGGTCATTTAAGAAGAAAGGCATCAACTGCTTCGTCAACACCAAAGTAGAAAAAGTTGAGAAGACGAAAAATGGCGTATCCGTAAGTTTCACGCCCAATGGCGAAGCCACGCAAAAGCTGGAAGCGGAAAAAGTTCTGGTCGCGGTGGGCCGCGGGCCGAACACCGAAGGCATTGGTCTGGAGAAAGCGCCCGGCATCAAAGTGGAACGCGGCTTCATTCACACCAATGAATGGATGGAAACGGGCGAGAAAGGCATTTATGCCATCGGCGATATCGTTGCCGGCATGCCGCAGCTCGCGCACGTCGGCTCTATGTGCGGGATCGTCGCCGTTACGCGCATTGCCGGCAAGCCCGCTAAAGCCGTCAACAAGAACCACATCCCCGGCTGCACTTACTGCGAGCCGCAGATCGGAAGCGTGGGCCTGACAGAAGCCAAGGCCAAAGAAGCAGGGCATCAGGTGAAGATCGGCAAGTTCCCGTTCACCGCCAACTCCAAGGCCACCATCATCAACAACCATGAGGGCTTCATCAAGGTTGTGTCTGACGCCAAGTATGGCGAGATTTTGGGTGTGCACATCATTGGCCCGCTGGCAACGGAGCTGGTCGCAGAAGCCGTGACCGCGCTGGAACTTGAAGCCACGGTCGAGGACATGATGTTTACCATCCACGCGCATCCCACTGTCTCAGAGGGCATGCTCGACGCCTTTAGCTCGGTGGAAGGCAAGGCGATTAACGCGTAGGGTTTTTCCTGCAATCCCGAACCCGCGACAAGAACGCCGCCAACACCTGATTATGACCCGGGAGCGGGCGAGGGAGCCCTATGTTCGCAATTGTCTCAAGGGATACATCACGCTCGCGAAGCGATTGGCCATTAGCTGCCACTTGATCGTCAGGGCTATACCT